>JBGSLA010000226.1:0-16411 GCA_041740935.1 Desulfobaccales bacterium | reverse complement strand
GGCGACCTTGGTCACGAGGCTTCAATGTGCTCAGTTACCCGAACACAATGCTCGTCAGCTACCAGACTTACCGTCAATTATCTGGGTGGAACCTTCCTCCACTGGCATCTCGCGCCTTCGTGGCGCACTGAATATTTCGGGGTCGATTTAGAAAAGGTCTGGGAAGTCGTGCAAGGAGATCTCCCGGTGTTAAAGAAGCAAGTCAAGCGGATCATGCAGGAATTGCAGATCTAAGGAATATTATTCTCCCAAGATCTCAAGATGCGGGGAGCCGAGACCAAGGCTAATAAGATGACGTCATGACTACCTCCGACACCAGTGAAAAGGGCCTCGAGGCCTTGATAGTCGAGTCCCTGGTGAACGAGGCGGGGTGCCAGGAAGGCAAGAGCGAGGACTACGACCGGGATCACGCCGTGGACCTGGCCAAGCTCACGGCTTATCTTAAGGCCACCCAGCCCAAGGCAGCCCAGGCGCTGGCGTTGGACCAGGAGGGCCCCAAGCGGACCCAGTTCCTCCACCGGCTCCAGGGGGAAATCGCCAAGCGGGGCATTATCGACGTGCTGCGCCACGGGGTGAAGCACGGGCCGGTGAGTCTGGACCTGTTTTACGGTACGCCCACCCCCGGCAATGTCAAGGCCGCCGAACGCTATGCCGCCCAAATATCTTCAGCGTCATCCGGCAATTGCGCTACAGCAAGGACGAGACCCAACTGGCCCTGGATCTGTGTCTCTTCATCAACGGCCTGCCGGTGGCCACCTCTGAGCTGAAAAACCGCCTGACCAAACAGACCGTGGATGATTGGGAAGTGGCCTTGTAGTTGGTGGCTGATGGTGGAGGGCTTCAGGCCATCCTTTATTTCACACCTTCGCGTTGGCTCTGTGAGCGTGATGAATCGGGGCCTTCCTGGGATTCTTCCGTGCCGGAGATATGCCGGCCTGGGAGCGGATGATATACAAGACGCTGATCATCGTGCTGCTGGCACCGATCAACTTCCTTGTGCTCCGCTGGTGCTGGGGCCTGTATGCCAGAGAAAAAATAACCCGGTCAGCCATGAAGGTTGACGGGGTCTTTTTTGGGGGACTCACAGTTCTTACTAACGGTCACTTGGGGTTTCAGGAGTTGACTCGCGGTCAATAACCCACTTCGTCAGGAAATAAATCTAATAATATGAATTAGATACATGCTTGAGGCGGCGGGACTCGAACACGCGTCCGAAACGATGGTTAAATCTGCCTTTACTGACGGTTTACTGACGGTTTATGGGCTTACCCCAGTACCATAACTATTTAATAATACTAAAAAAGATATGGCGGAGAGAGAGGGATTCGAACCCTCGGTGGAAGTTTCCCCCCACACTCGCTTAGCAGGCGAGCACCTTCGGCCACTCGGTCATCTCTCCGTTGCGCCTGGGGAGTCGGGAGAATCCGCCTCCCCCGCTAACCAACTTACCTGAATTGCCTGGTCTTATCAACCCCCAAAACCTGCCGGGATTTCACTGGGGCGAATTTCGGGGCTGCCGGCCGGAAGGCGGCGGACCCCGATGAGTCCGAGATCAGGGATGGCAAATGCGGAAGTCCTGCGGGAACATCTCCGGAAAAGGGAAATTTCAGGCCCCCCGATGACGGACATCTTCCCCTGGCCCGGCATCCGGTTTGGTCCTGAGGAAACCAAGGGCCTGCTGTTTCCTGGAGTCGGCGACCACAGAAGCCCACTTGCCGCCGGTGGCCGCCGGCACATCAATCACCTTGACGAAGTCTGCGAATTTTTTGGCCTCGGGCAGGAGGATACTCAGACTGTTGGGCGAGTTCCGGAAGAATTCCTGATTGAACCCCGACCGGGGGTCATCGGGATACAGGGGCAGGTAAATGATCTGGGATTCCACCAGATCCAGGAAAAAATGGGTGCCATAGGAGACATCGGGAAGGTGGCCGGCCTCCTCCCGGGCAATTTCCACCAGGACCGAGGTGTTATTGATATCGGCATAAGTGGTGTTGACTCCCAGGGTCACGTTGGAACTGCCCCAACGGCCCGGACCCATCATCATCAGACCCTGACGGATAATGTCCGGGTGGCGGTTGAGTTCCCCCACCAGGCGCCCCATCTCCTGCTTGATTTCAAAAGGGGCCTGCCGGGCGTACGATTCGGGGTCAATGTAGAGAATATACCTGATCTCCGGGACCAAGCCCCCGAAAATGGTGCGGTCGGCCCTGAACAGGATGAACTCCGGCGGGATATGTTCCGGGAGTTCCGCGGCTTCGGTCAAACCCGGCAGCTTCATGGGCCGACATTGGACCACATTGATCCTTACCTGTCCTTCCCCGGTAATCGACGCGGTGAATTCCGTGTCAATGGGGTACCCATAGGCCGCCTCGAGTTTGGTCAGGAATCCCCGGATGGTTTTGACAAAATCAGTTATGGCGATCAGGTTGTTGAAGGTCAGCACCCACCCCTGGAGGACGCGGTCCAGGGCGGGAATGCCGCTGCCGATGGCCTGCTGAGGCGGCCTTAGCGCCTCGCGGCCGGTTCCTCCTGTCGCCTGGTCAGGGATGCTGGCCACCTCCAGGCCCCATGAGTTGAAAAAGGGGCTGGGATAAGGTTATGGCCCCCACCGGTCCGGTTATTCCTCAAGGACCGGACCGAGGCGGCGATTAGAGCTATAATATCCTGGCGGTTATCTCTGTTGTATCCCACCTATGCCGATAAGTGGCACCGGGCCGCCACCGGTAACCTGTGGCAGGATGCCATTCCATTTATCTATAGCCTTGAGATTGGCCTCTACCTTTCTAAGCTCTATAAGATCCATGGAAATATTGGCTCTCTGCAGCCTCAAGGACTCGGCTTCTGCCGTGGCTGCGGTAACCTTCTGTTCCGCCTCTATCTTTATCCTCTCCAGGTCTCTTTTGGCCTTAAGTGCAAGCTGTTCGGCGGTCTGCTTTGACTCAATGGCTTCCATAAATATCTTGGAGAAGCTGAAACCGACGATAGAGAAGGCATTCACATTGATATTGAAATCCTTGAGTCTTTCAGTAAGAGTTTCTTTCATGGCCTCGCTTACTGCAGGCCTCTTGGTGATAAGCTCTTCTGCGGTATACCTGGCGGTCACAGCCTTGACCATTTCTTGCACTGCAGGGTCTATGATTCGCTCTTTAAAGTGTATGCCGATGGTCTGATAGACAACATTTGCCTTATCTGGAATGATATGATAGTTAACCGCAACCTCTGAACTTACTTCCTGAAGGTCAGACGATGAAGCCGCGGCGCTTGTCAAAGATTTCTGAACCTTGACATCCATCAGGGCGACCATCTGCATTACAGGTATCCTGAAGTGCAGCCCTTCTCCGAGCACATAGTCCTGGACCGCGCCAAAATTAAGGACCACACCTCTCTCACCTGCCCCAACCTGAACCCATGGATGCAAAATCAAGAGACCAACTACAATTATTACAATGATTATTCCCAGCCTCGCAGGTCCTTTCTTCATTGCAGCCTGCATCGCCTCTTTAGTCCCGTAAATATTCCTGGTCGCCATAATGCTACTTCCCTTTTAATTTCGAGTTCACGTTTCGCCTCCCCAGCTTGTAGGAAAGATAGACGGATAGAGGTTTTGCCGCGCAAAGTTTAACAAATCCCCCTGCCCTTCCTTTACCAAAGGGGGGAACATTTAGGAATTCCTTAAAAAGTCCCCCTTGCCTCAAGGGGGATTCAGTTTTGTGGGATTTAGGGTGCGAAACTTGGGTTAGAGGTTGCTGAGCAGCCCGTTGACAAAGCGACCGGTTAGGTTCGCCATTCCTTCTGGCTTACCTTTTGCAGGGTTTCCCCATAGGCTTATGTCCCGGGTATTTCTTTGAAAATGTTGTTGTCTCAAAGGCAGGGGCCGACCCGGGTGTCGGCCCGCCAAGAGGGCGCTCACCCAAGTAGGCCCCTGGTATATTTTGTCGGTTATTCCTGGGACAAGCCACCAAAAGCCATCTTCGCTGTTTGCCCGAGTGGCTCACTTAAGTATTTTTATAACAGATCCTCGACCTGAACTCCAGATAATTCGCCGCATAACCCAGGTTTAGATCCAGCCCCGCAGCTTCATGGCCTCCACCACCCGCTCCACGGCCACCGCATAGGCGGCCTGGCGCATGTTGATCTTGAATTTTTTGGAAGTGTCCAAGACTTCGTGGTAGGCCCTGGTCATCCGGTGGTCCAATTTATCATGAATCTCCTGCTCTTCCCAATAGTACATATAGGCGTTCTGCACCATCTCGAAATAGGACACCGTCACGCCGCCGGCGTTGCACAGGAAATCAGGAATTACGTGAACCCCTTTGCGGTAGAGAATCTCATCGGCGTCGGGGGTGGTGGGGCCGTTGGCTCTCACCAAACCAGAATAAAGGTTGGTGACACAGGTTTTCAACCTGTGCCGGGACGGGCTGGAAGCCCGTCCTACCAGTCTCGGAGCGTAGGGCGGGCGTCTCGCCCGCCTAAAGACCTAGCCAAATTCGGAACAGAGCAGTCCGTAGGCGGGAAAGCGCAGCGCCTCCCGCCGTTGGGAAGCCTGGTGGCACAGGCTTCCAGCCTGTGCGCGGCACCGGCAAGATGCCGGTGCCACCAAAATTTTTTCTGAGCAATTCCCCATGAACCTTTGGCCCACCCTTAAAACCTAAAGATTTGTAGCGGGAGCATGGGAACCAGAATGTGACGTTTCGGAGCAGGAGATTGGGAAGACAGTCGATATTCTTACAGAAAACCGAAGGCCAGACGCCACCGACCACCTTAATCGGACTCACGCCCTTGTTCGGCCGGCCTCTCCGGGGCATTCCCCGAAGAAGTGCAATGAAACTTTTTCATCCGATGGCGCAGGGTGTTGCGGCTGATGCCCAGCAGGCGGGCGGCCTTGACCTGGTTGTGGCCGCATTGCTTGAGGATCTTGGCGATGAGCGACTTTTCCACCAGGTCGATGACGTTGGCGTGGGTTTTTTCCCCGGAAAAGCGGATGATGTCGGGCAGGAGTTCGTCCAGCTTCCTCTCGATATGGGCCATTAACTGCACCTGGCCGCCGCCACCCGTTGCAACTCCTCCCGGTCAAAGGGTTTGAGCAGATAGAAGAGCCGGCAATGACCTCCAGGTCGGCTTTGCGCTCCGAAATCCATCTCTCCAGCAGGGTGGCCTTGTCCGCGGCCACGTGCTTGATCTGGTTTTTGACCATGCTGATGATGAGCTCTTCCGCGGTCTTTATGGCCAAGGCGCCCATGATGCCAAGGGGCGCCAGGGCCAGGAGCACAAACAGCAGCATGACCTTGATCTGGAGGTTGGCTAGAACAAGCCTTTTTTTCACCGGGCGTGACCTTTCAGGCGGGGAACCCTGATTGCCTTTATTCAGACCGGGGGGCGCACACCTATCCGGCGCGACCACAAATGGGGGGGTATCGCCTCCTTGGCCCTTTCTTAAAAAACTCTGTCTTTGGAAAAATCCATACCACAAAAATTATCTTTCCGACCGTAAAAATCCAGGCGTGGTCCGGTGATCAGAGCTGCCGGGGGCGGGCGGCTTAAACAATTTTGGCTTGAGGCCTCATTCGACTGAAAATAGTATATTATTTTCATTTATGGTTGGATTTCTCTCCGAGGTGCATGCTTGCCCGAGTTGATTTTTGAAGATACGAAACGCCGCCTGGCCATCCGGCGCAGCAGCCGCCACACTCCTCAGTTTGTGGATTTTTTGGAGCGCATCGTCTGGGGCTCCGGGGGTGTGCAATACACCATGCACAGCCTGGCCGACATCCTGGACCGCCTGAAAAACCCCCACTTCTTCAGCCTCACAGAAGCCGGCCGGCTGGTGGCGGTAACCACCCTCAACCACAAGACCGTGTGCTTAAACGGGCGCCGGTATCCGGCCTTTTATGCCTTTGGCATCGCGGTGGACCCCGCCAACCGGAGGCGCGGCTACGGGACTCTTGTGGCTGAGCACCGGCTGCGGTACGGCCTCAACCACCTGGGCGATAAAGGATTATTTTACGGATACGTCGAAGCAAGTAATGCCAGTTCGCTCAAGACCAATATGAAAGTGGGCAGCAGGTCCCTGGGCCGCTATCAGGCGGTGCTCTTAAGCCGCCTCTGCCCCAGGGATGACGGCCGCTGCCGCCGGCTGCCGGAAACCAGGAAAGAACACATGGTTCAGCTGTTGAGCGCCCCATATGAAAACCATAATTTGGTGGATCTTGATGATTCTGTTGATGTTGAACATTCCTATATCAGGGAGCAGGGAGACGACATCGTCGCCGGGGTGCAGTGCGGCCCGCGCCGGTTGACCATCAAGCAATTGCCCGGCATGAGCGGCCTGCTCCTGGTAAAGGCGCTGCCGCATATTCCCCTGCTGCGGCGTCTGATGCCGGAGAGAAATTTTTATTTCCTGACCTTCGGGAACATTTTCGTTAAAAAGGGCCGGGAAGCGGAACTATTCCATCTTATGGAGGCCTTGCTGGCGCGTCATCACCTGAATTTCGGCATGATGTATCTGGACCGGCGGAGCCCGGTTTATCAAAGAATAGCCGCGGCGCGTAAGTTTGGCCTTTTAAATGCCATGATCGAGGTGCCGGTGGAGGTGATGGCTTATTTTAAAGGCTTCTCAGCGGCCGAACAGGCTGCAATCCATGGGCAACCGCTGTTTATTCCCATGAATGACCCGGTCTGATATGCTCTTAGACAAACCATGTGATGCAACCTTGTTTTCTGCTGATCTTTAAGTTCATGAAAACGGGAATATTTCCCTTGCTTCTGGTTTCGGTTTGGGGGAATAATTTCCCCCACATATCGGTCTAAAAAAAATTCCCTTCGGGAAGAATACACCTGTCATTGAGGGAGAAAGCGCATGGAACCGATTAAAATCATGCCCTGCCTGGACATGAAAGACGGGCGGGTCGTTAAAGGCATTAATTTCGTGAACTTGCGGGATGCAGGCGACCCGGTGGAAAACGCCCGGTTTTATGAACAGGAAGGCGCCGACGAACTGGCCATGCTGGACATCGCGGCCACTGTGGAAAACCGCAAAACCCGCCTGGAGTGGGTCAAAAACGTGTCCTCGGTGATCACTATCCCTTTGACCATGGGCGGCGGCATTGCCACCCTGGAGGATATCGACCTGGTGCTCGCGGCCGGCGCCGACAAGATTTCCATGAACAGCGCCGCGGTAAAAAATCCGGAGATTGTCAGCCAGGCCGCCAAGGCCTACGGCGCCGCCCGGGTTACCATCGCCATTGACGGTAAAAGGAACGGGGCGATGCCCTCCGGCTTTGAACTGGTGATCGCCGGGGGCACCAAGCCCGTGGGCCGGGATGCGGTGGCCTGGGCCAAGGAATGTCAGGACCGGGGAGCCGGCGCCATCCTGCCCACCAGCATGGACGGCGACGGCACCCAGGCCGGCTATGACCTGGAATTCACCCGGGCCATTGCCGATGCGGTGACGGTGCCGGTGATCGCCTCGGGGGGCGCGGGCACGCTGGAACATTTTTATGAGGGGGTAACCCAGGGCGGGGCCCGCATCCTGCTGGCGGCGTCGGTGTTTCACTATCGCATGTTCAGCATCCGCCAAGTGAAGGAATACCTGCGGGACCGGGGTCTGCCGGTTATTCTGTAAAAATGCCTTTGCTGTCCTGAAAAGTTTTTTTGTGGGGGAGGGGGCCGGTGGGCCCCGGCCGCCTCCCCTAAGCCCTCCCCCCAGAAAAAAATTTCATGCCATCCGGCTGAACCGCCGGCCCATGGTCAGCCTCCCCGGGTAATCACTTCGCCCACCAGGGTTTCGTCCTGGACCGCGAGAAACCGCACTGCCAGGCGGCGGTTGCGCCAAGCCGGCGGCCCCGGCAGCGCCACCCGGAGATAATCGGCGCTGAGGCCTCTGAGCCAACCCGGGCGGCCGGAGAGCGGCCCTTCCACCAAGACCTCCCCCACCTGATTTAGATGGGCCTGATAAAAGGCCTGTTTTTTCTCCCGCCCCAGTTTCCGCATCACCTGGGCCCGGCGCCGGATTTCGCCGCCGGGGAGGGGCGGCCGGGACTGGGCCGGGGTGCCGGGCCGGGGGGAGAAGGGAAAGACGTGCAGATAGGCCGCGGGCAAGGCCTCCACCAGGGTCCGGGTGGCCTCGAAGTCTGCCGCGGTCTCCCCGGGAAATCCCACCAGAATGTCCAGCCCCAGCGCTGCAGCCGGAAAATGCCGGTGCAACTCCATGACCAGGTCCCGAAAGTCCTCCGGACTGTACGAGCGCCCCATGGCGCGCAGCACTTCCCCGGAGCCGCTTTGCAGGGGCAGATGGAAATGGGGACAGAGATGGGGGAGCCCGGCCAGGGCTTTCACCAATTCTCCAGTGATCTCCTGGGGTTCCAGGGAGCTGAGGCGCAGCCGAAACGGCCAGGTCTTTTGAGCCAGCCTGGGCGCCAGGTGGGCCAGGGTGGCGGGGGCAGGCAAATCCCGGCCGTACTGGCCCAGATCCACGCCGGTGAGCACGATTTCCTGAAATCCCCCGCCGGCCAGTCTATCCAGGGAAGCCAGCACCCGGTCTGCGGGGAGGCTGCGGCCCGGACCCCGGACCAGGGGCACGATGCAGTAACTGCAGGCGTGGCTGCAGCCCTCCTGAATTTTCAGCCAGGCCCGGGTGTGTCCGGGAAACCGGGTGACCTCCCGGTCTTGAAAGGGCTCCTGCCGCCCCCAGCCGCCCACCTCCATCAGGGGCCCCCGGCTGCCGGCCCCGGCCGCGGCCATCTGTGCCGCGCTGACCTTCTCCCGGTTGCCGAAGACCCCGGCCACCCCCGGCAGCGAGGCGAGGGCCTCCGGGGCCCGCTGGGCATAACAGCCGGTAACCAGGAGGCGGGCCTGAGGGTGTTCCCGGGCCAGCCGGCGGATGGTCTGGCGGGCCTGCTGGTCGGCCCGGGCCGTCACCGTGCAGGTGTTCACCAGCACCAGGTCCGGGGGGCCATGGGCGGGCGACGGCGCCAACCCCGAATCCTCCAGGGCCTCGGCCATCATGGCCGAGTCGAACTGGTTCACCTTGCAGCCGAAGGTGATGATCTGGAAAGACGGCATGATATTAGGAGTTTTGATAGGAGGTTGCGTTCAACGGGTAATTTTCGGTCTTGAAAAGTCCAGAGTCCAGGGTCCAGAGTCCAAGGTTATAGCGGCGGGCGGGACGCCCGCCCTACGCGGCTTTTCATGCTTTGCGGGTGGGCCGCCGGCCCATGAGGAACTGTTATGAAAAGTTCTTCCAAGAACCGTATGCCGGTGGGGCGGCCGTCCCTGGCCGCCAGAAGTTTCGGCGGGCACGGAGGCCCGCCCTACCGAAATTTTTCTGGTTTGGAGTGCCAAAGGCTCATGAGGGACTGCCCACAACCTCAATCCAGGCGCGCTTCGATCCAGGCGCCGCCCCAGAGGCGGTCGCCGTCGTACAGGGCCACGGCCTGGCCGGGGGTCACCGCAGATTGGGGGCTGTCAAAGATCACCTCCAGGCGATCCCGGTTTATCATCCGGACCGTGGCCGCAACCCCGGGATGGCGATAGCGGATCCTTGCCGTCGCCCGCAATTCCCCGGCGGGGGGGTTGATGAGCCAGTTCATGGCCCCGGCCCTCAGCCCCCGGGCGGCAAGCTCCTGGCGCGGACCTATGACCACCCGGTGGCATTCCGGCTGAATCTCGATGACATAGAGGGGCTCCCGGGCCGGGAGGCCCAGTCCCCGCCGCTGCCCCACGGTGAAATGTTCCACACCCCGGTGCTTGCCCAACACCCGGCCCCGGCGGTCCACCAGATCTCCGGGGACGCCCCGCCGGCCCCGGCGGCCCCACAGAAATTCCGGATAATCACCCCGGGGAATGAAGCAAATGTCCTGGCTTTCCTGGCAGTCGGCCCAGGGGGTCAGCCCCTGTTCGGCGGCCAGATCCCGCACCTGCTGTTTGGCCAGCTCGCCCAGGGGGAACAGCAGATGCGGCAACATCTGCCGGGGGAGGCGGCACAAAAAGTAGGATTGGTCCTTGGC
Source organism: Desulfobaccales bacterium (assembly GCA_041740935.1). Lineage (GTDB taxonomy): Bacteria > Desulfobacterota > Desulfobaccia > Desulfobaccales > 0-14-0-80-60-11 > JBGSLA01. The sequence goes on along the minus strand of JBGSLA010000226.1, from coordinate 6,407 downwards.
GGCATCCACGCCCCGGAACAGGCCCAGCCGGCCGTCGGCTCCCGGCTTGAGGCGCACATAATGGCCGGTGGCCAGGTGGGTGGCCCCCTTCGCCCGGACCCGGTCCCACAACACCCCGAACTTGATGGCCGCGTTGCAGCGCACGCAGGGGTTGGGGGTGCGCCCCAGCTCATACTGCTCCACGAAATAATCCACCACCAGGCGGGCGAACTCCCGCCGCAGGTCCAGAATCTCGAGGGGGATACCGACGCGGCCGGCCAGGGCCGAGAGGTTTGGCGGGGGTGAACCGCCCTCCCCCAGAAGCAGGTGGACCCCCCAGACCTCCAGCCCCTGCCGCCGCAGGAGATGCGCGGCCACGGCGCTATCCAGGCCGCCGCTTAAGGCTACCGCCACCTTCAGGCCGGACCCGGTGTTCATTGTTTGGCACGTGTTTAATATTGTTGCACCTAAGGTTAATTTTCCACTTAGTATATAATATCCTGATATTTTTAGTAATAGCCCAGTAATGGAGGGCAGCTGTCCCCACTTCTGTTAAGATTGTTGAACATAGTGTTAAAATTAGCTGGCGCCGTTCACCGAATTATTCAGAGGCAGGAAGTTGGGAAACCCCAAAAAACAAACGGCTATCCCATGGCAGCCGTTTTCCCGGGAAGGCTCGTCCAGGCGCACCACCTCAGCCTGGGCCTGGATATGCGAAGAATCGTGATGGCTAAAGGGCGCCACGGGAGTGGTGATGGTGAGGGTGAGGATATGGCCCGGCTCAAAGGAGACCGGATCCACCGCGTGGAAATAGATGCCGCTTAAACTGAAATCCTTAAGAATTCCCTCTCCTTGGTGCAATTCACCGGATTCCGGGTGCAACGCGGTGAATTCCACCGGCAGCGTCACCAACAGGCGCTGGAAACGGCGTCTTTCTTCATCATAGTCCAAGTGCCAGGCTCCTTGGTGGGCTCCTTCGGAGAGGTACATCAAGTATATCCCATGCACTCCTTGTGCCAAAATGCCGAACTGACCCCCGGTGAGGGCCGGGAATCCCGGCGGAGATAATCCTTGACGGGACTCCGGCGTTCCTTTACGATGGGAAAAAATAGCACTCTTTTCGGGAACAAAGCAAGTCATTATGGGGCACGTGATAGCCATCATCAATCAGAAGGGGGGCACCGGCAAGACCACCACCACCATCAACCTGGGGGCCTGCCTGGCTTCCCAGGGCTACGCCACCCTGCTGGTGGACCTGGACCCCCAGGCCCACACCACCATCGGCATCGGCGCGGACCCGGATACCTTCACCGAGTCCATGGCTGAGGTCATGAGCGTTCCCAAAAAGCCCATCAGTGATGCGGTGCTGCCTACCTACATTCCCGGACTGTTCCTGGCGCCGGCGCACATCCGGCTGGCCCGGGCCGCAGAAGTGGCCTACACCAGGGTTTTCCGGGAGGCCATTTTGGCCCAGGCCCTCAACGGCGCCGACTACGACTTCATTATTATCGACTGTCCCCCTTCCCTGGGGGTGCTGACCACCAATTCCCTATATGCCTGCGATTTCATCATCATACCCTGTCAGATTTCCCGGTATTCTCTGGATGGACTGGCGGATCTGCTCACTACCATTGAAACGGTCAAGGGGTTTGACCCGGAGCGGCTCTTCCAGGAGGACCATTTTCGCGTCCTCCTCACCATGTTTGACCGGCGCAACCGGGTAACCAACGAATACATCCTGGAGCAGCTCAGGCCTTACCGGGACAAGACCTTTACGACTTTGGTGATGAAAAATGAGGCCTTGAACCAGGCCCAGATCGCCCAAAAGTCTATTTTTGACTTTGACCCCAAAAGTTCGGGGGCTCAGGACTACCAACAACTCAGCGAAGAATTTCTGGAATTATGTCGAAAAAGAAACAGCTTTCCGGCAAAAAAACCAAACTGGCAAAGCTCCCCTTAACCGAAGTCCTCTCCCGGCAACTCACCGAGCCGGAAAACGAGGTTCCGGCAGAGCTCCCCCAGCCGGAGAGCCTTCAGGCCGCCTTTTCCTGGGAGCGGCTGGAAGAAGGGGCCGCGGGACTCCTCACCGCGGCGTATGTCCTGATTGTCCAGGATCTGATGAACCTGAAAAACGAGGTCCCCTGGGCCAGCGAGGAAGTGATTGCCGTCGATGAGATCCTCCCCAGCGCCACTCTCCCGGCCCCCCGGGTAAAGGAGGCCCTGCGTCAGGCCAAAGCAGAATTGTCAGACCTTTCCCGCCTGCTCTCCCACTGATCCTCCCCAAAAAAAACCAGGGACCTGCCGGTCCCTGGTGTGCTCGATGGAAAAATCCAGTAAAGATCTGCCTGAACGCTCTAACCTGCGCGGGGCACAGGTCTGAGGCTGGGGCGGCCGACCTGGGGGCTTGAGGTTATTCGCCGGTTTACTTCTTGGGACTCATGGGCGGCGGCCCGGAAGGCTGAGGCGGCATAGCCTCGAGCTTGGGCTTCAACTTGGCAATGTTTTCCTGAAGGATGGTTTTGATGACGCTGTCGGCGCCCAATTCCTTCTGGGGTTTGACCGCGTTGCACAGCCCGGCCACAAAGCAGGTCTGGGCCACCTTGTTTTTGTATAAGTCGGCCCGGGTGAGGCCCTGCTGCATTAAGGCCATGGCGGTTTTGTAATTGCCTTTATGACCCTCAATAGCGGCCAGATTATTTGCGGCGAAGGGGTTATTCATGTCTTTTTGGGTGGCCTGTTTGAATTGCTCGGCCGCCGCATCATATTTGCCGGCCAGGAGGAGGTCATATCCCCTGGAGATGTGTTCGTAAATATCATTGGGCATGGGGCCCGGAATCTGGGCCATGGCCGGAGCCGCCAGCAGCACACACAGACCGACTGCCAGCATGAGACTTACAAGCGTACGCTTTTGCCGCATAATGCCTCTCCTTTTCGTTGAGTGCTAGGTGATGCCGCCCCTGGTATTTTGTTCAGTAATATGACCATGTTTTTTGCCGTTGTCAAGGGAAAGATGCATGCCTTAAGGGCAACAATGTCCCCGGAGGCCTTCCCCCAACCTCCGGCATTTCGGTCATTTGCTCTTTTAGAGCGAACCTCCGCTGGTCATTCCGACAGGAGCCACACCGCCGCCAGGGCCAGCACCAAACCGGTCAACTGCCTCGGAGTCAGGCTTTCCCGGAGGAAAAGCCAGCTCAGGGTCACGGTCACCACCGGATACAGGGAGGTGAGGGGCACCACCACCGACGCCGCCCCGTGGTGCAGGGCCCGGAAGAAAAAAAACAGACCGAAGCCGGTGGACAGGCCGGCGCCCAGGGCCGCGGCCCAACCCCAGGGCAGCCAGGGGACCTTACCGCCGGTTTCATAGAGCAGGATGCTCAAAACCGGCACATATCCGAAAATCCCCAGGAGGTAAGCCGACTTGGGGCCCAGCTGCTGGGTGGCCACCTTGGCCAGCACCCCCCAGATACCCCACAATCCCAGGGAAACCAGCGCCAATGGGAGCCAGGAGGACATACGCGCTTCCTTTCCTTGCCTGATCAGCTGATTTCCTTTAAATATGTTAATTTGAATCAGTGTGCAAGGAGGACCGGTTCGGAGACCGGGCCGGGCCGCTCACCAATCCTCGAGGGAGGACGCGGCGTGGTTATTATGGGACATCGGGGGGCCCCGGCTTATGAGCCGGAAAACACCCTGAGGAGTATCACGGCCGCCCTGGACATGGGCGCGGCCGCGGTGGAGGTGGATGTCCAACTCACCCGGGACGGCGAGCTGGCCGTGATCCACGATGACACGGTGGATCGCACCACCAACGGCAAAGGCCAGGTCAGGGACTTCACCCTGGCGGACCTGCAAAAGCTGGATGCCGGCAAAGGGGAACCCATCCCCTCCCTGGCCCAAGTGGCGGCCGCGGTGGCGGGCCGGGCCCATCTGGTGGTGGAAGTGAAACACCCGGAAGCGGCCCCGGCCGTCCTGAAATTTTTTCAGAGCCGGGACATTTTCGACCAGGCCCAGGTCATTTCCTTCTGGCATCCGGTGCTGAAGGCCCTGAAGGAAAAAGCACCCCGCCTGCAGACCGGGGTCCTGCTGGTGGGCTGCCCGGCCGACCCGGTGGGGCTGGCCCGGGCGGCCGGGGCCCAGGCCCTGGTCCTGCATTACGCTTATGTCACCCCGGACTTGGTGGCCGCGGCCCGGGCGGGCGGCCTGCAGGTTTTCATCTGGAATATCGACGACGTGGAGACCGTGAAGCCCTACCTGGCCATGAATCTCAACGGTATCGGCAGCAACCGGCCGGATGTTTTGGTGAATTATTTAAAGAACATTGGCATGTTAATCTAAAAAGCAGAAGAAATTCAGGGTGGCTTTGCCCATCTCTGCCTGTTGGAAAAATTCCATCGCTTTTCTGTGGAAAAAACCCTCCTTGATAACGGTAGGATGGGCTTCCAGCCCGTCCCGGCACAGGTTGAAAACCTGTGCCACCAGGCTTTGTCCCAGTTTAGAGGGAGTCAATGGCTCAGGCGCCAGGGATGGGCTTGCAACCCCCTCATTACTCAACGTTATCGTGGTATGATGATCTATAATGTTCAAATTTCGAGATTCCTCTTTTTCGATAGAAAAAATGTAGAACAGCCGCCCCCGGCTGTTCTTTTCCCTGATAAGGGAGGGCGCCTGCTCCATATTTTGGGTTTTCGAGGCTGAGGGTTTTATAAGACTTGATCGTTTCTTCTTTATAAGGTTTCGATTAAAGAGTTTAACATGAATGCGTAATGGAGATGATATGGCCAAAACCCTGGTAGAGCAGATTATGGAGGCCCATCTGGTGTCCGGGGAGCTGGTCCCCGGCGCCCAGGTGGCCCTGAAAATCGACCACACCCTGACCCAGGACGCCACCGGCACCCTGGCCTATCTGGAGTTCGAGGCCATGGGGGTGGATCGGGCCCGGCCGGAAGTGGCGGTGAGTTATGTGGACCACAACCTTCTGCAGACCGATTTCCGCAATGCCGATGACCATCGCTTTCTGCGCAGCGTCGCGGCCCGCTATGGCCTGCATTTTTCCCCGCCGGGGAACGGCATCTGCCACCAGGTCCACCTGGAGCGCTTCAGCGCGCCGGGGAAAACCCTCATCGGCTCGGACAGCCACACCCCCACCGCCGGGGGCGCGGCCATGCTGGCCTTCGGCGCCGGCGGCCTGGACGTGGCCCTGGCCCTGGCCGGCCAGCCCTTTTACCTGGTCATGCCCGAAGTCATGGGCATCAAGCTCACCGGGCGCTTTCCGGCCTGGGTGTCGGCCAAGGACGTCATCCTGGAGCTGCTGCGCCGCCTCACCGTGAAGGGGGGGGTGGGCAAAATCCTGGAATACTGCGGCCCGGCCCTGCGTTACCTCACCGTGCCCGAGCGGGCCACCATCGCCAACATGGGCGCCGAACTGGGGGCCACCACCTCCATTTTCCCCTCGGATGCCCAAACCAGAAAGTTTTTGTCCCTCCAGGGCCGCGAAGATGATTGGCGAGCCCTCAAGGCCCAGGGTCAGCCCCGCTATGCCGCGGTGGAAGAAGTGAATCTGGACGGCCTGGAGCCCCTCATCGCCTGTCCCAGCTCCCCGGACCGGGTGGCCCCGGTGCGGCAGGTGGAGGGCCTGCCGGTGGAGCAGGTGCTCATCGGCTCCTGCGCCAACTCTTCCTGGCGGGACCTCATGGTGGTGGCTAAGGCCCTTAAGGGCCGCCAGGTGCATCCCCGGGTGAGCCTGGAGATCAACCCGGGCTCCCGGCAGGTGTTGGAAAACCTGGCTCTGGCCGGCGGTCTGCTTCCCCTGCTGGAGGCCGGCGCCCGCCTCATGCCCCCGGGCTGCTGGGGCTGCATCGGCATGGGCCAGGCCCCGGCCACCGGGGCCGCCAGTGTGCGCACCTTTACCCGGAACTTCCCGGGCCGCAGCGGCACCAAAGGCGATCAGGTGTATCTCGCCACCCCGGAAACCGCGGTGGCCTCGGCTATATTCGGGGAAATCGCCGACCCCCGGCGTCTGGGAACCTATCCCCGCATCAACCGGCCCCGTTATTTTCTGGTGAACGGCCGCCACGTGGTACCGCCGCCTCCCCCCGAAGAGTCCGTCGAAGTGGTGCGGGGCCCCAACATTGTGCCCTTTCCACAACTTTCGCCGCTGCCGGACACCTGGCAGGGAAGGGTCTGGCTCAAAGCCGGGGACAACGTCACCACCGACGACATTCTCCCGGCGGGAAGCGAGATCCTGCCTCTGCGGAGCAACCTGCCGGCCATCAGCCGGTACGCCTTTTCCCGCCTTGATGCCAATTTTGTCAAGCGGGTGCAGGAACAGGCCGAACTGGCGTGGGAAGGGGATATGGTTCTGAAAGAAGGCGCCATTGTGGGCGGTGAGAACTACGGCCAGGGCTCCTCCCGGGAGCATGAGGCGCTGG
>JBGSLA010000225.1:0-22325 GCA_041740935.1 Desulfobaccales bacterium | reverse complement strand
GCGGGGGCCGGCTGGGGGTCAAGGCTCGATGTGGCCGCCGGCGCGGCGGGCGCCGAGGCCTGGCCGTCCTTTTCCTTGGCCCACAGCAGCAGCCAGCCTTTGGGCACCAGGTACTTGAGCACCAGGCGGGGCGAGCCCTGCTCCCAGCGGGACACCAGCAGGGTGAAGTTCATGTCTTCCACCGGGCGCCCCTGGTCATTGAGGGACAACAGCCTCAGGATGGGCTTGACCCGGGTATCCAGCAGGGCCACGATGAGCTCCCCGGGAGAGTCGGTATTGATGACAAACTCCAGCCCCTCTTTCCACTTCATGGTTTCTATGGGATACTTCAACCCAAAAAACAGAAGGACCAACCTGATGCCGATACCTGATTCACCCATACTGAAGGCCATTCAAGAAAGGCGCAGCGTCCGACATTTTTTGGAGGCGCCGGTTTCCCGAGATTTGATCATGACCGCGCTTCAAGCAGCTTCCTGGGCACCTTCGGGGCTTAACAACCAGCCTTGGCGTTTCGGGCTTATCTGGGACCAGGCGGCGCGGCAGGACCTGGCCGCGCTCACCAGATACTCGACCATCCTGCAATCGGCGTCCGTCCTCATCGCCGTTTTTCTGGACCAAGAGGCTTCATACGATCACCTCAAAGATTGCCAGGCCATCGGGGCCTGTCTGCAAAATCTGCTCCTGTCGCTGCACTCCCTGGACCTCGGCGCAGTCTGGATCGGTGAAATTCTCAAAAGCAAAGAACGGGTCATCGAGATCCTGAAACTTCCGGAAAGGCTTGAGCTTATGGCCGTGGTGGCGGCGGGGCATCCGGCCCACCGGAACCAGAAGTCACACCGGCGGCCCCTTGAAGAACTGATTTTGCTGGAACTATAGGAAATAAATGACAACTTGCCTGGAGGTGGCCCCTAATCCCCCCTTATGGAGAAATTAGTATAAAATACCTTTAGTCACCGACTCGAGGCAGACCTGGCAGGAAGTCCTTTCAGTGCTAACGCCCCAGCCCACAATCAGGATTTTTGTCCCACCGGAGGGTAATCATGAGCCCAACGCTCCTTCTTTCCATCTTATCAGCGGCAACCGCAGCAGTCTGGTCCATCTGGACCTGGAGGGATGAACAGGAAAAGGAGAGGCAGGTTAAAAGAGATCAGGAATCCGCCATCTTTGTGAATTCCTTCATCCAGGCTCTGGAAGAACTGCAATCGAGGCTTTACGGGGTTCTGGAAAGGGACGACCTGACCTTTTATAAAAGGGAGTACCCCGAACAGTATGAACTTGGATCGCCCTTTGCCATTGAAATTCTCTACCGGCTGAGCAAATATTTTGGGTGGACCTATCGCAGCTTCCGGTACGGTCCCTACACCAAAGATGCCGTCGTCATCGAACTGGTCAGAAAAATGGGTGAAACCCTGGAGAACCGCAGCCGGTTTGAGGGGGATGCCTTCCGCTTCACGTATGAAGAGAGGGTGGCGCTCGGCGAAGCAGTGGTGCGTCGTACCGGGGATGTGATCGGTTCCATTCCCATATTCGAATCCATCACCCTTTTTCATTTTCGGGAAGAAATACACGACGAAAAAAGCAAACGCACCTTGTTGTACCGGAGCCGGCCGGTGCGCCGCACCCTCACTGCCATTGATCAGGCTGACCATCCCGAGGCGCTGGAGGGCGCAGATCGGTTGGCGGTTTTGCAGAACCTTCTGGTGGACCTGCTCACCTACCTGGAAGACATGGAAGGATTTAGCGTGGTCTCCGGGAAGCGCCAGAGAGCCCGGCTCAGAGGAACCGCAGCCGAGGCCTTGCCGACCCTGGCTACTGAGGCCAGTGTGGTTCACCAAACTCCGGGGCGCCTCCGCATAAGGGTGCCGCGCTTGAAAACAGACGAGACCTATGCCCCGCGATTACAATCCCTCTTAGAGTCATTGGATAAGGTCAGCAGTATTCGCATAAATGTCAGTGCGGCTACTGTGGTCATCAGCTTTCCTCCTGAAATTCCGGAGTTGGAGTTTGCCAAGAGGATAGAAAAAACTATAGATACGGGGTTTCCCGCGACCTAATCTAGACATCGCGACTTGAGTTTTTGAACCTCTAAAATAAAGAGCATCTTTGCTTCCGCAGCATTGTAGGTCCCCTGGTCAATCAGCATCCGGGCCAGCATCAAGGCCATCTCGGAATCATCGGTGGGCTGCCCGGCAATGGTGTTGCAGGTCCCGCCGTCAACCAGCTTACGCACCCCATGGGGATATTCCCGCCGGAGATCCTCCGGCCTCCGGAACTCCACCAAACTGCCCAAGGCATCCCCGGCAAGCTGGCCGAGGAGGCAACCTTGGGCCCGGGAAGTTGCAGTGGCCTTAAGCAGTTTCGTGTTATGCAGTTTCATCTGAAATACTTCCTCGACTCCATATACCTCAAGCAGGACCCGGTTGGAACTGAGAACAACAGGCTTGACAATAATTCCTTCCAGAACAAGCCGCTCTTATGGTATAGGTGAAAATAAGCCAATGCTCTTTTCTCTGGTCCTTAATCAGCGTCATTGTCTTCCTGCTCTCCTTTGGCTCAAAAGCAAATCCAGCTAAAGGCAAACCCCCAAAATCAGGGGAGTAATGGGCACGATGGCCTGACTAAGCAGGATTATCATAAACCAAAAACTTATATGCCCTCGAGGAAATCTTTTACTATTGGAGAAACTTTGCAGGCAGACAACACTATCTTAGGTGAATAGCGGTTTAAAAGGAAAAGAGAGGAGAAAGCCGTGAACTATAACCTGCTCGAAGAGAAGTGGCTCCCGGTTCTATGGAAAAATGGGAACACCAATCGTGTGGGCATTATTGAGGCCCTCACGCAAGCCGGCCGGATTCGTCAAATTGCGGCCTCCAATCCCATGGACCGCGTGGCCATCCTGCGTTTCCTGCTGGCGCTGCTGTATTGGTGCAAGGGAAACCCACCGGACAAGATTCCAGACTACTCGTTCCCCCCGGACTGGTTCGAGAAGCTGCATGACCATAAAGACAGCTTCGACCTTTTGGGGGATGGCAAACGGTTCTATCAGTGCAAACCTGGATCTGATAAACACGAAAAACTTTCCGGCAATTACCTTATGCAAGAGGTGCCCACCGGTACAAACATTTGGCACTTTAGGCATTCGATAGACAAAATAAATGGCTTGTGTCCGGCTTGTTGCGCCATGGGGTTGTTGCGCCTGCCAGTGTTTGCCACCTCGGGGGGGCGGGGCAAGCCTCCCGGCATCAATGCAAAACCGCCGATCTATGTCATTCATTTAGGTTTGTCGCTTGCCGAAACCCTGCGACTTTCATGGAAAGCATCATCCTCGAACTTTGGAATACCCGCATGGGAACATCCAGATTTACAGCTCCCCGATACAGATATTCCTTTGCTTACAGGATTAACCTGGCTGCCGCGTCGCGTGTGGTTGGACAATCCGGAGGGACCTGAAGCCAACTGCATCTCCTGCGGGCGTAAAGACTATCTGATCCGGCAATGCGTGTTTGCCGGCATCGGAAGCACAAAGTCGGATGGAGGCAGAAAATGGAGCGACCCGAATGTCATTCCTGACAGCAAGGACGTTATGAAACCCGGCAATGCCCTTGGCGCTCCCGATGCAGCGGCAGGCCAATGGGCAAAGATAATGGCCGGGATTATTCGGCGACAAAAAGGTGATGGAAGGTTATGGGTTGTGGGGTTCGCTACGGTACAAAATGACAAGTACCTTGAGGCGATGGAATATGAGATTTCTCTTCAATACGCGCCTGATGACCAACGGGTTCAAGAGAATATCAACAAGGTTGAGATGTGGCAGAAAGAGAGAAAAGAGATGCAGAAGAAGATAGGAAGATCGAAGATTGAGGGGTCTGCCTTTATCGCCGCTATCCGCCCTCATGTCGAAGCCAGGGTTTCCGCGCAAGCGGGCGCGTTGATTACCGGAGGTGAAGATGACTGGGAACAGGCCGCCCGGGAATATAGTCCGATGATGACCGCCATCGCCAAATCGCTTTCTCCGGGTTATACGACTGCTGCGGTGGAGAGACAGAAACAGATTGCCGACGTTAAACCGAACCTGGGACCGAATGCCAAGGCGTCAAAAAAGTCCGGCAGGAAGAAGGGAGGGGAGAAGTGACTGCAACCGAACAGTACATTGAATACCTGACGCGTATGAAATCCGGTGAACTCGGGTTGCTGCGCCAGCACGCGGGGCAGGGTCTTGATGAAACGGTGGACGGCTTCGACCTGTTCGCGGGCCTCTGGTGGCCGCTTCGGGCGAAAAGTGAGCGCACACCCCGGCGCGAAGTGGCCTGGCTCATAGCTAAACTCTATGCCTTCCGTCCAATTCCGCAATCGCCCGGCGAGATGCTCGCCCGCCAGCTTGCACGATGCCAACCGAACAAGGATCCAGCGAAAGAGCGTTTCACGCAAAGGTTCGACAGGATGCTGACTAAACCGCTTGGCAAGATGGAACCTCACCTGCGATGGGCGCTGGGCCTGCTCGCCGCAAAAAACCTGAAACTCGACTGGGCACGACTGACGGATGATCTTTCCATCTGGGAACGCGAATCCACGCGGCTCAAATGGGCGAACCAATTTTTAAGAACCTACGGAGGAGGACACCCATGTTAATCGAGATTCACGCCATTCAAAACCACAGCCCGGCCAACCTCAACCGGGACGACCTGGGCGCGCCCAAGACCTGCTATTTCGGCGGGGTGCTGCGCTCGCGCCTTTCCAGCCAGTGCCTTAAGCGGAGTATCCGCCTGAGCGATGAGTTTAAGCAGTTGCTCGGCGGAGTCCGCACCCGGCGGTTGGCGCAATTGATTGCCGGAAATGGTCCGGATTCGTTTAAGAAGGCAATGACGGTATTGGAGATTTGTGGGATTGCACCAAAAGAAAAGAGAAAAAAGAAAAGCGAGGATGACGACGTTATCGGGGAAGATAAAAGTGCTGGACTGGTATATGTGAGCAACGAAGCGGTTGATAAGATGTCTAAACTTTTGGAAACGAGTAAATCTGATAACGATATGGCAAAGGAATTTGCCAAAATAATCGCTAAGCATACCATCGCACCGGATATGGCCCTCTGCGGCAGGATGCTGGAACCGAAAAAAGGCGATGATGACGTGTGGAAAGGACTTGATAAGACCATTGAGGCGGCTCTTCAGGTGGCCCACGCCATATCGACTCACGAGGCCCGCCCCGAAGTCGATTATTATGTCGCCGCCGATGATATCCCCGGCGAAGATGCGGGCGCCGCCTATGTGGATGAAGCAATGTTCGCCTCGGCCTGTTTCTACAAGTACTTCTCCATCAATTGGGAAACCCTGGTCAAAAATCTTAACAACCATGAGAAACTGGCCGCACATACCGTCGGGGCGTTCATACGAGGAGCCGCATTTGCCAACCCCACCGGCAAGCAAAACAGCTTCGCAGCGCACAATCCTCCCGATGGCATATTGGTGGAGATCAGGGAAAACAGCCCCATCAGCTACGCCAACGCCTTTGCCAGGCCGGTGAGTCAAGGCGAGCGAGATATCATCTCGCAGAGCATCGCCCAACTTGGCCAATATATTCACGACCTGGACACCGGATACGGCAAACCGAAAAACCGGTTCTGGTTCTCGCCCAATCTTTGCTATCACTTGAGCTTTGGGGAAGACAAGAAGGAATTCGTCCTGGCCGAAAATAACCTCAAATCGCTGGAAGAATTGATCCCCGCGGTGATCAAGGAACTTGGTCATGAGTGGCAGGAGGTCCAGAAGGTGGTGGTAAAGCCGGAGGTAGCCTGATGAGCGCCAACATCCTGTTTCTCCGCCTGGAAGGCCCTCTCCAGGCCTGGGGCGATCAGCAATCGAAATTCGTCGTCCGGCGGACGGCTGAGGCTCCGACGAAATCCGGCGTGATCGGGATGTTTTGCGCGGCCTTGGGAGTTTCCCGTCCAGAGGCTATTGATAAGTGGCTTCCCAAACTCTGCGCCTTGCACCTGGGCGTGCGCCTGGACCGGCCCGGGGTGCGCTGGTGGGATTATCATACGGTGGGCGCCGGAATGCAGATGCGCATTGCCGAAGGGGAGGGGAAGTCCAAACCCGGCGCCATGCTCACCCGGCGCGAGTATCTCTGCGATGCCTCTTTCCTCGTCGCCCTGCAGGGGGAACCGGGCCTGATTGCCCAACTGGAGGCCGCTATCAAAGCGCCCCATTGGACTCTTTACCTGGGCCGAAAGTCCTGCCCTCCATCCCGCCCGTTGCTGTTAAGCCCCCAGGGGGACGGGGCGCAGCCTACGGGCGATTTTCCCGATTTGCTTTCTGCCCTGCAAGCGGTTCCCTGGCGCAAACGGCTCAGGGGAGATCAGCCGCCGCCCACCGTGGCTTGCCTGCTGGACTGGGAGCCGAAGTCTGAAGAAGACGACGCGCCCGATGACGCCCTCGTCTGGTACGATGTGCCCGTTTCCTTTGAGCCCCCGTCCCATCAGCCGCGCTTCGTTCTACGCCGGGAATTAACCGTGGGCGCCGACGGAGGGATAGAACTTGCCAAAGAGCCGGCGCAGAATTACACCCCGGCGCCGCCGCGCCCGCGGGCAAATTATCGCCACACGGAATACCGGAAGAAAAGGCAGGAGAGGCTGGACCACGACCATAACCTGTGCTCCTTTTGCAAGTCCCCGGCCACGACCGTGCAACATGTCACCTACCGGCGGGCCGGGGGCCATGAAGACCTGGACGATTTGCGCTCCCTTTGCCGCCTCTGCCACGACGCCGTGACCATGCTCGAATACGGCCTGGGCATGGGCCTGGACCGCATCAATCCCGAAGAGAAGCACTGGCGCCACCTGATCCTCCGGAAACGGGACGAGATCATCCGATTCCGCTCGCTTCAGACCCGCCGCCGGCGCCTGGCCGCTGAGGAGGTGGAATAAATCCATGCACCTGTCCTCGCTCTTAATCGACGTGGGCGACAACCCTGATCGCCCCAGGCCGGGGCGCTTGTGGCTGCGCAACCTTTATCATGTCCATCAGCGCCTGTGTATGGCGTTTCGGTCCGATTCCCAAATATCCGCAGACCCCGACTTCCTCAAACCTTTCAAGCCGGAGGAATTTGGCCTCAACCAGGTTCATGTAACCCGCCAGGCGGATTCCGGCTTCCTCTTCCGCGTCGATCCCCTCCCCGGCGGCCGGGCTATGATTCTCGTTCAATCCGGCGCATGGCCCGATTGGGATTACGCCTTTCACAATGCCAGTTTTTTGGCGGCCTGCGAGGTGAAGACATACGATCCTGGTTTCGTCAAGGGACAGTCTCTGCGCTTCCGCCTCCTGGCGAATCCCACCAGGAAAGTCGAGACGATAAAGAAAAAAGAGCGGCAGAATTACACCAAAGAGGAGCTGAAAGAAATAACCGGGCGCCACGGCAAGCGCCTGCCGGTGCCATGCGCGGCCGAGATCAAAGAATGGCGCCTTAAGAATCCTGGCAAAGATGCTCGCATTTTTATAGACTCCCAACTTTTCCATTGGCTCGCTCGCCGGGCTGAAGCAGCGGGGTTCTCTGTCAAGGAAGAATCCACCACCATTCAGACGGACTATATCTATGTGCATAAAAAAAAGGGCCAGGACGATAAAGGCCAGCGCCTGCGCTCCGCCGGCTACGACGGCATTCTCCAGGTCACTGACCCAGATAGTCTTCGCCAAGCCGTTATCCAGGGCATTGGCCCCAGCAAGGCCTACGGCTTCGGCCTGCTTTCCCTGGCCCCGCCGTAAAGGAGGCTGACCATGCGTCTCAAGGATCTCCATCTGTTGCCCAAGTTCCGGGACTCCCTGAGCTATCTCTATGTGGAACACTGCAAGGTGGAGCAGGATGAGAAGGCCATTGCCCTCTGGGACGCCCAGGGCAAGGTGCCGGTGCCCTGCGCCGGCCTGACCGTGCTCATGTTGGGCCCCGGCGTCTCCATCACCCATGCCGCGGTCGCCACCCTGGCGGACAACGGCTGCCTGGTGCTGTGGTGCGGCGAGGAGGGCGTCCGGCTTTACGCCCAGGGGCTGGGCCTCACCCGCAGCGCCGGCTATTTTTTGCACCAGGCGCGCCTTTGGGCCAACCCTGACACCAGACTCCAGGTGGTTTTCCGGCTCTACCGGATGCGCTTTGCGGAGCCCCTGGATGACTCCCTGACCCTGCAACAGATTCGGGGCCGGGAAGGCGTGCGGGTGCGGGAGGCCTATGCCCGGGCCAGCCGGGAGACCGGGGTCCCCTGGCACGGCCGGGTCTATCGCCGGGACGCCTGGGGCGCCGCCGACCCGGTGAACCGGGCCCTGTCCGCGGCCAACAGCTGCCTGTACGGCATCTGCCACGCCGCCATCCTGGCCCTGGGCCTCTCCCCGGCCCTGGGTTTTATTCACACCGGCAAAATGCTGTCCTTTGTGTACGATGTGGCCGACCTCTACAAAACCCGGATATCCATCCCCCTCGCCTTTCAGGAAGCCGGGGGCGAGTTGAAAAATCTGGAATCCCGGGTGCGCCAGGGGTGCCGGGACGCCTTCCGCCGGACGTTTTTTCTCAAGACCATTGTCCGGGACCTGCAAACCCTCCTGAATCTGGAGAGCCAGGAGGCGGCCGCCACCCTGGAGCGCTTTCACCGGGACCAAGCCCTGCCTGGAGAACTGTGGGACCCGGAGGTGGCGGCAGGCCTGCCCGGCGGCCAGAACTTCGCCCCGGACCCTGATGAGGAAGGGGGTGAGTGACCATGGTGATCCTGATTTTGGAAAAGGTGCCGCGGGGGTTAAGGGGGGAGCTCAGTCGCTGGTTCCTGGAACCCAAGGCCGGGGTGTTCGTGGGCCGGGTGTCGGCTTTGGTGCGGGACCTCCTGTGGGACAAGGTGTGCCAGGATTGCCGGGGGGGCGCCGCCCTGCTGATCCACTCCTCCGACCGGGAGCAGGGCTTTGCCCTGCGGACCTTTGGGGAGACCTCCCGGCGGGTGGAAGACTTCGAGGGCCTTTTGCTGATACGCGTGCCTCAATGATGCGGGTTTTGGAAGTGTTGTCCCCACGCACGTGGGGGTGAACCGGCCAATCTGTTGGGGAAAATCCAGGGTAGCATGTTGTCCCCACGCACGTGGGGGTGAACCCACAAGCAGTGGCGCCCCGACCTGGTGGTGCTGGTTGTCCCCACGCACGTGGGGGTGAACCGTATCATTACCGCCGGGTGCAGTTGGGCTACAAGTTGTCCCCACGCACGTGGGGGTGAACCGAAGTCATCCGGGTGCAGCCGTTCCACCTTGAAGTTGTCCCCACGCACGTGGGGGTGAACCGGTGGTGATTAAACATGATGCCGGTGCGGCAACGTTGTCCCCACGCACGTGGGGGTGAACCGAATCTGGGACTCATAGACCGAAGCCTTGGTCAGTTGTCCCCACGCACGTGGGGGTGAACCGGAGGCCAGCGCCTTCAAGGAGATGGTGGGGGCCGTTGTCCCCACGCACGTGGGGGTGAACCGGAGGTAGAAAGTACCAGCCCCCTCGCCAATCAGTTGTCCCCACGCACGTGGGGGTGAACCGTCGCAGCTCTGACCATGGCAGCCCTGATGGTGGTTGTCCCCACGCACGTGGGGGTGAACCGATAACTATGCCCTCTCCAATGACCCGAACTTTGTTGTCCCCACGCACGTGGGGGTGAACCGGTTTTTGCGGCGGTTGCCAGGGAGTGCGCTTCGTTGTCCCCACGCACGTGGGGGTGAACCGTTAAGACCCAATATTGTGACGATTGTGGAAACGTTGTCCCCACGCACGTGGGGGTGAACCGGCACAGATATAAGAAAATGTCCACCATCTACTGTTGTCCCCACGCACGTGGGGGTGAACCGGGCACCTGGGCAATGTGGTGCCCCACCGTGGCGTTGTCCCCACGCACGTGGGGGTGAACCAATAGAAAATCATGCTGGTTTATACAGGGTTGTGTTGTCCCCACGCACGTGGGGGTGAACCAATCAAGCTCAGATGGCGGTATGGGGACATGAAGTTGTCCCCACGCACGTGGGGGTGAACCGGGGTCCGCGATTGCCCCTTTAAAACACCAGAGGTTGTCCCCACGCACGTGGGGGTGAACCGCAGAAACTCCCCACGGTATATATTTGGCAGACGTTGTCCCCACGCACGTGGGGGTGAACCGCAGAAACTCCCCACGGTATATATTTGGCAGACGTTGTCCCCACGCACGTGGGGGTGAACCGAGGAACAGCCGCGGCGGCCCGACGCCGCCTCAGTTGTCCCCACGCACGTGGGGGTGAACCGAAAAGATAGTCAAGGGACACATCACTGATTTTGTTGTCCCCACGCACGTGGGGGTGAACCGTCTCTGCCGCCAGCATGTCATTCAGCTCCGCCGTTGTCCCCACGCACGTGGGGGTGAACCGATGAAGAAATGTGGCATGAGGGCTGCAAGACCGTTGTCCCCACGCACGTGGGGGTGAACCGTTTCTGAGTGGTCCCATTTAAACCTCCCTCAAGTTGTCCCCACGCACGTGGGGGTGAACCGTAGCTACTAGGATGAATGGGCTATACCCTGACGTTGTCCCCACGCACGTGGGGGTGAACCGCCCGTCAAGGCACGAAAAAGGGGGAATGGCTAGTTGTCCCCACGCACGTGGGGGTGAACCGGGCGACGTCTCCAAGTTTTACCCTTCGGTGGAGTTGTCCCCACGCACGTGGGGGTGAACCGATTGTCACCCAAAACTCCCGGTTAGGGTTACGGTTGTCCCCACGCACGTGGGGGTGAACCGGCAACCGCACGGGCTTGCTGACCGATGAGATCGTTGTCCCCACGCACGTGGGGGTGAACCGTTCGCGGCCACCAAAATTCCGTCGGTGGTCTTGTTGTCCCCACGCACGTGGGGGTGAACCGGTTCGCACGTATGAGGATTGTGACGAGAAGTAGTTGTCCCCACGCACGTGGGGGTGAACCGGCCACCATGCGGGGCCAATCTCCACGGACAGGGTTGTCCCCACGCACCTGGGGGTGAACCGCCGGCGCCGCTCCGAGCCGGCGCCGGAAAGATTGTCTATGAGAATGATTCGTTGTGTGCTACCCTTTTTTCCCGCCAGGGGTTGCCTCGCAGCTCATACCAAGTTCGGCTTGAGATGAAACCGGCTATCTGTCTAACAACCTGTTTTTCTTATTTTTTTATACCGAAAAGCGAAAACTCAAAACCGAAACCGGTATAAAGGGGTGCAGGAGGCGCCCTGGCCGGCGGCCTGCTGAAGGGAAGAAAGGGGGTGATGGTCTTCGGACTCCTGTCCACAAACCCGGGGATTTCGGTTCCTAAAGCCTATGTCCAGGGGCTGGCCGGAGAATGGCTGGCCCTGAGTCTGGGCGCGGGCCTGACCCTCCTGGTCCACGGCTCGGTCCCCTGGCCGGAGATCGCGCTTCTCGCCCTGCCGCTGGGGATAATCATACCCTGTCTCAAGCGGGGCACCCCTTGGAACCGCATTCCCCTCGTGTTCTGGTTCTCCCTTTTTGTTGCTCTGGCACTCTCCTGATGAATAAAAAATACTTATATTTTCTCAATATCAGCCATGGCCCATGATGTCTTTATAAGCTACTCCCTGATCGATAAGCCCACGGCTGATGCGGTCTGCGCCACGCTGGAGGGGGACGGCTGTCGTTGCTGGCTGGCGCCCCGGGACCTAGTCCCCGGAAGCGATTGGGGGGAAAGCATTATTGAGGCCATCAATCAGTCCAAGGTCCTGGTCCTGATTTTCTCCTCGCATTCCAATCGCTCCCCCCAGGTGAAGCGGGAGGTGGAGCGGGCGGTCAACAAGGGTTTGGCCATTATTCCTCTGCGCATTGAGGATGTTTCCCCTTCCAAGTCCCTGGAATATTTCATCAGTTCCCCGCATTGGCTGGACGCCCTGACGCCGCCCCTGGAAAAGCACCTCCGGCACCTTGCCAACACCATCAGGGTGATTCTCTCCGGGGAGGAGCCCACCCCGCCGCCGCCGCCCCCTCCTTCGCCGCCGCGTCCTCCTCAGCGGCGCCCGTTCATCAAAACCGGCAAGGGTTATGTGCTGCTCCTGGGGATCATTTTAGGCTGCCTGGCAGGAATCGTTTATTGGATTGTCGTGGTGCCGGGGCCCAGTCGGGAATACCCGGCAAGATTAAACGCCTTCCTCGGCGCTCTTCCCCACCTGAAGTGGATCTTTTACGATCCCACCGAATACGATCCCTACAAAGACTGTTTTCCCTCCGAAGCCAGCCTGTACAAAGATCTTGAGGCTCTCCGCCGCCACGGCTTCAACGGTCTCATCACCGTCAGCTCCAAGCAAAGCCTGCGCCATGTGCCCCGGATCGCCCATGAAACCGGTTTCACCATGGTCATCGCCGGAGTCTGGGACCTGCGCAGCCGGGAGGAAACCGCCAATGCCCTTGAGGCCGCCCCCCAGGTGGATGCCTTTTGTCTGGGACACCGGGGCTTAAATAAGCGTTACACTTTGGGGGAATTGGAAAACTGGCTGGAGGAATTTCGAGCCAGAACCAACCGGCCGGTCACCACCAGTGAAGTCCTGGCCGAATATCAAACCAATGCCAGGCTTATAGATTTGGGGGATTTTCTTTTCCCGGACGTCCACGTCGTGTGGCAGCAAAGCCTGACCCCCCCGGAAGCCTGGGACCGAACCAAAGGCGCGGCCCTCCAGGCTGCCCGCCTGTTGGACCGCCACCCCCACAAATTAATTCTCTTGAAAATGGTGTCGTATCCTTCAGGGGGGGCCCCGGGCTTCTCGCCGGCCACCCAGAAGGAGTTTTACCGACTGGCGGTGGAGCAGAGGGTCAACCGGATCGACCTTCCCGCCCGGGTCTCCTTCTCATTTTTTGCGGCCTTCGATCCCCCCTGGAAAACCGCGGTGTGCGGTTGGGACCCTCCTGAACAATATATCGGCCTGTTCACCGCCGGGCGGCAACCGAAGCCGGCGGTAACCGAGGTCGACTGGGGCAGATACCGCTGATGCCGGCCTCAACCAGAGGTCAAAAATCTCCTCTGGCACTCATACTGACGATATCGTCCTGGGGGCCTGTGTGCCTTTGCGCCTGGCACTGGTATCGGATCACGATTCCCGGGGATTACGGCCCGCTGCTGGTCCTCGCCCTGAATGCCCTCTTCCTGCCATGGTCCCTCTTCTGGCTTTGGGGTTTGTATTACTGTTGGCATTCGCTGTTGAGCATCCTGGCGCCCGAGGGGAGGCCTCAGCTTCCGGAGAAATCCCTTCAGGATGAGCCTGTGGTGATTCTCTACACCACGTGTGACGATTTCGATCCCCTGGCCTGTCAATCCTTGCTCACCCAGTCCCACGCCAACACCCGGCTGATTATCTGTGACGACAGCCGGAGCCCCGCGTATCGGCGCTCCATAGATAATTGGGTCAAACACTGCGGCCAACGGGTGTGGGTAGTGCGCCGACCGGACCGGCGCGGTTTTAAGGCGGGGAATTTAAATTTCGCCATCTCATCTGAGGTTCGGGAAGAGTTTATGGTGCTTTGCGATGCCGACGAAATTTTGCCCCCTGATTTTGTGGCCGGCCTGCTCCCCTATGTTCAGGGGTCCCGGGTGGCCTTCGTCCAGGCCGCGCATACGGCTCGGCATGGCCCTGCCTCACGTTTCGCCTCGTTGTTGGGACCGAGCGTGGACATCCTTTACCGTTACTTTTTACCCTCCCGGAACCGCTTTGGTTTTGTGCCTTTGTTCGGTCATGGAGCCATCATCCGCCGGTCAGTATGGTCCCTGGTCGGGGGCTTCCCGGAAATCGTGGCCGAAGACATCGGCTTTGCCGCCCGGGCCTCGGCGCTGGGGTGGCACGGGGTTTATGCCGGCAAGGTGGTGGCTGAGGAGGAGTTTCCTCCCACCTATGCCGCCTTTGTGTCCAAATATTGCAAAGATGTGATCGGGACCGTGCAATTCTTTCAGACTGAATATCCCCGGCTCCTCCGATCACCTGAGGTCACGCTGGTAGAGAAATTTGACGCGCTCATGATGTTTTCTTCGTGCTATCTCGGTCTGATTACACTTATCAATATTATGGGAAGCCTGTTTTTATCATATGTCTATAAAATACAAGGATTTTCTAATTTGGAAGCCTGGCTTTTCGTACTATATATTATAGGACCATTCACGCCGATACTGGCTTTGGTAATTCTATTTTGTAAGAATCCAGGAAAGTATGTATTATACTATTTTATTTCAGCTTTAGCCTTTGTGAGTATAATTCCCAGGCTGGCTCTAACAGCTATCCTACAAACTTTTAAGCTAAAGAAACCGATTTTTAATGCCACCGGACACATAGCCAGACAAGAGTCAAGCTTTTATCAACACGTACCTGTGCAATGTTTGGGGTTAGCTTTTTGGGGACTTGCTATCCTCTTGAGAACCGCGATATTTATTCCGATAACCGGACTCTCTCTTATGCTGTTCCTCGGCCCCTTCCTGTCCTTTACGAATGAGAAGGGCATTCTTGGATCTCTGGTAACTTATAGTAGTTTTGTCCCTTTTCTTTTTATGGGTGGTTTGTGGATTCTTCAATAAAAATGGTATTCCCATGACCCGGTCAGGCGTGGTGAGAATCCTCATCGTGGAAGACACCCCGGCGCGCCAGGAGATCCTGACCCGACTTTGCAAAGATCACGCCTGGGTCCTGGCGCACACCGCCTGGCGGGCCATTACCCTGATTCAGGCGTACGACTTTAACCTGATCTTCCTGGACTATGACCTGGCTGGACCTGAAAAGGGGGACGTCGTGGCCGCAGCCCTGTCCGCCTCCCGCCACCATAATGCCAGGATCATCGTGCACACCCAGAATGCCCCCGGGGCCGAGAAGATAAAGAAGTTGTTGCCCCGGGCCGACCTGGTCCCTTTTGCCCGGCTGACCAGAGATAACGCCACCTGCAAACGGTTCAGAGAGGAGCTGAGGAAGGGTGCGGATATCGACTGGCGCCTGGTTTTCTCCGGAGAAGAAAAACAGCTCCCGGCCGAAAGTATGAAAACCAAGGAAAAAAAGGGGGGACAGGGGCGTTCATGAGGTGGAATTTGCCGGTGCGGGTCATCAAGATCGGTTCCTGCACCCTCGATCCCGGCAATCTGGCTTCTGACGAGGACGTTGCCATAAAAAACGAGCTGGGGGTGGGCGGCGGCTCCACCGTCACCATGATCCGCGAACCAGACGACATCCTGCTCATCGACACCGGCTTTGCAAGAGAGTGGGATCTTTCCGAAGCCAACCGGGAGGCCAACCGGCAGGCGATGAAGGCCATGCTGGCCTTACACGGCCTTAGCCCCCAGGAGGTCACCAAGGTTTTTGTCACCCACTGTCATGGGGATCATGTCGGCGGTATAGAATTCTTTTCCAGAGCCCGATGGTACTGTCACCATCCGGCCCGGGTGGACCTCCCGGAGGGCTTGCAGTCGAAGTTTATCGGCGTCCAGGCGGGGGATGAACTGCTCCCCCGGGCCGTGGTTCTCCACACGCCTGGCCACACGGCCTGGCACTGCTCCGTTTTGTGGACCGATCCCGCCCGCAAGATAAGGATCGCCATCTGCGGTGACGCCATCATCAACCTGGCCTGGCTCCAGTCAGGTTTGATCTGGAGATGGAACAGTGATTTTGCCGGGGTGGAGCCGGCCCTGGAGAGCATCGGAAAACTGTTGCAGCAGGCCGATCTGCTTATTCCCGGTCATGGCCAGCCTTTCTTCGCCACCCCCCGGCTCCTGCGTCTCTGGCAAAGCCCAGGCCCTTGATGACCCGTGAGCCACAAAGAGGGTCTCATCGGCCGACGCCCGAGTATTTATGCGCCTGTGGATCTTAAGCGACCTGCATCTGGAATTCGGCCCCCTGGCCCTGCCGGAGGTCCGGGCGGATGTGGTGGTCTTGGCCGGAGACGTCCACGTCGGGATCAAGGGCATTGCCTGGTGCCGGGAACGGTTTCCCGAAACACCGGTGGTATACGTCCCCGGTAACCATGAGTATTACGGGGAGGCCATCCCGCGGCTCACTGAGAAATTGCGGGACGCAGCCGCCGGCAGTGGAATCTTCGTATTGGAGGATGACGCCGTGGAGATTGCCGGCGTCACCTTCCTGGGCGCCACCCTGTGGACCGATTTCTGCCTGCTGGGAGATCCCCGGTTGGCCAGCCGGGAGGCAGCCGAGGTTATGAACGACTACCGGCGCATCCGGGTGAGCCCATCCTACCGGCGCCTGCGCCCCGCCGACACCCTGGCCCGGCACCACCGGAGCCGGCGCTGGCTCCTGATGCGATTGGCCGAGCGGGCGCCGGATCCTGTGGTGGTGGTCAGCCACCACGCCCCCAGCGCCCTGTCCTTCGGCAACCATGAGTCCCTTGATCTGATAATCTCCGCCTTCGCCTCCGGGCTGGATGACCTGGTGGCCGACAGCAGGGCCGCGCTCTGGGTGCACGGGCACATCCACCGGGCTGCGGACTACTGCCTCGGCAACACCCGGGTCATCTGCAATCCCCGGGGCTATGTGGACGAGCCGGTCCCTGAGTTCGACCCGGCCCTGGTGGTGGACATCTGATACCAAGGAGCGTTCAAAAGGCGATTTTCTGTAGCCGCGAGGCTCAAGCCTGCGCCGACAAGGGCTGGAAACCCCTTGTCGCCGTTTGACGGCAACCTGGTATGAGAGAGGGATTTTCCTCGGGGAGCCCTTTTCCTAGCGATCCTTCTCGCCGACCTCTGCATCGGGGAAATCAATGTAATCCGGAGGCACGGACTCCGCCAGCCAGATGCCGTTGCTGGTCAGGAAGAAGCGGTGTCCGTGGGCGTGCATTTCCCGGGCTCGAATCCTGAGGACCACCGGCTGGCCATGTCTGCCTCCCACGGTTTGGGCGGAGGCCGGGTCCAGGGAAAAATGGACATGGTGTCTCTTGCCCCGGTGCAGGCCATGTTGTCGAATTGAGGGGAGATGGCGGCAGGCCGTGCCATGGTAAAGGCAGTCAGGCGGGGACGCTTCCTTCAAGTCCAGTCTGACGGCCAGGGTGTGACCCTGGCGGGCCCTGATTTTCGTCCACTTATGGTCAACTTCAAATCTCTGCTTGTCGTTTTCGGCCACCAGGCGCCTGAGCAGGTCGAGGGTGAGGCCGCGTTTCCGGCTGCCTCTGGCGGCCAGCAGTTCATTAATGCCAGCCCAGCCATGATCATCCAGCGACAGCCCTGCGGTTTCGGGATGATGGCGCAACACATAGCTCAGGTACTTGCTGATCCTGGTTAGTCTTTGCTCCATAGCCTCGGTGAAATCCTTAAACCCAGCGAGGGCTGGGGCATCATGCCTCCTTTACGACCGTGGCCGGCTGTGGGCATCGGCTCCCGGGGGCAGGCCGGGTCGATCTCCACAAGGCCTTGCGGGCAACCAGGGTGGCGCCCGAGGCACCTCCGGAGAAATCTGGTCGAGCTGCCTGTGACGAGCAGACTGCGTGCCGCGCTGGTGCACCTTCGACCATGAAAAGACCAAATACAAAAGGCGCAACCCCTGAGGATTACGCCAAGTTAAAAACAAATGGTGCCGAAGCGGGGACTCGAACCCCGACAGGCCATCGCCCACTAGACCCTGAACCTAGCGCGTCTACCAGTTCCGCCACTTCGGCCGGGGGCCGGGAGGGAAAAATCTCTCGCCTCCTGGCAATTTTCAATCATTAACTATATATTATCCACATGATTTCTGTCAAGCTCATTTCCCCCCGGAGCGCCGGGAGGGGATGATGGTCCCGCATACTCTGCCCCCCGGCCCCGGGCCTTTTTCCCGGACCGTGGTCACTGTGGGGAATTTCGACGGCGTGCATCTGGGCCACCGGGTCATCCTCGGCCGGGTCTGCCAACGGGCCCGGGAGCTGGACTGCCAGCCGGTGGCCTTCACCTTCGACCCCCATCCCGCCAAGGTCCTGCACCCGGACAGCAATCTGCGCCTGCTCACCACCCCGGCCCAGAAAATCGCCCTGCTGGAGGGCGCCGGGGTGGCCGTGGTGGTGCAGCCCTTCACCAGGGAATTCGCCGCCATCCCGGCAAAGGAGTTCGTGCGGGAATATTTTGTCCACCGTCTCCAGGCCCGGGAAGTGGTGGTGGGGCACGACTACCGCTTCGGCTACCGTCGGGAAGGGAGCATCGCCCTGTTAAAGGAGATGGGCCAGGCCCTGGGATTCAGCGTGCAGGTGGTCTGGGCCGTGGAGGTGGATGACGCGGTGGTGAGCAGCTCCCTGATCCGGGCCATGCTGAAGCTCGGGAACATCAGTGAGGCCAACCGTCTGCTGGGGCGGACCTACGGGGTGGCCGGCCGGGTGGTGGCCGGCAAGGGCCGGGGAGGCAAACTCCTGGGGGTGCCCACCGCCAACCTGGCCCCGGAAAACGACCTTTTGCCTGCCTCGGGCATCTATGCGGTGTGGGTGGTCAAAGACGGGGAGAAACTCCCCGGGGTGGCCAATATCGGCACCTGTCCCACCTTCGACAACCAGGAACTGAGCCTGGAAGTGCACCTGATCGACTTTAACGGCGATCTGTACGGGGCGGTCCTGCAGGTGGAGTTTGTGGCCCGTCTCAGGGAGGAGCGGCGCTTCCCCTCCATCGGCGAGCTGGCCGTGCAGATCCGGGCCGACATCGACCAGGGCCGGGAGGTGCTGGGGGTGGCCGGTGATCAGTGACCAGTGACCAGTGAGCAGTGAGCAGTGGTTATTGAAACAGGGGCCGGCTGTGGAAAATAGGCTTGACAAGTTACGGAAAATTGGGTAAAAAAATATGACGGCGGGCATAGCTCAGCTGGTAGAGTACAAGCTTCCCAAGCTTGGTGTCGCGGGTTCGAATCCCGTTGCCCGCTCCAGTTCCGGAGGTCGCTAAGACCGCCGGTGGTCCCGCTTCCCCCGGTGAGGGGGCCGGTCAGTTGGTCAAGGGGCGAAAAGGCCGGCCTGCTTTGTTGGGCGGAGAATAGCGAGAACTCTGGGGACGCCCCGAGATTATCGAAAAATCTTGGATTTTCCCGGAAGTGGGCTGGGGCCCGCTTTTTTTTATGAAAACGACTTGGGCAGGGAAGTTCGAGGCGCCAGAAACACTTTTGTTTTTTTGAAAAAAGAACGACGTGCCATTTTCCAGAGTGGTTTTATTGTTTAAGGTGATTTCTAACAGGGTGGGGATAACATACAGAGGTCTTCAAGCAGGAGCTTGGGAACGAGAGACCAGATAGCCCAAGGATGATTCCATGAAAGGCATCCAATTTGTCGTTGACGAGTCCGGCAAGAAGAAAGCGGTCCTCATTGATTTAGAGGAATGGGGCGAACTCTGGGAAGATTTTTATGACCTTATGGTGGCCGAGTCTCGAAAGGACGAGGAAAGCATTCCCTGGGAGGCAATAAAGGCGGAAATGGAGCAGGATAATCCCTGAGCCATGGAATATCAGGTAACCTTTGCGGCTTCGGCTCTGCAAGAGTTTAGGGCACTACCTAGGGATACCAAAAACCGCCTGAAATCGACAGTGGACTCCTTAAGGGCAAACCCACGGCCGTCAGGAGTGAGAAAAATTAAGGGAGGCGAAAACGTCTATCGTCTTCGTGTAGGCTCTTACCGATTAGTTTATGAACTTTATGACCAAGAAAGAAAAATTCGCATTATCCGAGTCCGCCATCGACGGGATGCATATCGATAACCAAGCAGGTGTTTAAAGCCAATGCCCGACCTTACTGATTGGGAAAAGCAGCCAATCGATGAGCCCCTGGTCAGGGACGTCATGGCCATCGAGCGCACCGTCATGGCCAATGAGCGGACCTTTCTGTCCTTCTGGCGGACGGCGCTCACCATGTTTATCGCGGGGCTGACCTTTATTCAGTTTTTCGCGGGCACGGTCATGCAGGTCATCGGCTATATTTTCATTCCCACCGGATTATTGGTCTTTGCCCAGGGAGTGCGGGTCTACCGGCGCATGTGCCGGGTCATTCGCCAGGCCGAGCAGTCGGTGGAAGATGAGACCCGGAAGAATCATGGGGTCGGGGCTTAGCGCAGGTGAGGAGACCTGTGCCGACCGGGTTCCCATAAAGGCGGGAGGCGCTGCGCTTTCCCGCCCGACGCTCCTTTTCATGGTTTTGAGAGAGCCAAGAGCACATGACCCTCTGGCCGCTCGAGGGAACCGGACGGCAGCAGGCGTGAGATAATGTCAAGAGAGGAAATGATAGCCCGGCTGGAGGGTCTCATTCAGCCCTATCTGGCGGCCCAGGGGGTGGAGCTGGTGGATCTGGAGTTCATCCAGCCCCCGCGGGGGCGGGCCACCCTGCGCCTGTTTGTGGACCGGCCGGGGGGCATCATCCTGGATGAAATCGCCCGGGTGAGCCGGGTGGTGGGGGAGCTGTTGGATGTGCACGACCCCATCCGGGGCTCCTACACCCTGGAGGTGTCCTCGCCGGGCCTGACCCGGGCCCTGAAAAAGCCCCGGGATTACGAGCGCTTCACCGGCCGGCTGGTGCGCCTCACCACCCGGAGTCCCTGGCAGGGCAAACAGGTGCACCGGGGTATTTTAAAGGGCCTGGCGGACGAGGAAGTCAGTCTGGAGGAAGATGAGGAGCTGGTGCGCATCCCCCTGGGGGAGATCGCCAAGGCCAGGCTGGATTTTTGAGAAAAAGCAGTCAGCAGCCAGCAGCCAGCAGCCAGCAGTCAGAAAAAAAGGAAAGTTATCTCTTTTACTGATTGCTGACTGCTGACTGCCGGCCGCTAAGCACAAAGGAGGGCAGGCGCCCACATGAATCTGGAGCTCAGGCGGCTGATCGACCAGGTCAGCCGGGACAAAGGCATCGATAAGGAGCTGCTTATCAGCGCCATCAAGGATGCCATCCGCTCGGCGGCCAAGAAAAAGTATGGGCCCAAGATGGACATTGAGGTGGAGTATCGGGACGACACCGGCGCGATCGAGGTGTTCCAATACAAGGAAGTGGTCACCGAGCTGACGGACCCCGGCCGGGAGGTCATCCTGAAGGAAGCCCGGGAGTTGGATCCGGAATGCGAACTGGGAGACCAGTTGGGCATCAAAATCGACGCCGCCCAGTTCGGCCGGATTGCGGCCCAGTCCGCCAAGCAGATCATCATGCAGCGCATGAAGGACGCGGAGCGGGACCTGGTGTTCGAGGACTTCAAAGACCGCAAAGGGGAGATCATCAACGGCATCGTGCAGCGCCTGGACCCGGAGGGCATCATCGTCAATCTGGGACGCACGGAAGCCTTGCTGCCCCCTTCGGAGCAAGTTCCCCGGGAGATCTACCATAAGGGCGAGCGGATAAGGGCCTATGTGCTGGACGTCAAACGCCAGACCCGAGGCCCCCAGATCATCCTGTCCCGGACCCATCCCAACTTTTTGACGGCCCTGTTTGAAGCGGAGGTGCCGGAGATCGCCGACAGCATTGTCCAGATTCTGGGGTGCGCCCGGGAACCGGGGAGCCGCTCCAAGATCGCGGTGGCCTCGAGGGAGTCCGACGTTGACCCGGTAGGTGCTTGCGTAGGTATGAAGGGGGCCCGGGTGCAAAACATCGTCCAGGAACTCAGGGGGGAAAAGATCGACATCATCCCCTGGAATCCGGACGTGGCCAAATTCACCACCAACGCCCTGGCCCCGGCAGAGGTCAGCCGCATCATTTTGAACAAAGAACAACAGATCATGGAAGTCATTGTTCCGGATGATCAACTGTCCCTGGCCATCGGCAAACGAGGCCAGAATGTGCGCCTGGCCTCCAAATTGGCGGGCTGGAGAATCGACGTCAAGACCGAGTCCAAGTATTCGAAATCATTGAAGGAAGGTTATCTGTCGCTGCTGCGCATTCCCGGGGTGGGGGAAATCACGGCCAACGCCCTGAATGAAGCCGGCTTCACCTCGGCCAAGGAGGTGGCGGAGACCAACCTGGAGGAATTGATGCAAGCTACGGGCTTGCATGAAAAGAAGGCCCGCACCCTCATGGCGGCGGCCCAGGAAATGATGACGCCCGAAGGGGAGGAAGCCAAGGAGGCTTCCGACACTCCGGGGTCTTTAGAGTAATACCTAGAACGGATGAACCCAGGGCGAAATTTATCGGGGGGTAATGTCAGGTATATGGCCAAAATTAGAGTGCAGAATTTAGCCAAAGAACTGAAGGTGGATGTCCTGCATTTAATGCAGCACCTGAAGGATGATCTGGGGCTACAGGTGACCTATTTGAGCACCCTTGACGAAGGGACTGCATCCCAGGTCCGTCAACGTATGAGCCAGCCGACGGCCCAGGTGGAAGAGTTGCGCATCGGGGAGAACGTCAAACGTCGCCGCCGCTTGGCGCCGGCCCGGCCGGCGG
>JBGSLA010000224.1:0-4599 GCA_041740935.1 Desulfobaccales bacterium | reverse complement strand
CACGGAGTTGGTTCATGACCCGCTCGCCGATCCAGGTGGAGGGGATTTCCCGTTGACCGCTCTCCAGCATCTCCCGTTCCAGATCATCCAGGAATTGCTCGATAATGTCGATGGAGACGGGGCGCTTCTCGCAGGCCTTCTTGATGCCTTCGGAGAGTTTGGCCCGCTGATAGGGCTCCCGCCGCCCATCCTTTTTGATAATGAGCGGTATGGTCTCCTCGACCTGCTCGTAGGTGGTAAAGCGCCGCTGGCACTTGAGGCACTCCCGCCGCCGCCTGATGGCGTTGGCTTCCCGGCTGGGGCGGGAGTCGATGACTTTATTCTGGGTGCTGTGGCAGAAAGGGCAGCGCATGGGAACAAGACCTTAGGCTGAACGCCGCCTGGGTGGCTTATCTCCGGGGCCGGATGGTTACACTTCCCACTCTTTGGCAAAGAGAGGAAAGTGGCGGCAAAACTCATTGACCTCGGCTTGCAGTTTGGCCAGGTTATCCGGGTCGTCGGGCGCAGAGAGGGCCTGGTGAATGAAGCTGGCGATGCTGAGCATCTCAGGTTCTTTCATGCCCCGGGTGGTAACCGCAGGGGTGCCCAACCGGATGCCGCTGGTGATGGTCTTGGGCTGCGGGTCAAAGGGGATGGCGTTCTTGTTCACCGTGATCCCGGCCAGCCCTAAGGCTTCCTCCGCCAATTTGCCGGTAAGGCCGGTGGGAGTGAGATCCACCAGGATGAGGTGAGTGTCCGTGCCCCCGGCCACCAAGCGGTACCCCAGCTTGAGAAATTCCTGGGCCAGGGTGCGGGTGTTGGCCACCACCTGTTTCTGGTAGCGCCGGAACGGGTGGGATAAGGCTTCCTTTAAGGCCACCGCCTTGGCCGCGATGACGTGCATGAGGGGGCCTCCCTGGATGCCGGGGAAGACCTGGCTGTCCAGGGTCCGGGCATATTCGGGCCGGGCGATGATGAGACCGCCCCGGGGGCCTCGCAGGGTCTTGTGGGTGGTGCTGGTGACAAAGTCGGACACCGGCACGGGGGTGGGATGCAGGCCAGCGGCCACCAGTCCGGCAATATGGGCCATGTCCACCATGAGATAGGCCCCCACCTCCCGGGCGATCTCGGCAAACCGGTTAAAATCCAGGATGCGGGGATAGGCGCTGGCTCCGGCGACGATCAGCTTGGGACGGTTGTTTCTGGCCAATTGGGCCAAAACGTCGAAGTCCACCTGCTCGGTGTTGCGATCAACGCCGTAGGTCACGGCTTTATAGAGTTTCCCCGAAAAGGTCACCGGCGCGCCGTGGCTCAGATGGCCGCCGTGGGCCAGGTCCATGCCCATGATGGTGTCCCCGGGTTTCAGAAAACCGAAATACACCGCCATGTTGGCCTGGGTGCCGGAGTGGGGCTGGACGTTGGCGTGTTCGGCGTCAAACAGCAGCTTGGTGCGCTGGATGGCCAGTTCTTCCGCGGTGTCGACGTTCTCACAGCCGCCGTAATAGCGCCGGCCGGGATAGCCTTCAGCATATTTGTGGGTCAGGACAGACCCCTGGGCGGCCCGCACCGCGGGGCTGACAAAGTTTTCCGAAGCTATGAGTTCAAGCTGCCCCAACTGGCGGTGACACTCCCGCTCGATCACCCCGTAGATTTCCGGATCGGTGTGGAATAAGTCAGCCATAAGAGGGCAACTCTTGAGGTCCCTGTCGATACTCATAATTCCATATCCGGCCGTGGCCCTGCCAGTTGCTCCAAAAGATCCAGGCGATCCTGATGGCGCCCGCCATCAAAGGGGGTGGCAAGCCAGGCCTGCACGATCTCCCGGGCCAGTTGGGGGCCAATCATGCGGCCCCCCAGGACCAGTAAGTTGGCGTCATTGTGGCGTCTGCTCATGACCGCCGTGGACACATCATGACACAAGGCGGCGCGGATGCCCGAAAAACGGTTGGCGATGATACTCATGCCCAACCCCGTGCCGCAGATAAGAATGCCCCGGCCGGAGGGCCGGGAAAGGATCGAATCCACTACTTTTTTGCCAAAAACCGGGTAATGCACCGACTCATTGGGATTGGAGCAGCCCAAATCCTGCACCTGGACCCCGAGTTCGCCCAAAAGCTTGACCACTTCGGTCTTCAGGTGATAGCCGGCGTGATCGCAGGCAATGGCGATGACTTCCGCCTTAGGCCCGGGCTTTGATGAAGTTGATGACATCCCCTACAGTCCTTAACTTTTCGGCTTCCTCGTCGGCAATTTCAAAGCCGAACTCTTCTTCCATGGCCATGATCAATTCCACCAGATCCAGGGAATCAGCCCCCAGATCATCGATGAATACCGCGTCGGGGGTCACTTCAGCCCTATCCACCCCCAATTTTTCTGCCACAATGGCGCTTATTTTCTCCTCAATGGTCATCTAACCAACCTCCTCGTGATTAAGCCATCAGCATCCCGCCATTCACATGCATGACCTGGCCGGTGATGTAAGCTGCCTGCTCCGAAGCCAAAAAGGCCACGGCGTGTGCCACTTCTTCAGGGCTCCCGAAGCGGTTCAGGGGAATCTGGGCCAACATGGCCTCCCTGGTCTTTTCGGGCAAATTCTCAGTCATGGTCGTTTCGATGAACCCGGGGGCCACCGCGTTCACCGTGATCCGACGGCTGGCCAACTCCCGGGCCACGGATTTGGTGAGCCCCACCAGGCCCGCCTTGGAGGCCACATAGTTGGCCTGACCGGCGTTGCCCATGATTCCCACCACCGAACTGATGTTGATGATGCGCCCAAAGCGCTGTTTGATCATGGGCTTGGCCGCGGCCTTGAGACAATTGAAGGCCCCCTTCAGGTTCACGGCCAACACCTGGTCCCAATCTGCTTCTTTCATCCGCACCAAAAGCTGATCCCGGTTGATGCCGGCGTTGTTCACCAGGATGTCCAGGCGGCCGCTCTCCTCTATAATGGCGTCCACCGCCTGCTCCACTTCGGCCGGGTCGGCCACGTTGAACCGCAGGTACGCGGCCCGGGCCCCCCTGGCCTCCACTTCCCGGAGGCTGTCTTGGGCCTCCTCCGGCGGGGCCACATCGTTCAGATAGAGCATCAGCCCCGGCTGGGCCAGGACTTCGGCAATGGACCGGCCGATGCCTCGGGCGGCGCCGGTCACCAAGGCGACTCGGGTAATGCTCGTCATGGCGCTTCTGTGGGATATTCTATCAAGATAAACCGCTTCTTCCCGCAGAAATTTTCCTGCCTGCTGTCCACTACTATCAACGTTTAACCATAAATAATATTACCAGAAAAAGGAAGAGCTTAAATCAGAGATTTGCATTTTGCGTAATCGGCTTAACCCCGGTCTTTTTTAATTTCCTGAATCAGGGCCGGCAGGATGTCAAACAGGTCCCCCACCAGGCCGATGTTGGCCACCTGGAAGATGGGGGCTTCGGCGTCACGGTTGATGGCCACGATGAAGTCGCTGCCCTGCATGCCCACCAGGTGTTGGGCTGCGCCGGAGATGCCCACTGCGAAGTACAGCTTGGGAGACACGGTCTTGCCCGTCTGCCCGATCTGGTGGGCGTAGGGGATCCAGCCCGCGTCCACCGCGGCCCGGGTGGCCCCCACCGCGCCCCCGAGCAGATCGGCCAATTCCTCCAACAGGCGGAAATGCCTGGCATCTTTCAAGCCCCGGCCCCCGGCCACGATGACCTCGGCCTCGGACAGGGGCAGGCGCTCCTTGATTTCCTCGACGGTGTTTACGAAACGGCATGGCCCCGGGGCTTTGAGGGAGGTTAAATCCACCCGGATAACCTCGCCGTCCGGGGAATGGGGTTCGGCCAGCCGCTTGAACACGCCGGGGCGGGCCGTGGCCATCTGGGGAAAAGTGCGGGGGGTAATGATGGTGGCCATGATGTTCCCCCCGAAGGCCGGGCGGGTCTGGAGCAGCAGGCGCTTCTCGGGGTCGATGGCAAAGGCCGTGCAGTCCGCGGTGAGGCCGGTTTTAAGCGCCGCCGCCACCTGGGGAATAAAGGCCCGGCCCGCGTAGGTGGCCCCGGCCAGGATGATTTCGGGCTGATATTGCCGGGCGACCTCCGTCAGCGCCGCCGCGTATTCGCTTTCCACAAAGTCGGCCAGCTGCGGGGCTTCGGCAAAGTAAACCTTGTCGGCACCGGCGGCCAGGAGCGTTGAGGCCAGGTGCTCCACCTTATCCCCTAGAAGCACCGCGGCCACGCCCACCCCCGCGCCCAATTGGGCCGCCAACCGCCGGGCCTCGCCCAGCAACTCCAGGGCTTCGTTCATGTCCGGCAACAGCAAGCGATTCACGAGGAATCCCGGACCGTCGTTCACGACAATTGGCGACTTGCCAAGGCGTTTGGCAAAGGCCACGGCCGTGGCCACGGTCTCGTCGTTGGTTTGGGCTCCGCGAATCACTTCGACCAGCTTCATGCGGCGCACGGGATTGAAAAAGTGAATGCCCACAAATCGCTCGGGCGACGTGAGGTTCTCGGCCAGTTTGGTAATGGGAATCGTCGAGGTGTTCGAAGCGAGAATCGCCTCGGGGCGCAGTTGCGATTCGAGCCGCGCGTAGACTTTCTTCTTGACGTCGATGTTCTCGACAATCGCTTCCAGCACCAGGTCGC
>JBGSLA010000223.1:0-6782 GCA_041740935.1 Desulfobaccales bacterium | reverse complement strand
GCGCCAGGCTGGTAAACCGCCCAAAGTGGCCCTCACCGCCTGTATGCGCAAACTTTTAACCATCCTAAACGCCATGCTGAAAAACCATCAACCCTGGTGCTGCCAGGAATAATTCCCCTTGACTTTGAACACAGTCGCTTCACTTCGCTGCGCTCCGTTCAGAATGACAGAAAAAGTTTTCTTGAATAAATTATGCTTAAGTTAGCGCTCATCCCCATCAAGGGGGAGGGAGAAGAGGGTTGCCGCGGTTCCAGGTCCAGGGACAGGCAACCATGGGTCCCTATAGGTTTTAGAGGCCACAGTCTCAGCCTTTCGGCCCCACGGTTCTATACCCGGGCTTCACAGCGATTTCCGTGCCGGACAGCACTGCTTTCTGGGGAGAGGGCCAGGGGAGAGGTTGCTGCACCGCTCTCCTCCTCCACCAACTTTTTTTTCCAGTCGCTCCTGAGCCTACGGCTCTCTCAAAACCAGGAAAAATTCGGGGGGGGGCCCTAAGTGCCCGCCGGAACCATGGGCGGCCGGGGACGGCCGCCCTACCAAAATATGGCCGCCTGAGGAACTTTTCAGGACAGAATGAAAAATTCAATGAGACTTTTTGAGAAATTTTCTGATTGGGATTCGAGGGGCGGAGAGGGGGAAGGCCGGGGTCAGGAGTTCGCCGGTGAGGGCTTCAGGACGCCGGGAGTGGCACTCAACAATCTTTTTGAGATGAATGAAGCTTTCCAGGTCCATGGCCATAAAGTCGATGGCCACTTCATCTGACCCCACCCGGACCACCTGGCCTTTGATGACCGTCTGGACATCCGGGGCCAGGCTGATGATGACCTTACAGCAGCCTTTTTCCCGCAGCAGCGGGTGAGGCGTGCAGGCCAGTCCCTTGAGGCTGAGATTGCGGCTGGTCACCGCAATTTCCTGGCCTTCCACCACGAGGGTTACCTGGAACCGGACCGGGACCCGCTCCCGCCGACGCCGTTCTGGGGAGTTGTTTGTCACCTTGCATCAATTATCGGCGGGAGAGGCGCTCAACTAAAAACCAGGATTCCGAACATGCGGGTGAGAAGCCCCAGGGCCAGGGCCAGGGACAGGGACAGGAGCACCGCGGCGGCCGCGCCCCGCCAGCCGATTTCCCGGCTCAGGGCCGCAATGGTGGAGGCGCAGGGGATGTAGAACAGCACAAACACGGTGAAGGTGAGAAGCTGGGTGTGGGTGAGGACGGTCTGCAGTTGGGTGGTCCCCAGGGCTTCGTTCAGCATCACCAGGGAGAGTTCCTTGCGCATGATGCCGAAAATCAGGGTGGTGCCCACCGCGGCCGGCAGACCCAAAAGAGAGGTCAGGGGGGCCAAGCCCTGGTTGACCAGGGTATCGAAGCCGTAAAACTTGAGCAGGCTCAGAACCACACTGCCGACAATAAGGATGGGCCAGGCCACCACCACGAAGTCCTTGAGGCTGCGCCAGGATTTTTGTAAGACGTTGCTCAAGGTGGGGCGGCGGTACTCGGGAATTTCCATCAGCAGACCCGGGGAAATCTCCGGCATGATCCAGGTGGACACCCTTCCCAACGCGGCGATGACCACCAGGTTGAGAAAATAAACGCCCAGGGCATAGTAAGGGCCGATGGCGTAGGCCACCAGGGCGAAAATGAGCACCGAGCGGGCCGAGCACGGGATGAGGATGGCCAACAGCGCCACCACGAAGCGGTCCCGGGGGCTCTCCAGGATCCGGGTGGCCATGACCGCCGGCACACTGCAGCCATAGCCTAAAATGAACGGAATGATGGATTTGCCGTGCAGGCCCAGGCGGTGCATGAGGTTGTCCATGAGAAAGGCCACCCGTGGCAGGTAGCCGCTGTCCTCCAGGAGGGCCAGCCCCAGCAAAAAGGGGGTGAGATAGGGCAGCACAATGGCCACCCCGCCGAAAATCCCCATGAACAGGCCTTCTCCCAAGAGGTGGTAGGCCAGGGTGTCGGCGCCCAACCATTTTTGGGCCAGCTTCAGGGCGAGATCGAGATATGCCAGGAAGAATTCTTCGCCATACTGGCCCAAGCGGAAAACCCCCTGGAAAAAAATTCCCAGAATGGCCACCAGGACCACATATCCCCAGACCTTGTGAGTGGCTATGGCGTCCAGGCGGTCCCGCCAGGCGGGTTTGGTGGCCGGGGTGACCTTGGCCACCTGCTCGAAGAGATTGACGGCCAGGGCGTGGCGCTCCGAGGCGATGACCATCTCGGGGGGGCGGCCGTGGCTCTGGGCCAGGATCTTTTGGTAATTTTTAATGATATGCAGGAGATGAGGGTCCCGCCAGCTCACTTCCTCCAGGAGATACGGGTCATCCTCCAGGAGCTTGACCACGAAAAAACGCCACGGCAGGCCCAGGTCCTCGGCCAGTTTAGCATCCAGGCTGTCGCTGAGTTCGGCGATCTCCTCTTCCACATCCCGGCTGAAGATCACCTGGACCGGCCGCACCTGGATCTGCCCGGCCTCCACCGCGGTTTCCAGAAGTTCCGTGAGGCCTCTGCCCTGTGAGGCCACCGTGTTCACCACCGGCGCCCCCAAGAGGTGGGAAAGTTTGGTGGGTTTTAAGGTGATGCCCTTGCGGTGGGCTTCGTCCATCATGTTCAGGGCCACCACCAGAGGCCGTTCCAGACTCATGAGCTCCAGGGTCAGCTCGAGGCTCCGGCCCAAAAGCGAGGCGTCGATGACATTGACGATGACGTCCGCTTTTTCCTGGAGGAGGTAATTCCGGGCCTCCAGTTCCGCCGGGTCGCCGGAGGTCAAAGAATATACCCCGGGGAGGTCCACGCAGGTGATCTCCTCTCCCTTGGAAAACACCCGGCTGGTGGTATAATTAACCGTGGTTCCCGGAAAGTTGGAAACCATGGCTTTATAACCGGAAAAATAGTTGAAGATGGTGCTTTTGCCGCAATTGGGCTGGCCGATGAAGGCGATGATCATGGCGTGCAGGGGTTCAGCGGCCCCGCTTTCTCCTTTTTCAATAAATTTTTTAATGTCTTGGTTTATGAGAAAATAGTACTTTCTGGTCACTATAAAAGATCAAGAGAGCTGAATAACCTCCGGCTCAGATAGCGCTATGAGCTAGGCCTGCTTGAAGCTGGCAGACTGGCAAGTCTTCCCTCTTCCTGGAATGAATAGAAGGATTTATTGTACCTTACTAATATTGAGATGCAATAACAATTCGCCCTCCGATGGGCGGCTGCAAGGAATTGCACCGAGAGGCTTATCCGGATGGGGGAATTCCTTGACAGGGAAAAAAGTTTATTTAAAATAAAACATTTATAGTAAATTCCGATATGCACCCCGAAAGCCTGCACATCAGCGTCGCCCGCCTCCGGGAAGAAGGGCTTGATCTCCACCTCAAGGTGGGCGAGGAGTGGTTTGCCCGGTGGCAGGAGGAAGACCCGGATCTGGAGTTTTCCGGCCCCGGGGACCTTGCGGTCCACTTCCATCTGGAGCGCCACGGCCATGACATTCTGGTCCGGGGGCATCTCGAAGGGATTTTGAAACTCAGCTGCAGCCGGTGTCTGGTCCCGTTCAGCTACCCGGTGGAAGCCGACTTTGACCTGCTGCTCGCTCCCGGGCCGGATCGCCTGGGTGAGGAAGAGGAGTTGGACCGGGCTGACCTGGACCGGGATTTTTACACCGGGGAGACGGTGAATCTGGAAAGCATCCTGAGGGAACAGGTGCTGCTGACCATTCCCCTGAAGCCTTTGTGCTCCGAAACCTGTAAGGGCATCTGCCCCCGCTGCGGCGCCGATCTCAACCGGGAACTCTGTCAGTGCCCGGCGGAGGACTCCGACTCGCCGTTGGCCAAACTCAAAAATATCAAGCTGTAAAGGAGAAACCCCGTGCCGTTACCCAAACGCCGACATTCCATATCCCGCCGCAACAAGCGGCGGTCCCAGGATCACCTCACCCTGCCGAACCTGTCTGTCTGCCCTAAATGCAACGAACCCCGCCTGCCCCACCGGGTCTGCCCGGCCTGCGGCTACTACAAGGGGCGTCTGGTGCTGCCGGAAGCGACGGAGTAAGGGTTGAGGGGAGGGCCGGGGGATCGCCAACGCCCTCCCGACCCCCTGTAGGGGCGCTATAGGGGCGGACCCACGTGTCCGCCCGGACTTGAGGGCGCACACGCGGGTGCGCCCCTACAATTTATGTAAGGGTTGGAAGAGGGGGCAGGCATTTTGAGGCCCCTGGCCCCCTCCCTCAATATCCATAGCGGGGGTGAGCATGGATTATTTGTTGACTGAAGAGCAGCAGATGCTCCGGGATTTGGCCCGCCAGATCACCGCCGAGCGCATCAAGCCGGTGCGGGCCGAGCTTGACGAGCAGGAAACCTTTCCCTGGGACATTATCAGGGACCTGGCCCAGGCTGACCTCTGCGGCACCATCATCCCTGAGGCTTACGGCGGCCTGGGCATGGGGTGTCTGGAAAACGTCCTGGTCCTCGAAGCCCTGGCCGAGGGGTGCGTGGGGGTGGCCACCACCTACGCCGCCAGCTTCCTGGGGGCTTACCCGCTCCTGCTTTATGGGAGCGAAGAGCAGAAGCAAAATTATCTGCCGCCCCTGGCCCGAGGGGAAACCCTGGCGGCCTTCGCCCTGACCGAAGCCCAGGCCGGCAGCGACGCCGGCGCCATCCTGGCCACCGCCGCCAAAGACGGCGACCACTATGTGTTAAACGGCACCAAACAGTGGATCACCAACGCCGGCGAGGCTGAAATCAACACCGTCATCGCGCTCACGGACAAGTCCAAGGGCGCCCGGGGAGCGAGCGCTTTCCTGGTGGAAAAGGGCGACAAGGGCCTGAGTTTCGGCAAAAAAGAAAAGAAAATGGGGATCAGGGCCTCGGTCACCCGGGAAATCGTGATGGAGGATGTGCGCATCCCCAAAGACCGCCTCCTGGGACGGGAGGGTCTGGGCTTTATCATCACCATGCGGACCCTGGATTTGGCCCGCTCCGGGGCCGGCGCCCTGGCTGTGGGCCTGGCCCAAAGCGCTTTGGATGAAGCCGCCAGCTTTGCCAAGGAGCGGCAGCAGTTCGGCCAGCCCATCATCGCCTTCCAGGCCGTGCAGCACATGCTGGCTAACATGGCCACCAAAACCGAAGCCGCCCGGGCCCTGGTGTACGCGGTGGCCCGCTTCATCGACAGCGGCGCCAAGGATTTCACCAAACCCGCGGCCATGGCCAAGCTCTTCCCCACCGACATGGCCATGGAGGTCACCATCGACGCGGTGCAGGTCATGGGGGGCCACGGCTACATGCGGGAATACCCCGTGGAAAAGATGATGCGGGACGCCAAAATCCTCCAGATCTTCGAGGGCACCAACCAGATTATGCGCAACATTATCGGCCTGGCCCTGAATAAAGAATATTCCAGGAAGAAGTAGCAGTCAGCACGGTTAGCAGTCAGCGGTCAGCAGTCAGCGCTCAATTTAGGTAGTAGTTAGTAGAAATGTAGGGTGCGCTCGGCGCACCAGATTTTGTTGGGGATGGCCCAGGAGCGTAGGGGCGGGTTTAAAAACCCTCCCCTACCTGCCCTCTCCCCTTCCCCCCCCTCCCAACCCGCGTAACGCGGGAGCACAGGCTTCCAGCCTGGGCATAATCATGTAGGGTGCGCTCCGCGCACCAAACTTCTTGGAGAAAGCAATTTTACGGTGCGTAAGACGCACCCTACAAGAGGAAAGTATTATGTAGGGCGAGCACTGCCCGCCATGCAAAAGCAGCAATACCATTGCGGCGGGCAGTGCCCGCCCTACACAAAACTGACTGCTGTCTGCTAACTGCTGACTGCTCCCTATGAACATCATCGTCTGCATTAAACAAGTCCCTGAGACCCAGGAGGTGCGCCTGGACCCGGAGACCCACACCCTCAAAAGGGAGGGCGTCAAGTCCATCATCAACCCCTTTGATCTGTATGCCGTGGAGGAGGGGTTGCGGGTGAAGGACGCTCAGGGGGGCCGGGTGACGCTGATTACCATGGGGCCGCCCCAGGCCGAGGAGGCCTTGCGGGAGGCGTTGGGCTATGGCGCGGATGGTGCGGTGCTGGTCTCGGATAGGGCCTTTGCCGGCGCCGACACCTGGGCCACGGCCCTGACCCTGGCCCGGGCTATTGAGAAGCTCGGCGGCGCGGACCTGATTTTCACCGGCAAGCAGGCCATTGACGGTGACACCGCCCAGGTGGGGCCCATGCTGGCCACCATATTAAATATGCCGTATGTGGGTTGGGCCAGGAAGATTGCCTTCAGCGGCGAGAGCACCATCGAAGTGGAGCGCCTGCTGGACCACGGCTACGACGCGGTGGCGGCAGACTTGCCCGCGGTGGTTTCCGTGGTCAAAGAAATCAACGAGCCCCGGATGCCCTCCTTCAAGGCGAAGCTCAAGGCCAAAAAAGAGGCCATCCCGGTGTGGGGCCTGGCCGATTTGGGCATGCCCGCCGAGGACGTGGGCCTCATGGGCTCCTTTACCCAGGTGGTGAAGGTCTTCCCGCCGCCCCCCCGAGGCGAGTCCCAGGTTTGGGAAGGCGCGCCCGCCGACCTCGCCGCCCGGGTATGGGGCCGGCTTAAGGAATTGGGAAGGAGGTAATTTTGGG
Source organism: Desulfobaccales bacterium (assembly GCA_041740935.1). Classification (GTDB taxonomy): domain Bacteria; phylum Desulfobacterota; class Desulfobaccia; order Desulfobaccales; family 0-14-0-80-60-11; genus JBGSLA01. The sequence goes on along the minus strand of JBGSLA010000223.1, from coordinate 178 downwards.
GGAGGGGGTTCCCACGGGCTGGAAGCCCGTGCTACCGGGGCCGTGGGCCCCTGCCCCCTCCCCCAAACCCCCACCCCCAACCCCATAACTCGGAAGCACAGGCGTCCTCACCTGTGCAACCCAGGCAAAAGCCTCGTGCTCCTGGTCAAAGGGGGTTGGGAGGGGAGTTTGAGGGGAG
>JBGSLA010000222.1:0-12461 GCA_041740935.1 Desulfobaccales bacterium | reverse complement strand
GTGCGACTCGCCGCCCGGGGTCGGGCCACCCCTCTGGCGCTGGCCGTCTGCCAGGGGGGGCTGGCGGGTCTGGCCCTGCTGTTGGCCCTGGCCCTGCCGCACCTGGCCGCTTCGGGCTATCTGCCTCCCGAGCTTGTTCTGCAGGTTCTTTACCTGGTCATCCTGTTCAGCGCCGGATTTGCCGGGGGCGGCGTGTTTTCTTTGGCAAGCAGTCTGTGGCAAAAGCATCGCCCCGCCACCGCCTGGCGGGACGGCCTGTTTTATGCCGTGGACCTTCTCGGGGCTACGCTGGGGTCTTTGGGATTGAGCCTGGTGGTCCTGCCGGTCTGGGGCCTGCTGCCCGCGCTTTTCGCGGTGGCCCTGTTTCAGGTCTGGGCCATGGTGTTGCTGTTTTTCTGAAAAGTCCAAAGTCTAAAGACCAAGGTTAAAGATAAGGGATGAGAACATCTCCCGCCTCGTTATTCCAGTTTCCAGGCTCCGGCTGGGGATCCCCATTGGACGCCAAGCTCTGTCCTGAAAAGTCCAAGGTTTATTCGGTCCCGAAAAGTTCTTGTGTAGAACCGCCGCCCTCGGCGGTTCGTGCGAAGGCCAAGGCGCCGGCGCTGCATTTTTCATGCTTTACGGGGTGAGCCGAAGGCTCATGAGCAACTGTTATGAAAAGTTCTTATCGTGTAGGGGCAAGCGCCCTCGCCTGCCCTCCGTGGACAGCCGGGGGCGGCTGGTCCCTATACCAGAAAAGGCTTTTCAGGCTTTACGGGTGGGCCGATGGCCCATGAGAAACCGTTTCCAAGGCCGGGCAGGAGGGTGGTCAGGCAGCCGGTTCCCGGTCATCCCCGGAGGATTTTCATTCATTTGAAACAGGAAAAGGATTACGGATTATGGAGGACTGCCCTGTGGATGCGGAAAAATCTGATACTAAGCCTTTAAAAGCCGGCGTGTGGGACAGGCCCAACCTCAATTTGGTCATCGACGCCCTTATGTTCCTGACGATGATGGCCATGGCCGGCCTGGGGTTTCTGATGAAATACGTCCTCCTTCCCGGGCGGGAAAGTTTGATGAAATATGGCCGGAATGTCAGGCTCGCCTTTTTTGGGTGGGACCGGCACGACTGGGGGGAGATTCACCTGTATTTGGGTTTTTTCTTCCTGGGACTGCTGGGGTTGCATATTATCCTGCACTGGGGGCAAATCGTGGGTCTCTTCCACCGGCTGGTTCCCGTGGAGCGCCGCACCGCGATCCTCCTGGCCTTTGTGCTGGCCGCGGTGCTGCTGATCTATTTCCCCTTCCTCATAACCCCGGAGGTCAGCGAAGTCGGTCGGGGGATGGGCCGCATGCTTCGGTAATGCGACCCTTAAGGAACGAAAAGTTGGTGGGGAGGGTGGGGGAGCCACTTCCCTTTGCCCTCCCCCCGGGAGCCACCTTCCCGCCGGGTGGAAAAGGGGAGCGCCTCCCGCGTCATGAATCTTTCCGGATGACAAACTGGTAGTGGTGCGTCTGGATGATGATGTGTCCGTCCCGGGCATAAAGGTCGAACAGTTTTAGCATCTCTCCCCGATCCATGCGGATCAGATGTTCCCCCAGCAAAAAGCGCAGCACCCTGAGGCGGTTTTCCTCCAGGTCGGGGAAAACCATCTGATAATCGAGGCGGTGCTTCTCAAACCTCCGCCTTAAGGCGGTCAGGGCTCCCTCGAGATCTTCCGCCATATGATAGGGCTGGGGCTCCGCCATCGTGGCAAAGGCCTGGTCCAGCAGGCGAAACAAAGCATTCTCCTTCCCTGCCAGGGAGATCAGGAACAGGCCGCCGGGGGTGAGGGTCTCCAGAATCTGCCTCACCGAATTTTTAAGGTCGTCCACGTAATACAAGACATGGTTGGCCAGGGCCAGGTGGAAAAAATTGTGCCGGTCCGGGGGAAGGGAGGCCCAGGCCGCCGGCGGCTCGGTGGAATAAGGCTGGACGCGGCCCCTGGCCTGGCGGAGGTAGCCGGCATCGGGTTCAACCAGGCAGAGGACCAAACGGTGGGGATCAAACCGGGCCTCTGAGAGCAGCCGGCTTGAAAACAGACCATCCCCGCAGCCGAAATCCAGCAGGCGAATGGTGTTGCCGGAGGTCGCCAAAGGGGCCAGAAAGGGCAGATGGCCCCTCAGATCGGCGGCGGCCTCGGTGGAGTGCTCCAGGAAAAAAGCATAATCATCATGGATTGGCGAGAAATCCTTGCTGCGGTCGACCCGGTCCATGGAAATTTCTCCTGCAAGCGGGGCAGCGACGCCAACAGGCCCCTTTTTAGGTTGTGTCTGGCGCACCATTCATACTCGGCCCGAAAAGTTTTCGGAAGGTGAGCGCCGCCCACCAGAGAACTCCGGCCCGGTCAGATTATTGCCCAAGAAAGGGCTTCAGGTGCTCCAGGCCCTCCTGGGGGGCCACTTTTTCCCGAAACCGGAACGGGACCCGAAAACCCAGGGTCTGGGGAAGACGCAGGCCGCCGGCAATGTCCACGGTAAGCTTCTCATCCTGCAGAAGCTTGGGCAACAGCGCCGGCAGATGGCGCAATTTCAGGATGACCGGCACCTCCACCACGGCCTCGCCCTTAGCCGGCAGGATGACTGCCCGGTCCCCCGCGCCCTGGGCCAGGCTCTGCCCCTCCACCCTGACCTCGTAGTCATACCCCAGGACTTTGATGGCGGTGGGATTGGGGTTGTCCACCGCCAAAACCAGCCTCAGGGGCCAGCCCTGCTTGCCGGGGGGCTGGAACCCCAGGGCCTTCAGCCGGACCTCGGGGGGCAAGAGCTCGCCTTTGGCCAGCTGCCGCACACCACAGCCGCAGACCTGGAGAGAAGCCGCCAGCAGGAACGCCGCGGCCAACATGGATAGAACCATGGCAAAAGGGCCTTTAGCCAACCCGTGAAACATAAAATTTCCTTCCGGGGGGGGAGGGGGCAAAGGCCCACGGCCCCGGCAGCACGGGCTTCCAGCCCGTGGGAATCCCTCTCGCCCCTCAAAAACTTTTTATATACAGAGCGACTTTAGTCTTTAAACATTAAATAAAAGCAGCTTTGTTGTCATTCTGAGCCGCCGCAGGCGGCGAAGAATCTCGTCTTTATTAAACCTATGAGACCCTTCGCCTGCGGCTCAGGGTGACAAGTCGAGGGATATCTTATCAACTGAAAAACCTTATTCATGTCCAATTAGTTATGACGTTTTGTATAACAAAACCATTCGCCAGAAAAACTGTCCCGTTATCATATCATCAACCACAGAGGCAGGCGGTCCGCCACCACATAGCCTTCCCGGGTGGGGATGAGCCGGTCCTCCCTGATATGAGCAAGGCCGGAGTCCACTAATTCCTGGACCGCGGCTTGACCTTCGGGGGTCTGCTGCACCAAGGCCAGATTTATCCCGTTTTGGGTGCGCATCCCCAGGAAAACGGCCTCCAGGCGCCGCTGTTCGCCGGTAAGTTCCTCCCGCCCGGCCACCGGGGCCGCCCCGGCCTCCAAAGCCTGGCAATAGGCTGCCAGGGACCGGTGGTTCCACCAGCGCCGCCCCTCCACATAGGAGTGGGCCCCGGGGCCCAGCCCCAGGTAGGGAGTGTGGTTCCAATACTTGCAATTGTGCCGGGAGCGGTTTTGCGGCCCCCGGGCGAAGTTGGAAATTTCGTAATGATTATAACCCCGGTCCTCCAGAAACTGTGAGGTGAACAGAAAAAATTCCCGCTGCTCCTCTTCCGCCAGGGGCTGGAAATGACCCGCCGCCTGCCGGCGGGCCAGGGGTGTGCCCTCTGACACCGTAAGTTGGTAGCAGGAGAGATGCTCAGGCCGAAAAGCCAGAATTCTCTCCAAAGTGCGGCGCCAGGCTAGAAGGCTCTGCCCCGGCAGGTCATAGATCAGGTCAACCCCCAGGCGGGCGAAGCCTGCTTCCCGGGCCCCGGCCAGGGCCAGGAGGGCCTGGGCGGCGTCATGCCTTCTCCCCAGAAAGGCCAGTTCCTCATCATTTAAGGATTGCACCCCGAGGCTCACGCGGTTGATCCCCAGGTCCCGGTATTGTCCCAGTATCTGCGGCGTAAGATCGTCAGGATTGGCCTCCAGGGTGATTTCCGTGTCTTCGGAAAAGGCAAAATGTCGGTGCAGGCTTTCCAGGAGGGCGCCGAGATCGGGGGCGGCCAGGAGGCTCGGGGTGCCGCCCCCCAGGTAGATGGTGTCAAAGCGGAGCGCCAGGTCGCGGTACATCGCCATTTCCCGGGCCAGGGCCGCGAGCCAGTACGGAATCAGGGACAGGTCGGTCCCGGAGGCGAAATCGCAGTAGGGACATTTCCCCTGGCAAAACGGCACATGGACATAAAGCCCGGCTGAGGGGGAGGGGTTCATGGTTCTGTGAAGTTCAACTCGTCCCCAGGCTCCGGCCAGGGAGCGCTGATTTTCCCTCGCCTTTGCCCGGGAACAGAGCCGTTGGTGGTCCTGCCGGATTTTTTTAAAAAAAGTGAAAAAAGGCTCAACATGCTGATATTGATTATGAATATTTATCGAAAATAACAACCTGAAACCAGAACACCTGGTTATCTCCGGCTTTTTGAAAAGCTCGGGTTTTTTGGGGCGCGGCGGGTTCGCGCCGATAAAAAAATTAGGTCAGACCGGCTTCGGCCGCCTGGCTCCCGCCAAGGATCGGCCTCTTACCACGCCCGCCAGTCAAGGATCGGCGCACCTCGGGCAATCTCCCCGGACGCCTTGCCAAGGCGCCTCTTAAGAGCACGGTTATGGACGCCGCTGCCGGCCTCCAGCCCCAGGCGGGCTGGTATTCCAGCCACTGGAGCATCGCCCCGGCCAGTACCTTGACCAGGCCCTTCACTGTCTCCTCCGGCAGACAGGTGCAGCAGCCTTTGGCCGGATTGCACGACCTGTACAGCCGGGCCATTTTCCTCCTGGGCGTCGCCGGCGGGCTTCCCGGCAACCTTCCCGCGGCCCCCGCTCCCAACCCCGGCGCCGCCCCTCAGGGAGCAAAGGGGATGGAAGTTTTAGACCCCGTGTCGGAAAAAACGGCCCGACCCCCCGGCTTTTGCAGGGCACCCCTCCCATCCCCAAGGCGGGAACATTTCAGGCCTCCACAACCATCGGAAAGCAAGCCGGTGGAGATTTTTCCCCAGGAGGCTCCGGGACCCATCGCCTCGCCCGCTCCCGCCGAGCCCGGCCGCCAACCCCAGGCCGCCCAGGGGGAGACAATTCCCGAAAGCCCCGAGAGGATTAGCGCCAAGGCCGAGGTTCTGGTGGAAGCGGTGAACCGTCTGGCCGCGGCTCTCGATGCCCATGACTTCCTGGCCCCCAGCCTGCGGAAGTATGGGGCCGATTTGGTCAGCAGATTCGCCGAATCCCTGGCCCCCTTGGGCTTAAGTGACGCCAGAGGTTCCCTGGCTCTGGACAGGGAACAGTTGGCCCGGGCCTCCCAGGAAAATCCCGACCAGGTCGCCGAGGCTTTGTGGGGACCGAACAGCCTGACCCCCGAGTTGACCTCCCTGGCCGCGGCCATTGTCGGCTCTCCGGGAATTTTTCTGGTGCAGGCCCCTCAGCCGGCGCCGGAAACCTACCAGCCTTTCCAGGGTCCCCATCCCTGGTTCCGGGTGGCCCCGGCCTGTTTCCATCAGGTGGCTTAAGGGGGTTGGGGGGGCAGGGGCGGACCTGCCCGGTAGCGCGGGCTTCCAGCCCGTGGGAAACCCTCTCCTCCACAAAAAACTTTCAGGACAGCTCCTCATGAGCCTGCGGCTCACCCGCAAAGCAGGAAAAGCCTTTGGGCTTGTAGGGACAGCCGCCCTCGGCTGTCCACAAAGGGCAGGCGAGGGCGCCTGCCCCTACACCAAGCGAACTTTTCAGGACAGTCGCGCCTGAGCCGGTGGCTCACCCGTAAATCATGAAAAGACGCCCCCGCCCTCACTTTATTCAGGCCGCAGCCCCTCCAGGGCCAGTTCCGCGGCCCGTTTTTCAGCCTGTTTTTTGGAAGGGCCCTCCCCCTGGGCCAGGGGTTTGTCCCCCAGGCGCAGTTCCACCCGGAAGCGGCGGGCGTGGCTGGGGCCGGTTTCCTCCAGGAGATGGTAGGTGGGAGCCAACTTATGGCGGGCCTGAAGGAGTTCCTGGAGCGCGGTTTTGGGATCCTGCCAGGCGCGGGGTCCCTGTTGGGCCAGGATGGGGGCGAACCAGCGGTTGACCAGGCGCTGGGCTTTTTTGAAGCCGCCGTCCAGGTAGGCCGCGGCCAGGACCGCTTCCAGGGCGTCGGCCAGCAGCGATGGTTTTTCGTGCCCAGCCTGGCCCTTTTCCCCCCGGCCCAGCAGCAGGCAGTTTCCCAGCCCGAAGCGCCGGGCCAGTTCGGCCAGGCTGCGGGCATTCACCAGGGCCGCCCGCCGGCGGGACAACTCGCCCTCGGAGGCCTCAGGAAAAGTGTCCACCAAAAGATGACTCACCGTCAGGGCCAGGACCGCGTCCCCCAAAAACTCCAGCAGTTCGTTGGACGGCCCCGCCTCCGGACTTTCATACGTGTGAGAACTGTGGCGCAGGGCCCGGTTCAGGATGCCGGGATCCCGGAAGCGGCAGCCGAGACGCCGGCATAGGGCTTGAAGTTGCGTCCGCCTCTCAGGGTTCAGGGAAGGCTGCCCCACAGGGCCACAAGAGGTTTCTTTATCCACAAGCGCTCCGTCTGGCGGTGAGAAGGAAAAATGGTCTTAAAATGGGTCTATCTTCTGTTATGAAAAGTTTCCTGAAGGGCGCGTTTTACGCGCCCAAAATTGGTGCGTGAAACGCACCCTACAAAGCTTTAACCCAATCCAGGCGATATGTCGAGGCGGGCGTGACGCCCGCCCTACGCGGCCAGGCGGCTTTTCATGCCTTGCGGGTGGGACTGCGGGTCATGGGGAACTGTCTTGAAAAGTTTTTCCAAGAGCTGTATGCCGGTGGGGCGGCCGTCCCTGGCCGCCAGAGTTCCGGCGGGCGCGGAGGCCCGCCCCACCGAATTTTCCCTGGTTTTGAGAGATCCGCAGGTTCATGGGCGACTGTTATGAAAAGTCCCGTCCCATCCCCCTCCCCCCGGTCCAAACAGTGGAGGGGGCTGGGGGGGTGGGGGACTATTCAGTGAACCGCTGGGAATTGCTTGATATTCTACACCCCCACCCTGACTCTCCCTGATCAAGGGGAAAGGGAAAAAACTCTTCGGATAGGAACTATTCGGCCTGGGGCCGGCAATCTTCCAGTCTGTCCGCCAATTCGGCGGGGTCCCCGGTGGGCGGCTGGCAGGTGAACTGGTGACACAGATAGGCCACCGGCCCTGAAGCCCCGGGTTCGGAGGATTTGGCCGCGGGAGCCAGTTCGTCCACCCGGGCCAGGTCCTGGGGATTTTTCAAAACCAGGCGCCGTTCCGGCAGAAACCGGCGGTAAACTTCGGCAAGCAGGTCATTCGTCCGGGAATCTCCAGGGTCGCCCACCAGGGTCAGGTCCAGAGCGGGCATCAGACTGAGCCCGGCCACGCTGAGATAATGGGCAAAGCCGAAGGGGTTTTCCGCGGCCTGGGACCGGCAGCGGCGCAGGAGGGCCCGGAAACGCGTCTCATGGGCTTCCTTTTCGGTGAGCCGCCACAGGCGCCAGAAGAGCCGGGCGGCCAGGGAATTCCCGGCCGGCACCGACTGGTCGTGCAGGCTTTTGGAGCGCACCAGCGCGGCCTCCTGGTCCCGGGCCACGTAAAAATAGGCGCCGTCGGCCGGATCGAGGAAAAGGTCGTCCAGGCGCTCGGCCAGGCGGAGGGCATACTCCAGCCAGGCCGGATCAAAGTCGGTTTCAAAAAGGTCCAGACAGGCATTGGCCAGCGCGGCGTAGTCGTCCAGAAATCCGGGGATGCCGGCCTGTCCCGCGGCCCAGATGCGGAGCAACTGGTCGTCCCGCCACAGCTCGGTGAGAAGAAAGCGCGCCCCCCGGGCCGCGGCCTCATAATATTTCCGGTGGCCCAGAACCTGGGCCCCCTGGGCCAGGGCTGAGAGCATGAGGCCGTTCCAGGCGGTGATGATCTTTTCATCCCGGTGGGGTTTGACCCGGCCTTCCCGGGCTTGAAACAAACGATCTTTGATTTCCTGCAAGGAGGCGGCCACTGCCTCCGGGCTGAGGCCGAAGCGGGCGGCCAGCTCTTCATCGCTTAGGGGCAGGGTGAGGACATTTTCCCCCTCGAAATTGCCGGCCGCACTCACGCCCAGGGCGGCCGCGGCCAGGGGGGCCTCGGCTCCCAGCAGGGCTTCGATTTCCGGCAGGGTCCAGACGTAGAATTTCCCTTCCTCGCCCTCGCTGTCCGCGTCCCAGGCGGAGTAGAAGCCGCCTTGGGGGGAGTCCAGTTCACGCAAAACAAAATCCATCGTCTCCCGGGCGATGCGCCGGGACAGGGGGCTGCCGGTGAGCTGGAAGTGGGACAGATAGAGCGGCACGAGCAGGGCGTTGTCATAGAGCATCTTTTCGAAGTGGGGCACCAGCCACTGGCCGTCCACGGTGTAGCGGTGGAAGCCGCCGCCTACCTGGTCATAAATCCCCCCCCGGGCCATTTTTTCGAGGCTCAGGGCTGCCATTTCCAGGGCCTCCCGGTCGCCGGCGCGGCGGTGCTGGGTCAAGAGAAACCCCAACTCCAGGGCCCGGGGAAATTTGGGGGCGCCGCCAAAGCCGCCATGCATCCGGTCGAAGTCCTGTTTGAGGCGCGCCGTCCCTTGATCCAGGACCGCGGCAGTGAAATCCCGGCCGTCCCCCGGCAGTTCCGCTAAAGTTTTCAGGCGGGACTCCAGTTCCTGACCTATTTTCACGATGGTGTCCCGTTTCTCATGGTAGGACTGGCTCAGGGCCAAAAGCAGCCGGGAAAACCCCGGCATGCCGCCCCGGTCCTCCGGCGGGAAGTAGGTGCCGGCGTAAAAAGGCTTGAGGTCCGGCGACAGGAAGACGCTCATGGGCCAGCCCCCCCGGCCGGTCATGAGCTGGACCGCAGTCATGTAAGTCTCATCCAGGTCGGGGCGCTCCTCCCGGTCCACCTTGATGTTGATGAAATGCTGGTTCATCAGGGAGGCGATGCGGTCGTTTTCGAAGCATTCGTGGGCCATGACGTGGCACCAGTGGCAGGTGGAGTAGCCGATGCTCAAAAAGATGGGCTTGTCCTCCCGCCGGGCCCGCTCCAGGGCCTCCGGTCCCCAGGGGTGCCAATCCACCGGGTTATGGGCGTGCTGCCTGAGATAGGGGCTGGTTTCCTGGATAAGCCGGTTGGTGCGGCCGGGTTTGGTCATCTGGGGTTTCCTTTGCTGAAGATGGCGATTGGCTGAGAATTTCCCTGAAATCAGAAAGTTCCCTTTAACATAAGTCCGGGCCGGGGATTTGCAAGGACAGTCGCTCCTCAGCCTGGGGCTCGCCTAAAACCGGAAAAACTGGTGGGGCGGGCCTCCGCGCCCGCCCGGACAGTGGGCGGCCAGGGACGGCCGCACCACCAGGATATGGCGCCTAAAAACCTTTCCAGCCAGTTTCGCATGGGCCTGCATGCCACCCGTGAATTAGAAAAGTTTTTTCTTGTGCAGGGACAGCTGTCCTCCAAGGGCAGGCGAGGGCGCCTGCCCCTGCAACATATCATCGAACTTTTCAGCACAGGGAAGGCTCAAAACGGTATTCGGGATATAAGCAGAACTTCCGGATCACACAAGATCGATGAGGGCCTCGAAATCAGGCAGACCGGCCAGCCGGGAAAGCTCCTGCAGGAGCTCCCGGAGTTCCTGGTGGTCTGTAAACTTCAGGGTAAGCTCGAAGTCGGGACCCTCAAAGGCCGGGGGCTCGGCCAGGCGCAGCCGGGGGTGGCTCTTGAGACCCAGGCGGTCCAACCCGGCGGCAAATTTTTGTTTGGCTGCAGAAAATAGGGGAGACACCCAGTCATTCAGGAGGCGGCGCACCGCCTCGGCCCGCTCCCGGGGATTGCCGGCCGTGTCTTGCAGATATTCCTGGAGTTCTTCTTTGGCCAGAATTTCGGTTAAAGCCAGCCCCTCCCGGCGGGCCAGAATTTCCACCCCCGCCAGGAATTCCTCCTGCTTGCTCTGGCTCAAAGGGATGGTCGACAGAAACGGCAACGCGGCGCGGCGCGCCGCAGGGTCCCAAGCGGCCAGGCGGGGAGCAATGGTGAGGGCCAGGCGGCCTGCGGCCAACAGTTCCAGCCAGGGTGGTTCCAACGAAGCCGCGGCCAGGAGCCGGTCGAGATGGGCCGGGGACGGGGGCAGGCCCAACAGGGGCAGGCCTTTTGCCACCAGGGTGTCCCGGTCCCAATGTTCACGCAGGCGGGAGGCCAGCAAGGCCTGTTCCAGGGGGTTGAGGGCCCTGGTGAAGGCGTTGTCGTGGAGATAAAGGAGCAGCCGGTGGGCCTCCGGGGTCTCCGGGGCCAGGACCACCGCCGGCATGGTGGGCCAACCCAGGCGGGCTGCGGCCATCAGGCGCTTCCAGCCGGTGACGGGCCGCCAGCCGCCGTTTTCCCGGGCCTGCACCCGGGGGAGATTTAACAGACCCACCGCGGCCAGAGATTCCCCCAACCGGGCCACCTCTTCCGGTTTGACGAGGCAGAAGGGATGGGCCTCAAGATTTACCTTGGACAGGGGAATTTCCTGGATGAGGGGCGTGGGGGTCATCAAATAAGGCGCTGAGGCAATGTAGAGTCAGGAGAATGAGCAATCCTGGTTTGCCATTATACCCGGCAATCCCCGGAATTTCCAACAATATCAGTGGAAACGGGCAGTGAAGGGGCGTTCTGTTTGGCAAAGCTTTGCTAGGGTGCGCTCGGCGCACCATAAATGTTCTGTTCGGCAAGCCTCAGGATGCACAGGCGGGACGCCTGTGCTACTAATTTTGAGTTTCTTGTTTTTCGACAAAGATTTTGCTTGCATCATGCTAATCTTATTAAGAAATCATTCAATTTTTTCAGTTTGGTTCCGGCCGCAAGGCCGGGATGTGCCACCAGGCTTTTCCTGGTTTGAGAGAGCCGAAGGTTCATGAGGGACTGGCGGGAGTCAACCGCGCCTCCCGCCCTGTCCCTCAACTCGACTAACCTGCGGATAGGGTTTGGTTTCTTCGGCCGACCCCTTCCCCCTCAGTAATAATTAGTGGGCGGCGCGTTCTGGCCGTAATACGGCTGCTGCTGGTAATTCGGGTTGGACTGGGGATAGCCGTAGCCGGGCTGCTGATAATAGCCCTGCTGCTGGGGCGGACAGTTGGGCGGACAATAGGGGTTGGACCGTCCATACATCTCCCCGGCAATACCGCCGGCGGCGCCGCCCAGAAGAGCGCCGATGGCCGCGCCTTTCCAGGGATTTTTGCCGTTGGTGCCGGCCCCGATGGCCGCGCCCACGGCCGCGCCGAGCCCTGCCCCCTGGTAGGTATAGGGGTTCTGGGGGGTGGCGCAGCCCGTCAGCAGAACCGCAACTGCCACAAAAACCACCAGAAACATGCTCAAAGACGGCTTGGTGTTCATCATCAATTCCTCCCCCGGAGACTGTGCCTCTCCGATTTTGCTTGGTTAGACCGGGGGAAAATGGCGAATGTTAAGGGGAAGGATGGCTGGAGGCAGGTGGGGGCATGATTTTCCGGAGATAGTTGGCAATGAGACCGTGGCCCTCTCAGAGCCGGAAAACCGGTGGGCCGGGCTCCGCCCGCCGTTCTCAGGAGCCGGCATCGAAGCCAAGCAGAGCTTGGCGGGAAAGCCGGTTCCCAAGCGGAGCTTGGGAACCAGAATATAGATGGAGCTGGCGCCCTCGCCTGCTCTTTTCAGAAAACGCCGGGGGCGGCGGTTCCACCCAAGAACTTTTCAGGACAGGACAGCCGCTCATAAATCCCCGGTTCTTTTAAAAACAGGAAGAGCCTGGTGGCACATCGCGGCCTAAAGGCCGGAACCAAACTGATAAAATTGAATGATTTCTTAATAAGATTAACATGTTGCAAGAAAAATCTTTCTCAAAAAAATAAAAACTCGGATTCAGTGGCACAGGCGTCCCGCCTGTGCCGGCACAGGTTGAAAACCTGTGCCACCAGCGGCGGCCGCGGGCCGCCCTATAAGAACTTTTCAGAACAGATTCCCCCAAAAAAAAGCGAGGCCGGGGCCTCGCTCGAGAAATTTGCTGGAAATTTGATGGAGGGGAAGGCCTGGCCCTCCCCTCCCCTGTCGATTTACTTGCCGATCACCATGATGACCGCGTCTTTGGCGACGCTGGCGCCGGGCTCGAAGTTGATGGCGCTGACGGTGCCGCTGGCCGGGGCCGGCAGCGAGTTTTGCATCTTCATGGCCTCCAGCACACAAACCAGGTCGCCGGTGCTGACCTTGTCCCCGACCTTGACGGCATAGCTGATGATCATGCCCGGCATGGGGGCCCTGAGCGGCACCGCGCCGGGAGCCAGGGCCTCAGGAGCGGCCACCGCCGGTTTGGGGGCCGGGGCTGCGGCCGGCTTGGGGG
>JBGSLA010000221.1:0-5830 GCA_041740935.1 Desulfobaccales bacterium | reverse complement strand
GGCGGCGGCCCAGGTTCGCAGCGCGGGCGTGGAGATCGTGGCCGCGGCCCCGGCCCCCGCAGCTTCTCCGCTCCAGACCCTGATCTCGGAGGCGGGCGGCCGCCTGTGGGAAGCGCCCAAGGCCGCGGACCTCCATATACCCTGCCTGAGATTCTATGACTACCTGGATCAGCCCCAGCAGGCCCTCATTGACGGAGAGCATTTCTTAATCGACCCCTGGGTCAGGGCGGTGGTGGTGGTGGCCACCCGCACTACCCCGGGGAAGGGGGTCATGCTCGCCACTCCCCAGGGGGTGCGCCTCAATCCGGGGGTCAGGGCCAGACACCTGAGCTGGACCGGCGGCCTGGAATATGATCTGATCACCCTGTCCCCGCCCCAGCCGGGAGTCTGGACCCTGGCCAAGGCCCGCCTGGCTGACAGCCGGGTGTTCCTTACCACCGACCTGACCCTGAGCGCCGCCGGAACCCCGGGGCAGGTGGCCGAGGACGAAACCCTGCGGGTGGCCGTGTCGTTATCCGGCAATCAGGAGGTCCTGAAGGGGTTGGAAGTCGGCTCCGGCACTCTTTTTTTTGCGGAACTGGCCATGCCGGACACCGCGCCGGTGACCGCCAAGTTGCGCCCCTGGATGCCTGGGGCCGCTTCCACCGGACTGCCGGAGTCCTGGGTGGGGCGGTTTGCCCCCCCGCATGGCCAGGGGGAGGGAATGCTGAGGCTTTTGGCCCTGGGGAAAACCTTCCAGCGGCTCATTGCCATCCCCCTCGCGGTAACCGGGCCTTGGTATCAGGGATCGATGGTTCCGGCCGGGGGCCAGGGGGCGCCGGTGCTGCGTTTTCAGCCGGCCCCGGATCGCCGCCTTGAAGGGATGTGGGGGTCGCTCACCGTGAAATCCGCCCAGGGGGGGCTGTCCGGGGTCTTGATTAAGCCAAACCCGGCGGGCGAGATCCTGGTGGCCCGGCCGCCGGGCTGCCCGGAGGGCTGCCTGGCCGATCTGCACCTGCAAGGGACCGGGCCCGGAGGGCGTCCAGTGGAAATCGCTTCCGGCCCCCGCCCCCTGGAAAGCCCCCCTCAGGCAGCAGACAAAAACGTGGAGAGCGCCTCCCCGCAAACCTCGAACGGCAAAGCTCAGAAAACGCCGCCGCCAGCCCCCCCGACCTCCAAAAAACGCTGGTTCTGGCTGGCCCTGAGCGGCCTGGGCATAACCGTGCTCCTGGGCGCCGCAGTTCTCCTTTTCCTCCAGCGCCCGGAAAGAGAAAATAAGGAAGAAAAGACTCAGAGTGACGGTTCGGGAAACAAAACCCTGACTCTGAAGGCTCAGGTGGAAATCCTGACCAAGGAGAAGGCCCAACTGCTCGAAGCCTTGAATGACAAAAAAAATCAGCTGGCCGCGCTGGCGGCCGAAAAAACCGATTTGCAGGAAACCCTGGACCGGATCAAGGCAAAAACCCAGGACAGCTTCAAGTCAGTTGAAGACCTGGAGAAAAAACTCGAGGAAGCGGAGCAGGATGCCCGGAATATGCGGGAGGAATACATGGCTCTCTATGCCCGCAGCCAACAGGAAAAGGACACCCTGACCAAAAATTAAGGGATTTTTCCCCGGCGATCCGGGTGGTTGGTCTGATCAGAACAGCATGTCGATGAAGTGTTCGTGAAATTCCTGCAGCTCTTTGTGGCATTCCCCGCAAAACAGCCGCACTTCCCCCTCGATTTCCGAGTCGTCGCTCACCGCCGTGAAACTGCCGTCCTCATTCTGACGGTAAAAGGTGGTGATGGTGACTCCTTCGGCAACTTCATAAAAATCCGCGTCATTGCCGCAGTGGGGGCAGGATATTTTCATTTCTTCCGGGCTGCCGGCTGGGGGCGCTCATTTTGCAGAACTTGCTTGACGTCCTGACGGTAAAGGGAATTGGAGGGCTCCAATTTGCGGGCCAATTCCATTTCATTGGCCGCCAGGGTGAACTGCCCCTTGGCCTTCTTGCTCAGGCCTTGCCGTTGGTAGATATTCCCGTGCTGGGCGGCCAGACGGGCCAGGTAAAAGTGGGTGCGGGCATCCCGGGGATTGAGCTCATTGGCCTGCTGCACCTCCTGGCGGGCCAGGTTGAATTTCTTCTGATGATAATGGATGATTCCCAGATCCCGGAGCAATTGGTAGCGGATTTCCTTCGGGGCCGCGCCCAGGGTTTTGGTCAGGAGAATCTCCAGACGGGCCATGGTCTGCTCATTGTGAAACGTGGAGCTGCCCTCGGCCAGCAGGCGGTCGCTCAATCTGGCGACTTCCGCCGGCAGGATGGGTTTTCCCCGGATGGCCTCTTCGAGAAGCTCTTCTTCAGGGCGTTCATAAGCCGATGGCGGGGGGGAGGGGGCGATAGCCGCGGTCGGCGGGGGGGCCGCTTGCTTCCCGCCGCCGCAACCGGCCAGCATCAGGGCCAGGGTGAGGCACAACAAACTGCCGGCAAATTTGGTCAATACCTTGTCCTCGTCCCGATAAACTCGGAAAATATTATGCCATGGGGGTTGAGCCGTCAACCCCTTTTATCCTGAATATGGCGGATGGCTGATGCTACTCTGGCCTGGGATATTGGTAACCTTTGCGCACCACCTGGGTATTGACCCGGGCAGGTTGCAATTTTTCCAGGATATGGGCAGCCAGTTGGTCGGCCTGGTTCTGGTCTCCGCAGGTGAAAATGTCCAGCACCAGGTAGCCGAATTCCGGCCAGGTGTGAAAGGATATGTGAGATTGGGCCAAAAGAATGAAACCCGTGACCCCGTAAGGCTGAAATTGATGCAGCCGGGACCCCAGGTTGGTGAGCCCCGCTTCCTTCACAGCCGCTTTGACGAGATTCTGAAGATATCTGCGGGAATTGATCTTTTCCTGATCGCAGCCGTACAGCTCCATCATCAGGTGATATCCGTCCGGCCGCGGATTCTGGACCAGGAACTCCCTTTTCATGGGCAGAACCCTCCCTTTGAGTTGTTTGGCAGGGAAGTGCTCCCCTGGTTGCCACCCCCTTGTGCAGCGGGTCTAATAAAATCCAAACTTATTTATAATAATCCTGCCCTTTCGTCAACAAAAATCCCCGATTCCTCTCCAAAAACCGGGGGGGCTGAGGGCGTCGGCCCCACCGACATGAGGCTTTTATGAAAAGTTTGTCGCGTGTAGGGGGAGGCGCCCTCGCCTGCCCTGAATGGACAGCCGGGGGCGGCTGTCCCTACACCAGAAAAGGCTTTTCATGCTTTACGGGTGGACCAACGACTCATGAGGAGCTGATATGAAAGTTTCTGGCGGGGCGGTTTCCACGGGCTGGAAGCCCGTGCTGCCGGACCCCGGACGCGGCCCGGCTTTCAGCGGAAACTTGCAAAAATGTCTGAATGGGATTATTTTTACATAATAATAACCACATTCCTGTTTCTTATGAAAATTCTGCCGATACACACCTTCCCCGATGAGGTTCTGAAAACCAGGGCCCAGGAAGTCGCCAACATCGACGGCGACCTGCAGGAGTTTATCGAGGGCATGGGGGTCACCATGTACAGCGCCCCGGGTCTGGGCCTGGCCGCCAACCAGGTGGGCGACCTGCGGCGGGTCATTGTTTTCGATGTCTCCCAGAAAGAAGGGCACCGGGACCTGCAGGTGATCATCAATCCCTGCATCACGGCCAGGGAAGGGGATCTGATTCACAACGAGGGTTGTCTGTCGGTGCTGGATTATTCCGCCGAGGTGCGCCGCAGCGCCAAGGTCTGCGTCACCGGAGTGGATCGCCACGGCAAGCCCGTGACGGTAGAGGCCGAGGGCCTCAAAGCGGTGGTTTTGCAGCATGAAATCGACCATCTGGACGGCATCCTGTTCATTGACCGGATCAGCCGCCTCAAAAGGGGGCTTTATGTGCGGCGGCTGCAAAAACAGGCGGCGGACAGGTGAAAACGGGCCCCTGGCGTCTTATTTTTCTGGGCACGCCCCAATTTGCCCTGCCGTCCCTGGCGGCCCTCCTGGACGCGGGCGAGCATATCCAGGCGGTCGTCACCCAGCCCGACCGGCCCCGGGGGCGGGGGCAGAAGGTCAGCCCTTCCCCGGTGAAGAAACTGGCCCTGAGCCGGGGGATCCCCGTGCTCCAGCCGGTGCGCCTCAAGGATCCGGAGTTCATGGCCACCCTCAAGGCCCTGGCGCCGGAGCTCATGGTGGTCACCGCGTACGGCCGCATCCTCACCCATGAGATGCTGGCCCTGCCCAGCGTCGGTTTTCTGAATGTGCACGCCTCGCTCCTGCCCCGGCACCGGGGCGCGGCGCCCATCAACTGGGCCCTCATCCGGGGGGACCAGGAGACCGGCGTCACCATCATGTGGGTGACCTACGAGGTGGACACCGGCCCCCTGTTTCTGCAGGAGCGGGTCCCCGTCCTGCCGGAGGACAACGCCGGCACCCTGGCGGTTCGCCTGGCCGAGCGGGGCGGCGCGCTGTTGGCCAGGTCTTTGGATATGCTGCGCCGGGGTGAGGGCCGGAAAATCCTCCAGCCCGACGCCGGGGTCACCTACGCACCCCCCATCACTGCCGAGATGCGCTGCATTAAGTGGGAGCAGCCGGCCCGGGAGGTGTACGGCTGGATCCGGGGTCTGGACCCACGGCCGGGGGCTTACACCCTTTTTAAGGGAACGCGTCTGCGCCTCTTCGGGGCCCGGCTGGAGCCGGCCGCCGGTGGTATAGGGCCCCCCGGCGCGGTCCTGGGCCTGGTCCAGGGCCGCCTGCAAGTGGCCTGCGGCGAAGGCGCGGTGAGCCTTGAGGAACTGCAGGCCGCCGGCCATAAGCGCTTGGCGGCCGAGGTTTTTGTGCGCGGACAAAATCTTTTTGGGCAGGTTTTGGGATAAAATCAGGTTATGCCGGAGACCGGTCCCACCCTAAACGGCGGCAACTCCTTCAGGCCCCAGAAACGCATCTTTCTGGGCCTTCTCACCCTGACCTCCGTCCTGGCCACCCTGATTCTGGGACTGCTGTGGTATGTGCCCTACGTGGGGCTGGCCAACATCCACGTCAAACTGCCCCTGGTCCTGGGCATCGTCTTCAGCCTTTTCCTGGGGGTGGTGTTCGCCGGAGTGACCATCCTGGCCCTCACCGTGCTGCTGGGGCGGGACCTGCCCTTTTCCCGCAGCCTGAGGGGGGTGCTGGTCAAGGTGCTCCTGCCGTTGATGAGCGGGGTGGGCAAGCTCTTCGGGGTCTCCAAAACCCAGGTGCGCCGGTCTTTCATCGAAATCAACAACCAACTGCTCCTGGCGGCCCACCCCCGGGTCACGGCCGACAAGCTGCTCTTGCTCATGCCCCACTGTTTGCAGTTTCATGAGTGCAAATTTCGCATCACCGGCAGCACGGTGCACTGCCAGCGCTGCGGCAAATGCGCCATCAAGGGCCTGGCCGATCTGTCCGACAAGTATGGGGTGGGTCTGGCCGTGGCCACCGGCGGCACCCTGGCCCGGCGCATCGTGGTGGAGCGCCGCCCCAGACTCATCATCGCGGTGGCCTGCGAACGGGACCTGTCCAGTGGCATTCAGGACAGCTACCCCCTGCCGGTGTTCGGCATCACCAACAAACGCCCCTTCGGCCCCTGCTACGACACCGACGTGGACTTAGAAAGGGTGGAGGAGGCCCTGAAGACCTTCCTGGTGCCCTCGCAGCCGTCTCCGTCTCCTGAAGCTTCTCCCGATATTTAGCAGGCTGTTGAAAAACCATTACACGTAAGTTGCGTCGTCCTCTTTTAGGACGATTTTGGCACCCTTATGATGGGCACATTCTCCGAAAACTCTGCGCTGCTGCCTCCATTGACGGCCGGCTGCCGGCCGGATGACG
>JBGSLA010000220.1:0-2748 GCA_041740935.1 Desulfobaccales bacterium | reverse complement strand
GGGGGTGTGGGGGGGGGGGCAGGGGCCCACCGGCCCCTGGCCCCCTCCCCCACATCATAATTTTCATGGCAGCTTCAATACGGCGAGATGGTGTATTTTTGCTCGGCCTGGGGCACGTACCATTCGGGGAAATTATAATTGATGCCGGCAGGCGCGGGCTTAATCCCCCGGAAGCGCTTGTGCACCGCGGGCAGGGCATCCGGCACGAACAGAAAGGTGTAGGGCTGGTCTTCGGCAATGATTTCTTGCAGGCGGAAATAGGCCCGCCGGCGCTTCTCCCGGTCGAAGGTGTGGCGGCCCTCTTCCAGCAGCCGGTCCACCTCCGGGTTGTTATAGTGGATGAAATTCAACTCCCCGGGCTTGGTTTTGCTGGAGTGCCAGATGTCGTAAAGGTCGGGGTCCTGGCCGGTGGTCCACCCCAACAGCACCGCCTCGAAGCGCCCCTTGTCGATAAATTCCTTGATGAACGCGGCCCACTCCACGGTGCGGAGCTTCACCACAATCCCTATTTCCCGCAGACGCTTCTGGATGATCTCGCCGGTGCGCACCCTGAGGTCGTTGCCCTGGTTGGTAAGGATGGTGAACTCAAAGGGCTTGCCGTCCTTTTCCAGGATGCCCTCCGGGTTGGGACGCCAGCCGGCCTCGGCCAATAGCGCCTTGGCCTTGTCCGGGTCATAAGGGAAGCGGGGCACCTCGGGGTTGGAGAACCAGGTCCCGGGCTTGTAGGGGCCGAAGGCCTCCTGTCCCAGGCCCAGCAGCACTCCTTCGACAATTTCCTGGCGGTTGATGGCGTGGGTCAGGGCCTGACGCACCCGGCGGTCGGCAAACCGCGAGTCTTCCAAATTATAGCCGAGATACGTATAGGCAAATGAGACAAATTTGTATTTGTTGAACAGCCTGGCAAACTTGGCATAAGCCGTCTGGCGCTGATACTGGAGGGGAGTAAGCGCCATGCGGTCGAGGTTGCCGGCTTTGAGCTCCAGAAACATGGTGGCCATATCCGGCTTGATCAGGTAGACGTAGCCGTTTAAATAGGGCCGCCCTTCAAAATAATCCGGGTTGTGGGCCAGGATGATGCGGTCGCCGGCCCGCCATTCCTGGAATTTGTAGGGCCCCGTGCCGATGGGCCGGCGGGCCAGGGGGGACTGGGTGATATCCTGGCCCTCGAGGAGATGTTTGGGGAGGATCGCCAGGGTCCAACTTCCCAGACCCGGGGCAAAGGGTTGGGCGTAAGTCACCCGGAAGGTTTGGTCGTCCGGCGCCTCCGCCCTTTTCACCTGCTTGTAGTCCTCGCCGTAGGCGGTGGGGGTTTTGGGGTCGATCATGAGCCGATAGGTGAACAGGACGTCCTGAGCCGTGAAGGGCGCGCCGTCGTGCCATTTCACCCCTTTTTTCAACTTGAAGGTGATGGTGAGGCCGTCCGGGGAGACCGTCCAGCTTTCGGCCAGGTCCCCCACCAGGTTCAGGTCGCCGTCATATTTCAGCAAGCCGTTATAAATCAGACCGGCCACGTCATGGGAGGGGGCGTCCGAGGCCAGGGCCGGGATCAGGGTGCTGGCGTCCCCGATGGAGGCCTCGATGAGCAGGTCGCCATAGGCCGGGCCCGTGTCCGGGCCGCCGTAAGTCTTTTCCGCTTCCGGGGGGGCGCATCCGAGCCCCATCGCCAGAAGCAATATCAGGAACCAGGGCAGGAAGGTTTTGGGTTCTGGGTTTTGGGTTTTGGGTGTCATAAAAAGCTGTTCCCGCAAAAAAACCTCTGGAAAATGTAGAGCAGGCGCCCTCGCCTGCTCTTTTAAAGAACAGCCGGAGGCGGCTGTTCACCATTTTTCATGCTGCGGGGTGGACAATGGTGGCCATGAAGGTCTCTATCAGGACGGGAAAGCGCAGCGCCTCCCGCCATTGTGAAGCCTGGCAGCACAAGTGTCCTCCCCTGTGCCCTGCCAGCCGACCGCGCCACTTTCCTGTTGCCCAATTCAACCAATTTGGATAGATTATTAATAGTCGGGACGTGGCTCAGCCTGGTAGAGCACAGCGTTCGGGACGCTGGGGTCGGAGGTTCAAATCCTCTCGTCCCGACCATTTTCCCCCACCGCTTAATTGACATCGGTTTGCCGAAGTTTCTTCCTGATGCAAGCTTGCGCTCCATAAGGTTTTTTTCGGGCCTGACGGGCTCTCCTGAGCCGATCAGCCCGGCGGCACAGGCGTCCCGCCTGTGCAAACGCCGGCTGAAGCCGGCGGCTACAAGTATTCTTACCGAAAACCTGAAACGCCATTACCGGGCCAAAGGCGCGCCGCATACCTCGCAGTGCGCTCCGGTAAGTTCCCCGGCAGCCGCGAGTTTTTGGAGATGCCCGCACTGGGGGCAGCTCGCCGCGGGGCGGTAGTCCTGCCAGCCGAGGTCCCGCCAGTAGCGCCAGGTGCCGTATTTCCGGCGATATAAAGAAAATGGATAGTAAATGCACAGGACCAGAAGGGCGAGAATGGCCAGGACAAAAAGCATGAAGGAATAAAGCGCGCCCAGGCCGGCGGCCACCAGGAGCCACGCCGCCAGCCCCCAGGATTTGTCCCAGATTTCCCGGTCCGCCAAAGTCCAGGGGAGGCGCACCCCGATCCAGGGGTTGGGGCCGTGAGTTCTGAGGAGCATGTAGCCGCCCAGTCCCAGCATGACGGCCGCCAGGAGGTACTGGACGACGGGAGGGGGAGGTTCCATGGCCGATCCAATAAAAATTTAGCGGGTTGGGGGAGGGG
>JBGSLA010000219.1:0-23316 GCA_041740935.1 Desulfobaccales bacterium | reverse complement strand
CAGAGACGACGAGGGCCGGGTCTATCCCCGGGATTTCATCACCGCCAATTTGGCGGCGGAATACATCCTCACCCGGAACAATAAATGGGTGGCGCTCCTGGAACTCACCAGCACCTGGGACACCGGCCGGCTCTTCGGCAATGCCCCCAACACCGCCCCGACCTACCTGCTGTCCATCCTGCCGGGGATCGAGTTCATGGCCACTGACCGGCTGTCCTTCGCCCTGGGGTTGAATATTGATCTGGCCGGCAGAAATACCGACGCCACCCTGACGCCGCTGTTTTCCTTGGTGGTGGCTTTTTAACCGCAGCCCCTGACGCCCGGAACTCCCAGGGCCCCAGGGATGGAACCGCTTCTTAATGGTAATGCCACAGCGGGCCTCAAAGTCCGCCTAATCATCCAGTATATGGAGGAAGATCATGCAGCGCTGTTTTACCTTAGGGTTGTGCCTGATGTTGGTTCTCAGTCTGGCCGGCGTCTGCCAGGCCCATTTCGGCCTGCTCCTGCCGGACAAATCCATGGTGGTCCAGGGGGATGACCCGAACCTGGGATTGACCCTGGCCTTTTGCCACCCCTTTGAGCAGAAAGGCATGGACATGGCCAAGCCCAAGGCCTTCGGGGTGAAAGCCGGCAAGGAAAAAACCGATCTCTTAAGCACCCTTCAGGAAACCAAGGTTTTGGACCAGCAGGCCTGGAAAGCCAGCTATGCTTTGAAAAAGCCGGGGATTTACGCCTTCTATTTTGATCCCCAACCTTATTGGGAGCCGGCCGAAAATAAATACATCATCCACCAGACCAAGACCTATGTGGCCGTGTTCGGCGCAGAAGAAGGCTGGGATCAGGAAGTGGGCCTGAAAGCAGAAATCATCCCCTTGACCCGGCCCTTCGGCCTCTATGCCGGGAACGTCTTCCAGGGGGTGGTGAAATTCAAAGGCAAGCCGGCGGCCGGGGCCGACGTTGAAGTGGAATTCTGGAACGCCGATAAAAAGGTGAGCGCGCCCAATGACTACTTCGTCACCCAGGTGGTGAAAACCGACAAGAACGGGGTCTTCACCTTTGCGCCGCCGTCTCCAGGCTGGTGGGGATTCTCCGCCTTGAATGAAGACAAGGACGCCATCAAACACACCGACGGCAAGAAAAAGGACGCCGAATACGGCGCGGTGATGTGGGTGCAATTCACCGATTGGCCGGCGCCGGCGTCGACACCGGCGGCGGCGAAATAAGAGAAGGGAGGGATGAAGCATGTCTGACCATGACAAAGACAAGCATGAGCATAAGCACGAGCACGAAGAAATGACCCACAGCCACAAAGGCCATGAACATAACCATAAGGCCGCAGAGCACACTCATGAACATACCCACGATGACGAGCATCACACCCACGAACACGACCAGGAAAAGCATGAGCATACCCATCAACATGAGGATGTGACCCACAGCCACGACGGTCATGAACACAGCCACAAGAAGACGGAACACACTCATGAGCATAGCCACAATGATGGGCACCATGATCATAAACCCAAGGATCCCAAATAGCGGGAGGCGCATCTCTGCTTCATAAAACGGCCGCGCACGCCATTTATGAGGTGCGCCTGGGGGGAACGAGCGAGCGCGGCCGCCAGACAAGACTATAGTGGGCCTTACCAATGGCTCCCCAACCCCCTCTCCTCCTTTCCGCCTTCCTCCTTTGGGGGGAGAGGGCGGGGGCGGGAGGTTTCCCGGTGGTCTTGCCAATTTTGGCTATCCCGAGGATGGAAGAAATATGGACCAGCCGCCCCGGCTGTTCCCTGTGGAGCAGGCGAGGGCGCCTGCTCCACCTTCCCAGGGGTATTTGTCACTAAAAAATGTTTTTCTGTGGAACCGCCGCCCTCGGCGGTTCGGCCAGCGGGGGCGCCGGCGACACATTTTTAGGATTCACGGGGGAACCGCAGAAGCATAGGGCGTGCCGTGCACGCCGATGATGGCGGCCTGAAAAGTTTGATGTGGGGGAGGGGGGTTCCCACGGGCTGGAAGCCCGTGCTACCGGGGCCGAGGGCCCCTGCCCCCTCCCCCAACCCCTTAACGTTTGTTATGGGCAGGCAAGTCGGGGCGCAAGCCCCGCCCCCAGCCCATGAACCGGGAGCACAGGCAAGATGCCTGTGCTCCCGATAATAGGGGGGTGGGATGGGAGTCTGGGGGGAGGGGGAGGAGCCACCTCCCCTTAGCCCCCCCAGAGAAAATTTTCCTGCTTTGCGGGCGGGCCACCGGACCATGAGGGGCTGCCTTACTTCTTCTGCAGCCAGCTCATCATGCCCCGGAGCTTTTTGCCCACTTCCTCGATGGGATGTTCGGCTTCAATGCGGCGCAGGGCATTGAACACCGGCCGCCCGGCCTGATTTTCCAGGATCCATTCCCGGGCGAACTCGCCGGTCTGCACTTCTTCCAGAATCAGGCGCATCTCCTCCCGGGTCTCTTCGGTGATGATGCGTCGGCCCCGGGTGTAGTCGCCGAATTCGGCGGTGTCGCTGACCGAATAGCGCATATAGCTGATGCCGCCCTGGTAGAACAGGTCCACGATGAGCTTTAGTTCGTGGAGGCACTCGAAATAGGCGATTTCCGGGGCGTAGCCCGCCTCCACCAGGGTGTCGAAGCCCGCCTTGACCAGCTCGGAAACGCCGCCGCAGAGCACACACTGCTCGCCGAACAGGTCGGTTTCGGTTTCTTCCAGGAAGGTGGTGGACAGCACCCCGGCCCGGGTGGCGCCGATCCCCTTGGCGTAGGCCAGCGCGGTCTTAAGCGCCTTTCCGGAAGCGTCCTGATGGATTGCCACGAGCGACGGCACCCCGGCCCCCTTTTCGTATTCGCTCCTCACCAGGTGCCCCGGGCCCTTGGGGGCCACCATGACCACGTCCACATCCGGGGCGGGCACGATCTGGCCGAAGTGGATATTGAAGCCGTGGGAGAAGAGCAGGGTCTTGCCGGCCAGGTGCTGCTTGAGGTCGTTCTCATACACCTTGGCCTGAACGTGATCCTGCGTCAAAATCTGCACCACCTGGGCCTTTTTGGCCGCGTCGGCCGCGGCCACCGGCTTGAACTTGTATTTCAGGGCCAGCTCATAATTGGGCGTGCCCGGCATCTCGGACACCAGCACGTCCACCCCCGAGTCCCTGAGGTTCAAGGCCTGGGCATGCCCCTGGGAGCCGAAGCCGATGATGGCCACTTTTTTGCCCTTCAACACCCCTAAATCCGCATCATTGTCGTAATAGATCGTGATCGCCATGGAAACTCCTTGTTTTTATGTTCGGGAAGGGGTGTCTTCAGGACAGATACCGGCCCCCTTCTGCGGCCTTTAGTAACTGAGAATCTTATCGGCCTTCCGCATCTGTTCGGACAGGAACTTCAGGTTGCTGAGCTTCAGCCCTTCACTTGCATCCACCCCGTGGATGGCCATGCACTTCTCCGTTCTAAGCTATAAGCTTTGGGGTTTGCGGTTTTTTGTTGCCGCGGCCGGCTGTCCCTTAAAAACGCAGGCGAGGGCGCCTGCTCTAAATTTTCCAGGAGTCTTTCCGGGTAAAGCTTGCCGCCCCATTTTTCGTATTTTTTCTGACTGCTGATTGCTTAAAGCCTAAAGCTTATAGCTTACAGCTTACAGCTTATACCTTCCTCATTCCTTCTTGGCCCGCTGGATGGCCAGGGCGCCGGAGCGCACCACATCCAGGATGCCGTGACCCTTAAGCAGCCCCAGCACCGCCCCCAGTTTCTCGTGGGTGCCGGTGATCTCCAGGGTATAGGTGGCGGGTGAGACATCCACCACCCGGCAGCGGAAGATATCGGCGATGCGCAGCACCTCGGCCCGGGACTTGTCTTCAGCCTTGATGGTCACCAGGGCCATCTCCCGCTCCACGTGCTCCAGTTCGCTCAGGTCCACCACCTTGACGGTGTTGATCAGTTTGCGCAGCTGCTTGATGATCTGTTCGATGATCTGCTCATCGCCGCTGCTCACTAACGTGATGCGGGAGGTTTCCGGGTCCATGGTTTCGGCGACGCACAGGGACTCGATATTGAAACCCCGGCCGGAGAACAGGCCGGTGACCCGGGAGAGCACCCCCGGCTGGTTGTCCACCCAGACCGAGATAGTGTGACGGCGTGCATTTTTGTCAGTAGGCATGTGTCTCCCCCTCCCTAGGCCAGAAGCATCTCGTGGGTGGCTTTGCCGGGCGGCACCATGGGCATGACGCACTCTTCCCGGTCCACCACAAAGTCCATGATCACCGGCCGGGGCGTCTCCATGGCCTGGCGGATCACCGGCTCCACCTCTTCGGGCCGGGTGGCCCGGAGGCCCACGGCGCCGAAGGCCTCGGCCACCTTGACAAAGTCCGGCTGGGCCGACAGGTCCGTGGCGCTGTACCGCCGTTCATAAAGGAGCTGCTGCCACTGGCGCACCATGCCCAGGAAGTTGTTGTTCAAAATGGCGATCTTCACCGGCAGGTTGTTTTCCACCACGGTGGTGAGCTCCTGGATATTCATCAGGATGCTGCCGTCCCCGGCAATGTCGATGACAATGTCGTCGGGTTTGGCCACCTGCACCCCCATGGCCGCCGGAAAGCCGTAGCCCATGACCCCGAGGCCGCCTGAGGTCATGAAGTGGCGGGCCTGTTTGAACTTGAAGAACTGGGCGGCCCACATCTGGTTCTGTCCCACCTCGGTGGTGATATAGGCGTCCCCCCGGGTGACTTCCCAGAGCTTTTCCACCACGAATTGGGGTTTAATGACGTCTTTGGATTTCTGGTATTTGAGAGGATGCTTCTTGGCCCAGCCCTTGAATTTCTCCAGCCATTCCTGGCGCTCGATGGCCCAGTCCCGGGGCTCCTCTTTTTTCAGGAGATTATTGAGCTGGTGCAGGGCGTCCCGGCAGTCGCCGACGATGGGAATGTCCACCACCACGTTTTTACTGATGGAGCTCGGATCCACGTCAATGTGGATGATTTTGGCGTGGGGCGCGAAGGCGTCCAGCCGGCCGGTCACCCGGTCGTCGAAGCGGGCCCCCACCGCAATGAGGACGTCGGACTGGGACACGGCCATGTTGGCCGCATAGGTGCCATGCATCCCCAGCATGCCCAGCCACAGGGGGTGGATGCCGGGAAAGCCCCCCAACCCCATCAGGGTGCTGGTCACCGGGATCTGCAGGGCATCCGCGAACTGGAGCAGCTCCTGAGAGGCATTGGCGTGGATGATGCCGCCGCCGGTATAGAGGACCGGCTGTTTGGCCTCCAGGATCACCTCCAGGGCCCGCTTCGCCTGCCGGGGATTGGCGTGCACCGTGGGCTGGTAGCTCTTGATCTTAATGTCCTCGGGAAACTCCGGCTTTATGCTGGCCTGCTGGATGTTTTTGGGAAGGTCCACCAGCACCGGCCCGGGCCGCCCGGAGCGGGCGATGTAAAAGGCCTCGTGGATGGTTCTGGCCAACTGCTTGATATCCGTCACCAAATAGTTGTGCTTGGTGCAGGGCCGGGTGATGCCGACGATGTCCACTTCCTGAAACGCGTCATTGCCGATGAGCGCGGTGGGCACCTGGCCGGTGAACACCACGATGGGGATGGAGTCCATGTAGGCCGAGGCGATGCCGGTCACCGTGTTGGTGGCCCCGGGGCCGGAGGTGACCAGGGCCACCCCCACCTTGTCGGAGGCCCGGGAGTAGCCGTCCGCGGCATGCACCGCGGCCTGCTCGTGCCGCACCAGGTAATGTTTGATTTCAGGAGTGCGGGAGAGTTCATCGTATAAATCGATCACCGCTCCCCCCGGGTACCCGAAGATATGCTGCACCCCCTCCCGTTTCAGACATTCAAGGATGATCTGGGCGCCGGTCATTTTCATAAGACGTTTTCCTTGTCTCGATATTTGGCCAGGATCTGTTCGATGCGGTCCCGGCCGGCGAGCTTGAGTTTCTGGAGCCTTTTTCTCTCCAGGGTTTCTTCGGCGGTGAGGTAGGGCCTGCGATTGAACTCCTCCAGGCGCTTCTCAAAATCTTCGTGTTCCTCAATATGTTGCTTCAATTCCGGATCCTGGTGAATCCAGGTCCTGATCAAGGCTAAATCCCGCTCTTCCATGCCGCACCTCGAAGGCCAAAATTTTCCACCATTTCACCGGAATCTTAAAAGAAATCTAGGGGGTTTGTCAACGCCGGGAAATTTCCGCCCCCGGTCCGCCTGCCGCCACCCTTGGTCGCTGTGGTCAGGGAATTTTTACCATGTGCTCTCCTCCCCGTCTTTTGGCAGAATTGCCCGGAACATAAAAAAGGCGGCCTGCGGGCCGCCTGATTCACGCCAAATACCCGCAGGTCACCATCGGCTCAGTCCTACGACTACTACCGCAAGAGACAGGGATAAGCCATCGCCCTGGAGATTGCGGGGCGCTTCATAAAGGTCCGCCGGAGACCGGCCGTTGCCGCCCCCGGACGGCTGCATGGTATATCTGTCGGTGCTGAATCCTGGCACGATCAGGCCCATTTCCTTAAAAAATATTGTTCCTTATTATTATATGACCCGCCGGCGGACCGGAGTCAACTAAAATTTTGCGTATTACCACAGACAGATTGCTTACGCCCATACGATTCGGCAGGTCAGGGCAGGTTGAGAAACTGGGAAACTACGGAGGCTCTTGCAAAAATGGCTCATTTTGTCATCCTGAACGAAGCGAAGGATCTCAAGCTTTTGAAAATACGAGATTCTTCGCTGCGTTCAGAATGACCAGCTTTCATATCAGTGAATTTTGCAAGAGCCTGTACGGTTTGGAGAAATTGGGAGTATATAATGAAACAGCCTGGTGGGACTGCGTTCCCCACATCCACCTTGTTTCCTTGACAAAAAAATATTTCAAGGCGGGCCGGCGGCAGATTTTCCGGTCCTCAGGCTGTCATTGTCCAAAAAATAATTATCGTTCCGGATGAGTCAAGGGCTAGGGCCCGGTGGCCCCGGAAAAATTTTTCCGCCAATCACCCCTGATCCCCCGGCTCTCTCAAAACCAGGAAAAGGCCTGGTGGCACATCCCGGCCTAAAGGCCGGAACCAAACGGAAAAAATTGAAGTGATTTCTTAATAAGATTAGCATGATGCAAGCAAAATCTTTGTCGAAAAACAAGAAACTCAAAATTAGTAGCACAGGTGTCCTCACCTGTGCCGGGACGGGCTGGAAGCCCGTCCTACCGGTAACAGGTGCGGTTGCGGGATACCAGGCCATGGAACTTTTCCAGGACAAAACAGTGGTGCACTCAGTTGGCCACCGCCCGGAGCGGCGCCGGAGTTCCTCTCAGCGCCTCCTTTTTCAGGCGCCTGCCCCCGGGCACAAGTTCGATGTCCACCCTGCCGAACATCATCACCTGGGTCCAGGCCTTGGTGGGGACCCCCTCCGGGTCCAGATAGGCAAAAACCTGGCTGCGCTCGCCCTTGAAGACGCGGTTTCCCAACTCCAGCATGATCTTGCGCCCTTCCGGGGTTTGTCCTCCCACCCTTAACACAATATCATCCGGCTTGGGATAGGGAATTCCCTGAAATTTGATATTTTCGCCGCCCTTCTCCCCGAGTCCGGCGCCCGTCAGGCGGCGGTTATAAAAAAAGGTCAACGGGTCGTACATGGGGCCGTTCAGGGTCGTTTCCCAGCGCTTGGCCGGGGGCTGGTCTTTTTCCTGTTTAAAAAGTTCCACCTTGTTCTGGGCGTAGTCGAAGCGGTATTCCATCAGTCGGTTCTTGCCCCCCTTGGTGGAGACCTCCCGATAGATCAGGGGCCTGAGCTTCCCCTCGGCATATTCCATGTCTGTGGACAAACTGCCCTGCCAGTTGCCGGTGAGCAGCGCCAAAAGGCCCTGGGTGCGCCCCTGCAATTCGGCCCGGTAGCGGCCGGGGGCCACCTCCTTAAACACCACCCTGGCATCGATGGCCTCCCGCCAGATCCACACGTCCACCCGGTATTTGAGTTCTTCCAGGATCGTGCCGGGCTGGGAAGATGGCGCCGGCGCCGGCGCGGTGGCCTGCGACCAGACCGGCAAAAGCAGGGCCAGCATTACGATCCCGAGGGCCCAACCCCAGGCCGGGCGGCGCCGCCTGCCCCGCTGCGCCACGGCGACTCCGGTGCGCTTATGTCGGTGCTTTTTTGTCATTGCTGAATCTTGAGAAAATCCTTCGATCTCGGGAAGTCCGTCTGGTGTAGGGGCAGGCGCCCTCGCCTGCCCTCGATGGACAGCCGAGGACGGCTGTCCCTACACCGGAAAAGGGCCATAGGGCCGTAGACCCGTAGGGCGGGAAAGCTTAAGCGCTTCCCGCCTTTGGCAGATCATACGGAACCTAACTTTCAAAACCCCCAGGTTGTAGAGGCGGGTTTAAAACCCGCCCCTGCAAAATGATTTTTCTGGCCAAGGGTGGCCAACTGTGGCCATAAAGGTGTTATGCCGCTTGCCAATCTTCCGCCGGACAACCGGCTTCCCCGCTGAACTTTGCTGGGCTCCGACCCCGGCGAGTTATAGCGGCGGACGGTGCCCGCCCTACACATCTACCTTACCGTCTTTTTGGGTGTTGGATGATAATGGCCGGGGGTTTGTTACCCTCTCAAATCGGTTTTTTTACCGAAAACCGTAAACCGCAAACCGCCTCAGTCCCCGGCCTCGTCCTCCCCTTCGTCTTCAGACTCCGCAGTCTGGGGCTGGCGCCAGTCCGCCAGGATTTCCCGGGCCCGGTCGGCGTCTTCCGGAAAGACGATGAGCCGCACCCCCCGAAGGTGCTGCAGGGGGGGATAGGCGCCGCCGGCGTCGTCCGCGGAGACGAAAGCCTGAATGCCTTCGGATTCGAGAACCCCGGCGGCCATCTCCGCTTCCAGGCGGTTGAAAAATTTTTCCACCACCACCGCCTCATCCTGGGTCATCTGTCACCTCTTTTCGGAAAAACACCTGAGTAAAGAAATTCCGTCGCCCGCCATGCTGCAACTAGCCCTTCTCCCCAAAGAACCTTAATACCAAGTTGAGACCTCTGCGAAAATTCCTTGCATTAACCGAAAAAAATCTCAATAACTCAATATGTTGTAGAGTAGGCGCCCTCGCCTGCTCCTTTCAAGAACAGCCGGGGGCGGCTGTTCCACATTTTTTCATCCTCGGGGGTGGGTAAAGTTGTCCATGATGGTTTAGCCTGTGAAAAATGGCCTTAACCCGGCAGTACCTTTGAGCGCAGGCTAGAGGCTGCGGCTATATTTAGATTGCAGAATTTTGGCGTCGTTTTACCGATTGTCCCCTGTCTCCTCCCGGGTTCAGTCCGAAGGCACTTTGGGCTTGCCTCTGCCGGTCTCGGCTTCGCCGTCGTCCGCCATGGCGGCCTTATCCCCGGAACCCCGGCCCTCCTTGGGGGGCCGGCCCCAGACCCCGGTATAGAAGCGCTCCTGCCACCACTCCTCCAGGTCTTCGCCGGTTTCGGTGTCTTCCAGTTGAAAACGGTAATTCTCCAAAAACTCTTTAAGGCGTTGATACGCGGCGTTCACCTGCTGCATGCGGCCGCGATATTCTTCTTCCCGGCCCTCCGGGGCCCGGTCCGGGTGCCAGCGCCGGGCGGCCCGGCGGTAGGCCCGGGTGATCTCCTGGCGGGTGACGCTGATCTCCAGATCAAGGATGTCTCGGGCTTCTTTTAAGGTCATGGGCAGCGACTCGCATTTTCGTGGGATTGTTTCTGAAAGTTGTTTTGTTCATAACAGTCGCTCATGAGCCCCAGGCTCTCTCAAAACCATGACAAGCCCGGTGGCACAGGTGTCCTCACCTGTGCATCCCTAGACTCGCCGGACAGATTGTTGATGATGCGCGGAGCGCACCCTACAAAAACTTTTCCAGGCAAACCAAAGTTCAGATCCCCCAACGCCGGTTTGGGCCATGCCTTTGGCCATAATGCCATGTCTGCCCAGATTTTTTAAATTATAAACCCAATCACCCCCCGGAGCAAACCCCCTCCCCGGCTTGTCATCTCCCCCCCGGCATGGTAAGGTTAAGAAATGTCTCGAAAAGGCGAACCGCAGCCATGAATTCTCAAAAGCACCTTGTTCTCAATGCCGCCGAAGTGGAGCGCAGCCTGGACCGGCTGGCCCAGGAAATCCTGGCCGGCCGCCGGAGCCTGGACCATCTGGTGGTGGTGGGTATCCGCACCGGCGGGGCCTATCTGGCCCAACGCCTGGCCGACCGCATGAGCCGCCTGAGTTCCCGCACCATCCCCGTGGGAGTGCTGGATATCACCCTCTACCGGGACGATTGGACCCGCATCAACCACAAGCCCCTGGTGGGCAAAACCGAACTGCCGGGCTCCATCGACGATCAGGAGGTCCTGCTGGTGGACGACGTGCTGTTCACCGGCCGCACGGTCAGGGCCGCGCTGGACGCGCTCATCGATTACGGCCGCCCCCGCCGCATCGAGCTGGCCGTGCTGGTGGACCGGGGGGGCCGGGAGCTGCCCATCCGGCCCGACTTTGTGGGCCTGATCCTCAACCTCCCCGCGGCCCAGCGGGTGAACGTTTATCTCACCGAAATGGGCCGCCCGGATGAGGTGGCCATTGAAGCAGGCCCTCCGGAAAGATCATGAAGGACCGTCACAAAAAACCCCGCCGACCGGAGGCGGCCTTAGCCCCCCTGGCCCCCGAGCGGGCCTCGGCCATGCAGGAACAGCTGGCCCGCCTGCAGGCGGCCCTGGACGCCGGGGCGGAACCGGAGCTACTCCGGGAGCTGGTGAGCCCTGAGCCCGCCGACCCGGCCTGGGACCTCCATCTCTTAAAGGAGCTGGCCAAAATCCCCCACGCCGCCGTGCCCCCCCTGCTGGCAGCCCTTTTCGGCCAGAGCCCCGACAAGGAGCGGCGCAAGGCCCTGAAGCGGGCCCTGCACGTCCTCAAAACCAGAGGGGTGCCGGTGCTAACGGACCTCCTGCCCCGGGAGGAACCCAAACCCCCGCCATCCTCTGAAGCCCCGGCGGTAGCAGCCCGCATCTCCCCCGTTTTGGGCAACGGCGAGTGCTTCGTCATAATGGAAGGCCCCCGGGAAATCCTGGGCGGCGGCAGCATCTTGATCAGCAGGGTGAGCGACATCCAGGGCTTTCGGGAATGCAGTCTGTTTTCCCTGAGCAAAAGGCGGCGGGAAGAATTCTGGCGGGAATTCGCCTCCGAGAGGATCGACGAATTTGTCCCGGTCCCGCCCGCCTATGCCCTGAGGCTCCTCGAGGAGGCCCTGGCCCTGACCCCGGACGGCGAGCCCCAGCGGGACGAGTATCTGCCCTTGCGGGAAAACCTCTGGCGCCACCTGGGGCGTCCGGATGAGGCCCCCAGCCTCAGCGATCTTTTGCCCCCCCTGGATCCGACCGAGCCCCACCGGGCTCCGGAGGACCCCCATAACCTGGCCCGGAAGGATCTGTTCCTAAGTTGGGTGCCTGGTCTTGAAGAAATCAAACCCTGGCTGGAAAAGTTTGAAGCCCTGCAGAACAGCCCCCTGGTCCTGACCGAGCAACAGCAGCACATGCGCCAGGAGATGCTGGTGGATGAAGCCGCCGCGGCTTTGTTCCCGCCGGCGGACCGTCCCCGGTGGGGCCGTCGCCTCCTGAAGATGGCCTATTTTTTCCACCTGAAAGGCAAGCCCGAGGAGGTCCGGGCCGCCCAGGCTGCGGCCCACAGCCTGTTGTCCGAAGAACCCAGCCCCCTGGCCGGGGAAAACCCCTTTCTGCGGGAACTGGTGATCTATGCCCTGCTCATGGCCGAAAAATATCTTAAACAGGAAAAACCCCAGGCCGAAACCTCATCCCTGATCTTCCCCCCCTGGACCCCCTGAACCGGAGGCAAGGATGCCCACTACCCTGGAAGTGCCCACCGGCAGCCGAACCGAGTTCATCGACCTGACCGCCCGGGTGCAGCAGGCGGTGGCGGACAGCGGCGTCACCGAGGGTCTGTGCCACATCTTCGTGCCCCACACCACCGCCGGGGTCACCATCAACGAAAACGCCGACCCCAGCGTCCAGGCCGACATCCTCATGGTGTTGAACAAGATCATCAGCGACCGGGAGCCCTACCGCCATGCGGAAGGCAATTCCCCGGCCCACATCAAGGCCTCCCTAATGGGTCCCCAGCTCACCGTGTTCGTCAGCCAGGGCCGCCTCGTGCTGGGCACCTGGCAGGGGATTTTTTTCTGCGAATTCGACGGACCCCGGCGCCGCCGGGTGATAATTAAGGTCACTGCCGGCTGATGACCAGAAAACGGACCTTTTTCGCCGACGTCAAGCTCAATGAAGTCCCCCTGGGGAAATACCTCAGAGGGGAAGCGGCCATCACCGACCGCGCCGTTCTCAAAGAAGTCCTGGAATATGTCCACCTGAAAAAGGGGCTGCTCGAGGCCTATTCCGCCTCCTACCCCCTGGTGGAGCCCCGGGAACTGCTGCCCTCCTTTGAAAAAACCTTTTCTGAACATCCGGAACTCCCCAGCTTCAGCCTGGTGGCCTTCAACCGCCCCTTGTGCTACCAGGAGGAAATCTTCCAGTTCGACCTGTTGCATCCGGCCTCGGAGGGCAAAAAAGCCCTGCGGGACAATCTGGAGAAGATCTCCCCCCACCTGGACAAGGAGCGGCGCACCCTGTTCCGCTCCCGCTTTGCCGGGCGGGACCTCACCGACTTGGCCTGCTATGAGGAATTCCTGAACTATCTCTTCCACATGGACCGGGCCCAGGTCATCGCCCTGGATCAGGAAGGGGTGTTTCGCCTCCTGGGGGTCTACGCCTCCTTCCCTTCCGACCTGGACACCGAAATCAAGACCCTGGGCCGCCGGATGGGCCGCTTCAAAAAGCTGGACAGCCCCGTGTATGAGCGGGAGCGCTACTTCGTGTACCAATTTCTCATGGAGCTCTACGGCTTTCCCATCGCCTCGGAGCGCCGCACCTCCGCGGCGCTGTTCGCCCGCCGCCTGAGCCGGGCCAAGGAGCCCTACCTCATCAAGGTGCTGGGCTGCTCGGACCGCACCATTACCAGCCTGTGTGGCTTCGAGCAGAAAAAATATCCCCTGGTGGAAAAAACGGCCCTGGTGTCCCTGCCCGCGGCCTCGGCCGAATCCCACCCCCACCTGGCCGACCAGGGCTTTCTGGTGGACCGCCGGCGCCGGGTGGTGTTGTTCAAGGTGACCTACAAGCAGCACAAATACAACCCCTTGAATGTCCTGGAAGACCGGGCCCTGTCGGTGGTCTCCCAGGAAATCATCCACCCCTGCCACGGCGGCCGGGACCCCGGCTTCAACCTGCTCAAGGACACCCTGCGGTCGCTTAAGGACCTCACCGACATCGTCCGGGGGGAATATCGCGGCTCCATCATGTATCAGCGCGCCGACCTCATCGCGGCGCCCAAAACCCACGAGGACCGCCTGAAATTTCTGTCCGCCTGGCTGGCCAAAAACCAGCGCCGCCTGGCCACCTACAGCCCGGAAAATTTCGAAGCCGCCAAAAAGGTTTTAAACAGCTATCTCATCAACAAAGATTACAAAGAGGTTTTTGCCAAATACCCGGCCCTGCACCGGGAAGCCCTGCGGCAGATGGCCATTCTCCATCAGGCCCACCAGTTGCAGACCCTGGAGAAGCTTACCCACAAACGCGCCGAGCGCCGGCGCCAGGGCCCGTACCCGCGCCTTTCCCAGGCGGTGACCTTTTTGGAGGAAAAACGGGAAGAGCTGCCGTATTTTTACCCGGCCATGTTCCAGAAGTGCCTGAACCTGTGGGGCAAGCTCCTGGATTACCCATACTTCAAGCGCCTTCGGCAGCAGGAGTCCCCCCCCACCCTGCCCTACCGGCGCCGGGTCTGGCAATTGCTGATCCTGGGACAGCGGCTCATCGAGGACCTCAAAAAGCAGCATTGCCTGATCCACGAAGAATGCCGCCGGGGGGTCCCCCTCCCGCTTCTCCCCACCGCCAGCCCGGAAACCCTGAAGCAGGAAAAAAGCCTCGAAGGCAAAAGACCAACGCCTGAGGCCTTGGTCTGAAAAAATCAGCGCCAACCAGCAGCCGGGGAATGATGAGATGGGTGGGGGACGCTTCCCTTTTTCCCCATAACATACTGATATCCTTATGTAATATATTTGCCGGACACTGCTCCTGCAAAAACGAGATTCATGGATATTTTGGCTATGGTGGTCATATCAGCCCAAAAGCCGGCAGGGGCTGACTTGCTTATAAAGAGCAGTGAGTGAAACAAAAAGAAAAACTATCTGCGCATAGTTCTTCCCACAGGTGTTTTTCATCATTTTCCGTCATACAAATCTGATTTTCTACCTTGCAAAATCAGGTTTTCCCCGATTGTTTTTGGATGTAGGACATGCTCTCATAAACATGTAGGTCAAGCATAACCCGCCGAGAGGCGAGATGGTAAGGTCTTTTTGAGGAATAAAAGATTGTCGGATTGCCTGTATCGAGAGATGGTGTAGCTTTTTAGTGTCGTCCCTTTTGGCGCGGTGTAGTTTCAAAGATTAAATGCTCCTCATCTTTGGTCCGGTTTAGGAGGATTGAGCAATGATTAAAAACAAAAAGTGGATCATAGGGTTAATGGCCATCGGCATCATGCTAAACCTTCATTGTTCGGGAATGGCGGCACCGTTGTTTGATGACAACTTCACCAATATGAACAATTGGCAGCAGGCCACGTCACCCCTTCTTTACACAAACACACTTCTCGGAAAACCTGATGTTACTAACACCGGGGATGGCGCTCAGCTTGTTAGTCACTGGACAGATTTATATCAATCAAGAGGCTTTGAAACTATCCAAACCTTTTCCGGTCTAACCAGTGCCCAGGCGACGTTGAGATTCAAAACCGGCGGCGAAGGCCCTCATTATGGTGCTTTTGTTAGTAATATAGACGGCTTGATGAACCTGTCTCTCATTAGTGTCAGTAATGGCAACCGTATAGGATTTTCGATTGCCGCCGCCGATCACGGGGGGCACCGTATAGTAGGTTATGCAAGCCAAATCAATGAGAACAAGTTCCACAACGAAACCGGTGGAGGCAAGTGGGACTATGACCATTGGTACAGATTCTCGATCGACGTTCAGCCTACGCACACCATTCTTAAATTGCTCAACGATGATGGAACACCGATATCGGGTGCCACCATGGACATAACCAACTTCGGTATGAATGAATTAGGCAACGGCTTTAAGCTGGCCTTATATCAGGGGCTCGGTTACATAAATGATCTCCCCGGAGATATTCCTAGATATTATGCCGACGCCACGGTTAACAACCTTCAGTTGGTGCCCCTACCCGGCACCTTGCCGCTACTCGGATCGGGGCTGTTAGGTTTGTTTTGGTACCGGAGGTTCAGAAAGGGTTAGCCAGGCTTTCCATTAAGCAACAACCCAAGGCAGGGTCAGCCATGGCCCTGCCTTGTTTATTCCCTACCATGCAACATCACTTGCCAATTCCGACAATTATCCCCTCGCCCGGAAAAAGCCAGGTCTGATCTGAATATTGAAGGTTTTGGCTCCGTGGTACGTTTCCGGCCAAAATTCTTACGGCAGGCAGCTGAGCTTTATCTCGAAAGTGGAATTTTAACCGATGCTGTTTAACTGCAAGGTAATGGGTTTGGTATCCGCGCCCGGGCCCTGAAACTGGATCGGCCCGGGGAAGCGGTAATGGTCCTCCAGGGCCCACTTTTGCCGTTCCTGCTCCAGGATTTTGAAGGCCGGCGACTCCAGGTCCACTTTCTGCTTGGCGATGACCAGTTCCAGGCGCCCCTGGCGTTCCTCCAGGTGCATCAGGGCCGCCAGCGGGATGCCGATGGGCTGCCAGCCTGTCACCGGCAGGTGCAGGTTCCGGATGGCGGCCATAAAGCCCGTGGCCCCGTTGGCCAGGAGGTTGTACGCCGCCACCCCCAGATTATAGGTGTAATCACAGTCAAAGACGGTGGGGAACGTACCCCGGCCGTCATAGCCGTAATAGTGGTTCTGGGTGCGGAAAATGCCTTTATAGAGCCCCTTGGCCCGCTGCTTGCGCAGATAGGTGGCCACCATCTCGAGCAGGATGCGCTCGGTATTCACCTGGGCATACTGAAAATTGCCGTGGCTGTCCCGGGGCAGCAGCAGGCCCCTTTGCAGCAGGGACGGCAATCCCAGGAACACCCGGCTGTCGTAGTCCCGCCAGATGTCGCTGTTGTCGATCAGTTGCACCTGCTCCTCAAAGGAAAGGTTATGGAAGGATTCTTCAAATTCCG
The DNA here is from genome assembly GCA_041740935.1 of Desulfobaccales bacterium. GTDB lineage: Bacteria > Desulfobacterota > Desulfobaccia > Desulfobaccales > 0-14-0-80-60-11 > JBGSLA01. The sequence goes on along the minus strand of JBGSLA010000219.1, from coordinate 7,098 downwards.
AGGCCTCCCGGTTGTAGGCCGCGATAATATAGCTGATTTTAATGATCAACACGTTGATTTCATGAATAAATTCCAGTATGCCCTCGGGCACCAGGATGGTGCCGTAATTTTTCCCGAGCTTAGCCCGCTCCACCACCACGTCGGCGATGAGGCGCACCACGTTGTGGATGGTGTACTCCTTTTCCTCGATCTCCTCCCCGATGAGGATGACGTTGGGGTGGGTCTGAAAGGCCACTTCCAGGGCTATGTGGGAGGCGCTGCGGCCCATCAGGCGGTTGAAATGCCAGTACTTCAGGTCGGAGCGGCAATCGGCGTTCAGATTGCCGATGTCGGTGGCGAAGGCCATGCAGGCGGAATGGTGCCCGAAGGAGATCTGCAGGAGACCCGGCACCTGCAGGTCGCCGTCGATGGTTTTGGGGATGCCGATGACCTGGACACCCAGGTCATGCATGTTTTCCGCCAGAAACGCGGCGTTGGTGTTGGAATCATCCCCCCCCACCACCACCAGGCCCGACAGGTTCAGGGCCGCGCAGGTCCGCCGGCACTGATCCATTTTTTCCAGGGTGTCGATCTTGTCCCGGCCGGTCCCCAGCATGTGGAAGCCGCCGGAATTCAGGTGGTGGTCCACCATTTCCCGGGTGACTTCCGTATGCCGGTCGGTGATGATGCCCTTGGGGCCGGCCAGAAAACCGATCACCTGGCTCTCGGGATGGGCGCGTTTGGCGGCCTCAAAGAGCCCGGCAATGACGTTGTGCCCGCCGGGCGCGGGACCCCCGGACAGGACGATGCCCAGGCGCCGGGGAGGTGCCTTTCGGGATTGACCTTCATGGGGGACGATTTCCACCAATTCATTGCGGCTGACCAGGGGTAGTTGTTCCTGGGCCACTTTGAGCACGTCCAGATCGAAGCCCGCCAGGGGCCGGGTGGTTCCGGTTCCCGCCGCCAGAGCCGGGCACAGCCGGGGGCGGTAGGACCGGCGCTCAGACCTGAAGGGTGTTTCGGTTCCCAATAACTCTTCCATCTTGACCTGGGGGTCGCCACCTGCCATCATCACACTCCTGATTCTCCAGATGATTATTTTTTCCCCGGTGCTTGCCAAGCACTTCCGGTGGGGCTGTCGCCACAGCTTATCATACCTTGGCGACGCCACATCTTCATAGCAAAAAGAGGCCGCGAGGACGCGAGTTTTGCCCGCTCGGCATATCAAAACAGGCTCCTGACAAGGGGTAGGGAGTTTGGGGGAGAGAGCAGGCGTCCGCGAGCCCTGGCCTCCGGCCGTAAGCCGACTTTTTCCTGCCGCTCACTTTGCTTCGGCAATCTCCTCCAGGCTGCGCCCGGTCAGGGCCGAGTCGGCCTCCTCTGCCTGGATGTCCCGGCCCGGGTCCGCGGCTTCGTCGTCGGCCTTGACCAGGAGCCAGGCCTCGTCCGGGGATTTTTTGAACCGGGTCAGGGCAAAGCCGCCCCGGAGTTTTTCCCCCTCCAGCCAGACCTTGACGTGTCCATGGGGCACGGCCTCGGCCATGGGGACGGGCTGCCCTTTCTTTTCGGTGATATTGCGATAGGTCCCCGTATCCCACACCATGACCGTGCCGGCGCCGTATTCCCCCTCCGGGATGACCCCCTCAAAATCAGCATACTCCAGGGGATGGTCCTCGGTGGGCACCGCCAGGCGCTTGTCCTTGGGGTTGAGGGAAGGGCCCTTGGGAACGGCCCAGGATTTGAGCACGCCTTCCACTTCCAGGCGAAAATCGTAGTGCAGGCTGCGGGCCGCGTGCTTCTGGACCACGAACCGGGGCGCCTCCGAAGCCGGGCGTTCGCCGCCGGCGGGCTCCGGGGTTTTCCCGAAGCGGCGCTTTTCCTGGTAGGTCTTCAGGGAGTCTTTGGGTTTCACGGGTGGTCTCCGTTGGGGTCTGAGGTGACACCTTGATTCTGTCCTGGATGAGTTCCTCAGGCGGCCATATTCTGGTGGGGCGGCCGTCTCTGGCCGCCCATGGTTCGGGCGGGCACGGAGGCCCGCGCCACCGCATTTTTCCAGTCTGGGTTGTGGAGGATGCGCCCGGCGCACCACCACCCGGTGGCCCAGGTTTTCAACCTCTCGCCTGCACAGGCGGGACGCCTGTGCTACTAATTTTGAGTTTCTGGTTTTTCGACAAAGATTTTGCTTGCATCATGCTAATCTTATTAAGAAATCACTTCAATTTTTTCAGTTTAGTTCCGGCCGCAAGGCCGGGATGTGCCACCTGGCTTTTCCTGGTTTAGGGAGCTTCCGAATCGTGAGAAGCGTGGCGCTTTCCCGCCCTCTATTGCCTGCTTCTCTGCCTGGTAACCGCTGTATGCTGATTGCTGACTGCTGACTGCTTACCCCCTGCCCCCTCGGAGGCCGGGCGTCAATTCCTGCCTCTCACTTCCAAAAAAAAGCCAAATCGCCATTGACAGGACGAAAAATATAGATATATTTAATAAGATTTAATACAGAAAGGGGGCTGATCGCCATGCACTGTGAAAGCATCAAATCTGGGGTGGACTGCACCTTTATGACCAAGAAAGGCTGTTCGTTCAACGGCGGTTCCTGCCATGCCATTGTGGAGGCCTGTGAAGGCTGCGACCGTATCCTCAATGTCAACGGCGACCGTTACTGCAACGCCTTTCCCGATCCGGCGGTGAAGTGGCGCCGGGGTGTCTGCAACCTGGCCACTCATCAGAAAGGCAACGGCAAAGGGGTCCAGACCGAACAAAAAATTAATCCCCTCAAGGCTTCCAAACGGGCCGCACGCCGCTAAGGCAGGCATTGAACGGGCAGCGCGGCCGCTGGCCCCACAAGGTCGGCCGCGCTTCTTCTTTTCCTTTTCCCGCGGTTATTTCCCCAGTTTTTCCAAAGCTTCCTGAATCCGACTGACCCCGGTGGCCAACCGCTCCCGTGAGGTGGCGAAGGACAGCCGGATGCACCGGTCTTCGCCGAACTCCGCGCCCGGCACCGCGGCCACCTGGGCCTCTTCCAGGAGATATTCCGCCAGGATCTGGGAGGGCGTCTGTCCCGCAGCCGGCTTCAGGCGGTCATAATAAGCCGAAAGATTCGGAAAAATATAGAACGCCCCGCCGGGCTTGGGGGTGGTCACCCCGGGGATGGCCATAAGCCTCTGGTAGACGTCGTCCCGGCGCCAGGCGAACTCCTTGACCATGGCGGCCACCGTGTCCTGGGGACCCCGGAGGGCCTCCACCCCGGCCTTCTGGGAGATGGAGGTGGGGTTGCTGGTGCTCTGGCTCTGAAGCTTGGTGGCGGCAGCTATGGCCTTTTCCGGCCCCGCGGCGTAGCCGATGCGCCAGCCGGTCATGGCGTAGGTCTTGGAGAGGCCGTTGAGCACGAAGGTCCGGGCCTTGAGTTCCGGGGACAGCATGGCCAGATTGATAAACGAGCCCCCGTCAAAGAGGATGCGGTCATAGATGTCGTCGGAGATGACCAGCAGGTCATGGGCCAGGATCACCTCCCCCAGGGCCTCCAGCTCCGCCCGGCTGTACACCATGCCGGTGGGGTTGGAGGGGCTGTTGAGGATGATGCCCCTGGTCCTGGGGGTGATGCGCTCCTTGAGTTCGGCCGCGGTCAGTTTGAAGCCGTTTTCCTCCCGGGTGGGGATGATCACCGGGGTGGCCTCGGCCAGCATCAGCATGGGGGGATAGGACACCCAGTAGGGCGCCGGCACCACCACTTCCTGCCCCTGGTCAAAGATGACCTGAAACAGATTATACAGGGCGTGCTTGCCGCCGCAGGACACCATGACCTCCGCCGGGGTGTAGGCCAGGCGGTAGTCTCTTTTGAAGGTGTCGATGATGGCTTCCTTGAGCTCGAGAATGCCCCCCACCGGGGTGTAGCGGGTAAAGCCCTCGTTGATGGCCCGGATGGCCGCTTCCCGGATATTGGCGGGGGTGTCGAAATCGGGCTCCCCCACCCCGAAATTCACCACATCGATTCCCTGGGCCTTGAGCTGATTGGCCTTGGCATTCAAGGCCAGGGTGGCCGAAGACGGTATTTGCCGGATGCGCCGCGCTAACTCCAAGGTTTTGCACTCCTTCTTGTATATAGTATGGGGTAAGAACCGGTTACCGGTCACTACCTCCCCCAATGAACTGTCACGCCAAGGGTGGCAGGGCGACATTGGTTTTGATAAATATCGAAGAATATGGTAGTTGTCAACTGCGGGAGGTAAAGAGTGCGGTCGGTGGTCATCATCAGCAAGAAGCACAAACACGCGGCCCGGCAGGTGGGCGAAGACCTGAAGGAGTGGTGCGCCGCCCGGGGGGTGGCCGCGGTGCACCTGGAAAACGAACCCGAACCCCATGTGCCGCCCCTGCCGGCGGCCACCGAAGGCATTGTCGTCCTGGGGGGGGACGGCACCCTCCTCAGCGTGGCCCGGCATTACGTCTCCCTCCAGGTGCCCCTGCTCGGGGTTAACGTGGGCGGCCTGGGTTTTTTGACCGAGATTTCCCTGGACGAGCTCTACCCGGCCATGGAGCAGGTCCTGGAAGGCCGATACACGGTGGAGGAGCGCATGCTGCTCCACGCCCGTCTGCGCCGGGACGGCGAGGTCTGTTGGGAAAAACATTTTCTGAACGACGCGGTCATCAATAAAGGGGCCCTGGCCCGCATCATCGAGCTCACCACCTGGATCGACGGGGAATATCTCACCACCTACCGGGCCGACGGCCTCATCGTCTCCACCCCCACAGGGTCCACGGCCTACACCCTGTCCGCCGGGGGGCCCATTGTTTATCCCACCCTGCGCCACATCATCGTCATTCCCATCTGCCCGTTCACCTTGAGCAACCGGCCCATCATCCTGCCGGACACCGTGACCGTGGCGGTCACCCTGGCCCAGAAGGTCCAGGACGCCTATCTCACCATCGACGGCCAGGAGGGCATGGCCCTGCAGCAGGGGGACCGGGTGGAGATGAGCATGATCCCCCAGACCTTGAAACTTATCCTGTCCCCCCGCCGCAGTTTTTTTGAGATTTTGCGCACCAAGCTGGGTTGGGGGGAGCCGGGCGGCCATGTTGCCTGTCTGAACGATGTGCCCCCGGAAAAGATAACCCTGGGGGAATAGGATAACGTGCTTCCTGTTCTGAAAAATTCCTCAGGTGGCCACATTCCGGTAGGGCGGCCGTCCCCGGCCGCCGAGTGTCTTGGCGGGCGCGGAGGCCCGCCCCACCGAATTTTTCCTGGTTTTGAGATAGCCAGGCGCACCTTGGGTACTGTCCCGACCTTTTTGCCGGCAAGTGCCCAGCTTTGCTGACTGCTGACTGCTGGATTTCAGGTTGGCCCGCCGGCCCGCCGATAACTCTTAAAAGCCCATCGCCTATGACCGAACCACTGACTGAACGCCCCATTTGGCGCAGCCGTCAGGGGCGCCTGACGGAAGCCCTGGACCGCATCGTGGTGGAAGAGCCCCTGGAGATCCGCCTGGCGGGCGACCCCTTCCAGGTGCTCATGCGCCTTCCCGGCCTGGAAAAAGAACTGGCCCTGGGTTTTTTGTTCACCGAGGGCATCATCCGGAACCTGGCCGAGGTCACCGCCATCCATTTCTGCGGCACGGCCACCGATCCCCTGCTGCCGCCCAACGTGGTGGACGTCATGCTCAACGCCAGGGCCATGCAGCGCCGCAGCCGCCGGCACCTGGAGGTGGCCTATTCCTCCTGCGGCCTGTGCGCCAAGGAGTCGGTGGCGGAAATCTGCCGGAAGGTGCCGCGGCTGAAGAGCTCCCTCACCATGACCCCTGACCAGGTTCTGGCCCTCATGGCCCGCCTGCCCCAGACCCAGGCCGTTTTCCAGGCCACGGGGGGGGCCCACGCCGTGGCCCTGGCCAGCCCCGAGGGCAGCGTCTTTCTCAGCGCCGAGGATGTGGGCCGCCACAACGCCATGGACAAGGTCATCGGCCGGGCCCTGGTAGAAAAGCGGGATTTGGGAAAATTGGTGGCCCTGCTGAGCGGCCGCCTCAGCTTCGAGATGGCCCTCAAGGCCGCCCGGGCCGGGATTCCTCTCCTGGCCGCGGTGTCCGCCCCCACCACCATGGCCATTGAACTGGCCCAGGAACTGAACCTCACCCTGGTGGGCTTTGCCAGGGGGGAGAGCCTGAACATCTACACCCACCCACAACGGCTGGGCGTGGGGGAAGGGAGGCTGTAAGCTGTAGGCTTTAAGCTGTGAGCTGTGAGCTTTGAGCGGCGAGCTTTGAGCTTTGGGTTCTGGGTTCTGGGGAAAAAACAAACTTGAGGGCACAAAGGACTGGAGGACTGTAGGGCGGGAAAGCGCAGCGCCTCCCGCCTTTGCATTGCTTCTGGTTCCCAAGCTCCCGCTTGGGAACCCATCTGCATGCCAAGCTCTGCTTGGCTCCGCTTTCACTCTGCCTGGTTGATGGCCGACAACTGCCAGGGGTTGTTGCCCACCGGGCGGACAAAGGTCCAGTATTCCTCGAATTTTACCGGTTCGGCCTTGCTGCCCTCGACGATTTCCCCGGTCTTTTCATTGACGGTATAGTCCAGCAGGGTGGCGTAAATCCGCACCGTGATATAATCCTGACCCGATTCCTGCCAGGCCTCGGTGAGATTGACCTCCCGCACCGCGATATTTTCCAGCCGGTTGACCAGCCCGTCCTGGCGCATTTTGCCGGCGTCTTCCTGGAGCAGGCGAAACATCTCGTCGCTCAGCAGATGTTTGACGGAGGACATATCCCGGTCCGCCCAGGCCCCTTGAATTTTAAAGAAAAAATCCATGGCCTGGTCCTTGAACCGGTCTTCGGCGAACAGGGGGTCCAACTGCTCGATGTTCTTGAGGCCTTTTTCCAGGTCCCGGTCAAGTTCCGCGGCCGGCGGCGCTTCCAACTCGTAGTACGGCGGTTGGAGGCTGCCTTCGGTCATGCTGCTCTGATGGACCCCGGGCAGGGCCGCGGCCGTCCGCTCCCGGCGTCTTTTGGCGATGAACAGGTAAATGAGCAGACCGATGCCGCCCAGCAGGATCAGGTCCATCAGGCCAAAGCCGCTCGAACCGCCGGCGCCCGGCGCCGCCTGGGCTGAATTGCCGCCGAACAGCCAGTGCCCCAGCATGCTCCC
>JBGSLA010000218.1:0-44251 GCA_041740935.1 Desulfobaccales bacterium | reverse complement strand
GGCGATGGCCCCGGCCACCGCGGCCATGGGGCCCACCCCGGCTGCGGCGCCGGCCCGGACCATGTCGCGCACCACGGCAGGGGCATAGGGGTCCTCCGGCCAGGGGGCCAGGGTGGTGAGAAATTCGGGGTGCTGCTGGATATAGGCCTCCAGGTGCCGGCGCTCCTGAATCACCAGGCCGCGCACCTCGCGGGACAGGTCGCGGCCGGCCAGGACCATGAGGTCGGTTTCTTTGACCGCCACCCGGAAGGCCACCAGGCCCTCCCGGGCCATGCGGGTGCGGTAGGTGCGGGGCTGGTGGCCGGACGGACGGTTGGTCATGGGATCGGGTTGGAAAAGTTCAAAGTTCAAGGTTCAAGGTTCAAGGTTTATGGCTGTGGGCGGGACGCCCGCCCTACGCCCCCAGCCACCGGCTACACCAGGGGGAAAAAGGGCCGTAGGGCGGGAAAGCGCAGCGCCTTCCGCCTTTGGGTGGTATTTTGGTCCTCAATCTTCCGGTTAGGGAGCGGCTTTTCCGCCAAGCCCGGTGGTGCTCCGCAGCCAGCGGATTCTAACGGCGGGCGGTGCCCGCCCTACACTAAAAACGGCGATTTATCAAGGCGGGCGGGACGCCCGCCCTTGCCACTGATTACTGATCACTGGTAACTGATCACTGATCACACCAGGGGGAAAAAGTCCACCGGGGAGGTGTCCAAGGTTCGCCGCATCAGGCTTTCAGAAAAAACCCCGGCCGCCGGCCGGAGGAGCCGGTGGCCCAGGTGGTAATAAATCGAGAGGTCGGGGCCGCCCAGGAGCACGGCCCCCCCTTGCCGGGCGATATATGGCTTGAGCGCCTCCAGCAGGACAGGCCGGCTTGCTTTTGTCCAGCCGGGGCCATCCAGGCAGGCCAGGACCAGCTGCGGTCCTTTGGCCAACTCCCGGGCCCAGACGGCCCGCCAATAGATATCCGGCGGCAGTTGGGTGGGCAGCCGCCTGAGGTAAGGCCTTAACCCCAGGCTCTCCAGGAAGGCCTCCTGCTCCGCCAGAACCTGGGAAGTGCTCACGTCCCGGTAATATGCAATCGTCAGGGCGATGTTTTCCCCCAGGGTGAGATGCTGCAGCAGAACCTGGCCGGGGGCGATGTAGGCAATCTGCCGGCGCAGGCGGAAGAGTTCGGTTCTCGGCAGCTCCTCGCGACTTTTGCCCCAATGGAGCACCTGTCCCTCCAGGGGAAAGGCCAGGGTGGCGGCCAGCGGCCAAAAGGCTGCGGGCCCCTCCCAGCTCAGCCCCTCCAGCAGGAGAACCTCATCGAGCCCCAGCTTCAGGTCCAGGAGATCCGGCCACCCCGGAGGAGGTTCCGGCAGCCTGACCCGGTGCATTTCCAGACAATAGCGCAGCATGGGTTGGGTAGTTTCCGGTTTTCTGTCCTGAAAAGTTTTTATGGGCGAGGGGGCTTGCCACGGGCTGGAAGCCCGTGCTACCGGACTCTTGAGACCCCTGGCCACTCCCCCCTATCTTCCCCTCGACTCCATAATTCGGGAGCACAGGCATCTTGCCTGTGCAGCACAGGCGGGAGCCTGTGTTCCCGGATTCCTCCTACGCCCACGTAACTCTATAAGGGCGCATCCGCGTGTGCACCCTCATCAAGGGCGGACACACGGGTCCGCCCCTACAGGGGGTTGGGATGAATTTTATAAATAATACGCAGCGGTCAGGATAATATTCACCGAGCTCTGTAGGGCGGGAAAGAGCAGCGCATCCCGCCTTGGATGTCTTCCTTGCTTTACAAATAATACGCGGTGGTCAGGATGATATCCACCAGGGCGCACAGCACCATGGCCGTAAGAGACGCCTTGGAGGTGAAGCGGGCCACTTCGTTCATGTCCTCCCGCACCTGGAAACCGAAAAAGATGCACACCGTGGCGATGAGCATGCCGAAGAGCACACATTTGCTGAAGCCCAGGGCCACGTCCACCCACTCCAGGGAATTGATGAAGGACAGCCAGAACATGGACCAGAAAATTTCCGCAAAGATCAGGGAAAACAGATACCCCCCCAGAATGGCGGCAAAGGCGCAGAGCACATAAAGCGACAGCACGCTGATGGTCAGGGCCCAGAAGCGGGGTACCCCCAAAAAGCGGCAGGGATCGATGCCCAGCAGGTTGAGGGCCTCCACCTCCCGATTCACGGACATGGTGCCGATCTCCACGGTGATGGCCGAGCCGGAGTGGAGCAGGACAAAAAAACCGGCCCAGACCGGCCCGATATCCCGGACCACGATGGTCACCAGGAGCCAGCCGACAAATTCCTCCCCCTGGAGCATGACCAGGCGGGGGGTGGCATGCACAATGACGATGAAACCCAGCATCAGGGCGGAAAACAGGAAGACGTGCAGCCCCTGGATGCCGGCGAAATAGGTCTGGCGCAGCAGTTCCCGGCCGATCAGGCGCCGGCCCGTCAGGGAAGAGAAGCTCGCCAGCAGCAGGCGGTAAAACAGGGCGCAGATGGACAACAGCCGGGAGGCCCACTCCAGAACCAGGTTGGCCAGCAGGCTCCCGGCGCTGAAGATAAAGGCCGTGAGCGAGCGAAGGGCGAAAACCGGATAACGGGCTGTTCTCATGCCAGGTTGCAGTCAAACGGCAAAACGGGTTTTGCCGCGGGTATGGGCGCAGGTTGAAGCCTGCGGCTGCAGAAGATGGCGCGGTGCACGAAAGTCGGCATCCTGTTCATGGGGGCGGCGGCGGCAAGGTCAGGGTGAGTATCAGACCTTCAGGTTCCAGGGGTTGAGCCTTCAGGTCGCCCCCGTGCCACTGGGCGATGGCCGCGGCCAGGGCCGGCCCCAGGCTCCCGGTGAAGTCCTGCTCCCCCCGGGGGGGCGACAGCAGGGCCCGGCAATCCTCCCCGGAAAACGCCGGCTTGGAGAGGGCCAGGCTGACCTGCAGGCCGCCTGCAGCCAGAGGGCCGGCCTGAAAAGTCAGGCGGCCATCCAGGGGCAGGACCCCGGCAGCGTAATCGAGCAGCAGCAACACTGTCTGGGCCAGATACCCCGGCGACCCCCACACTCGCGGCAAGGCCTTGAGGTCGATGGCCAACCGGGACGGAGAGGGGAGCCCCAGGGTGGCCACCCGCCAGGCCTGCTCCAGTATCGGGGTCAAGTCAACGCTCTGCCAGTCTTTTTCCGGCTCCCGGGCGAACTGCCGCCAGTCGCTGAGGTTCATTTCCAGGCGGGTCAGCGCGCCGTCCAGGTCTTCGATATGATCGTCCGGGGACGGATGCGCTCGGCCGGAGTCGGCTTGGGCCAACTGTTGACTGCGCTCCCGAAACTGCTGCCGAAATTTCTGCAACAGGGCGGTGTCCGCCAGGATGGCGGGCAGGGCCCGGGCCGCCACCCGGGTCAGGCAGGCCTGGGGTTCGCTGGCGAACAGCCGTTCGCCCAGGCGGGGAATGGCCCGGCCCAGCCGCAGCAAGCTTTCCTTGAGTTCAAAAATTTCCGCCTGGCTCCGGGGATCCACCCTTTTGAGATTATGCAGCCACAGATCGTAATCCTGGGGTTTGCCGGTCAAAAAATCCCTGGCCGCGTCGCTCAACAGACGCAGCGGTTCGGTGAGGCTGCGGGCCCAGAGGTACAGCAGACTCACCGCCAGGATGCCGGCCATGACCAGGCTCAGAATGACCGCCAGCCAGACGGTGCGGCGCAGCTGGTTGCGCTCCCGCTCCAGCATGTTTTTGATGTCCGCCAGGCCGGAGATATCGACGCCGATTTTGGCCACCCCCCAAAAAATGGCCCCCTCGTCCGGCACCAGGATATGCACCGGCAGATAGCGCAGCAGCATCTGGCCCTCCGTTTTGGGCCCCAGATACACCGAACTCTCCAGCCTGTCCCTCTCCAGGGTTTGAGGGGTGTTGATTTGATCCAGCAGTTTCCCTTCCGATCCGACAAAGCTCTTCATGGCCTTCTGAGGCCCCTTCACGGGCTCGGGGGAAGTGGTCGCCTGACGATAAAAAGAATAGGTCAGCCGCTGCCCCTCCGCGTTACTCTCTCCCTTGATGAGTTCAATGCCCTTGATGACTTCGTTGAAGGTCACCTTCTGCCAGATGAGGTTCATGATGGCCTGGTCCACGTCATTGATCTCCCCCGGCCGGGCCTGGCGGATCTCCTGCATCTGGGAAAACTCCAGGACCATGAGCCGGGCGATGGTGTCGGCTTCATCCCCCGCGGCCTTCTCCATCATGAGGGTGCTGCCTTCGAGCGCGCCTTCCAGGGTGAGGTTGAGCAGGGGAAAAAACATCAGGATGATGCCGGCGCACACCAGGAAGGTGGCGCCGCTCAGGAGCAGGAGCCGGGAACGCAGGGAATACCGGGGGGAAGTGGGGTCCGCGGGCATCATTCACTCAAGGGGGGCCGGTTCCTGCAATTCCTTCAGGGCCGCGGCCAGGGCCTCCTCCGGCCGGCGCTGGCTGACGAGCACCTCCACCAGGTGCTTTTCCAGGACATTGTTGACCCGGCGGTTATAAGGCCGGGGTCTGAGGACCATGTCCTGGGCCGCGAAGGCGTCGTTATAGACCATGAGCACCTCCGGTTTCTGCACCTTGCCCAGGGCCCGGACCAGGGCCGGCACATGATCGTACATCTCCGCATTCAGGAGCTGGAAGCTCTCATCGGTCACCAGGTTGATGAATTTTCTCCCCAGATCAATGACCCACAGCCGGTCGTGGGTGACGGTGAAGCGGTTCACCCCCCAGCCGAAGGAGCCGATGTTGGAATAGCGGTGGCCATGGCCCCGCCGGGAGGGAATGGGGGCCACCCCCACCTGGCTGAAGTTGTGCAGACAACCGCCGGAGTTATCCAGACACTGGCTGATCAGCTTCCGCAGGTCATGGGTGCGGGTGTTCCAATTGATCATGAACAGGGCCTCCCCCTGGTAAAAGCTCTGGCGCAGGCTCCTTTCTCTGGCAAACACCTTCATGATATCGGGCCCGGGCATGATGGCGCCCTGCATATTTTGCAGGTCCGCCAGGGCCTGGCGGGCGAGTTCCCGGTTCTGGGGCTCCTCCAGGACCAGCCGGCCCTCGCCGTCCATCACCCGGCCGCCGTAGCCCCAAAGGATGGGATAAAAATCGTTCAGGAAATTGCTGACATGGATGAGCAGGCCATACTTTATGCGGGGCTCCCGGGCCTTGATCAGGGCGCAGACGGCCCGGAGCTCCTCCCAGGTGCGGGGCGCCTTTTGGCCGTATTTCTCCAGGAGGTCCCGGCGGTAGAACAGAATATTTCCTTTTATATAAGGGGGCACCGCGACCAGCTGTTTTTTGCCGGGTTCCCCCAGCCCCTGGGGCAGCACCACGGAAAAGGCTTCCGCCACCGAAGGCACCAGCTCTTTCCGGGAGACAAACCGGGCGGTCTCCAGTTCATAGAGCCAGCCCGCCATGCCGTAGCGCTGCACCCAGGGCGCGTCCAGGAGCAGCACCGAGGGAATTTTGGATTTGGTGGACAGGGCCAAAACGAAAGGCTCAAAGCGCAAGAGGAGCGATTGGGGCACGATCAGGCCCTTAAAATTCTGATGAAATTCCTGGTAGTCCGGCAAGCGCTTATCTTTTTCCAGGATGGTGATGAGTTTTCGGGTCTCGTCGTCATCGGTGTAGGAGAGGAGTTGGCTGGAAGGGGGCGCCGGCGAGCCTCCGCAGCCGGCCAGGCCCACCAGAAGCAGCACCAGGCCCACGAGGGCCAGGCAGGATTTATGCCAGATTTTTATGGTGCTGAAATACATGAAACCCATAGCATTTTGCTTTTTCTATTTATTTTTTACGAAAAACCGAAAACCGCAAACCCAAAACCGCATTAAGGGTCAGGACTGCTCCCGCCGGCTTCCGCGGCCAGGCCCGGCTCCTGCTCTCCGTCATATTCCATCAAAAATTGCTCCAACCCCTTTTGGTAGGCCTCCGGCTTGATGGGCAGCAGCAGGGCCAGGCAACAAAACAGCCCCACCCCCTCCAGCATGAAAAGCCAGCCGTAGGCGGCCGGCACCGCGCCGGTGAGGCCGGTGAGCCACTCCTTGAGAATTCCGCCGGTCATCTCCCCCGCGGCCAGGGCCAGCCCGCTCATCAGGTTCCAGAGGCCCATGAAGATGCCGCCGAACAGGGGATGGGTCATGCTCATGGTCAAATAGGAAAGGCCTACATTATACAGGCCCCGGGACAGACCCAAAAGACCCAGGGCATACAATCCCCACACCGGCTCGAGCGCGAACGCAGTGAGGCTCAGGATCCCGAAAGCCAGGGTCCCGGCCGTGAGGCCTGAAGTGAGGATGGTTTTCCAATAATCCCGGCCCTTGTCCCCCAGAAAGATGTGCAGCCCCAACATGCCCACCAGAATGCCGTAGGTCAGATAAATGCCGAACTGGCTGGTGACGGCCATCGGCAGCTTGAGCACTTCGCCGCCGAACGGGGTGAGGATGAAGGTTTGTATGGCGGAAAAAAAAATGCTGGCCGTCAGAAATAAAAAAAAGGTAAGGGACTGCCGATTTTGGCCCAAAAAGCCCAAAACCGGCCCCAGATCCAGCTGCTTTTCAGGAACGGCCCGGACTCTGGGCCGCCGGGGTTCGATGCCCCAGGCTCCCACGATGGTCAGCCCCAGGGCCAGGACCGTCAGGAGCGCAAACAGGCGGGGGAGGGTGGCCGGGTCAAATTCGGGATACAGCAGGCTCACCAGCACCGAGCCGGCAATGAACCCCCCGAGGGTCAGGATCCACAGCAGGGTCATGGCCGCGCCCCGCTCCGGCTTGGGGATGCGGTCCACCAGCAGGGCGTTGATCGCGGTGGCCGAGATGGTGGCCCCCACCCCGAACAGCGAAAACAGGGCCACGCCTTCACAAAGCAGGAGGGTACTCCGGGGCGCATTCCCCAGGGCCAGAGCCCAGGCGGGAAAAAAAGGCATGACTGCCAGACTCACCAACATGCCGCCCCAGATGTACGGGGCCCGGTGCCGGCCCCCCAATGAGTAGGCGTCCGAGAGATAGCCGGTGACCAGACCCACCGGCGTCATGACGTGCTGAAACGCGAAGCTGAAGGTCACCAGGGCCACGGGCACCATGAGCTCCACCACCAGGACGCGGTTCAGCACGGTGGCCAGCACGATGAACAACAGAGAGGTGGCGAACCGAACCAGCCCCAATTTCAGCACCAGGCGGTTGACCAGCATGGGCTTATTCTACGCTAAAGCGGGTTGCGGGAAAAGAAAAGTCTCCTCTGGGCGCCCAAGCCCTTCAGCCCCGGCCCCGGTAGAGCTCCAGGTAGGCATCCACCATGTCGTCCCGGGAAAAATACCGGACTGCCCGCTCCCGGCAGCGCTCCGGGTCGATCTCCCCCACCCGTTTCAGGCAGGTCAGCAGTTCCTGGTAGCTGTGCACCACAAAACCGGTTTCCCCGTGGCGCACGACCTCAGGCACCGCGCCCCGGTTGTAGGCCGCCACCGGGGTGCCGCAGGCCATGGCCTCCAGCATCACCAGACCGAAGGCCTCGTCCACCTCCAGAGGGGAAATCAACACCCGGGCCCTTTTCAGCAGATCCACCTTGCGGGGAAAATCCACCGGACCCACATGCACAATAACCTCGCCGTTGAGCTCCGGTTTGATGAGCACATCGAAATACGGTTGGTCGGGGCTGAACACCGGCCCGGCCACCACCAGTTTGCACCCCAACTCGCGGGCCGCCCGGATGGCGGTGTGCAGCCCCTTGTCCGGATAAATCCGCCCCAGAAAGAGCAGAAAATCCTCTTTTTCGGCCTGGAAGGCGTACTCCGAGATTTCCAGGCCGTGGTGAATCAGATGCCGGCCCGGATGTCCGGCCAACTGCCGGTATTGGAACTCACTGGCCGCCACCACCTGGATATCCGGAAAACTTTTCAGATAATCCACCTTCATGGGGGTGAGGGGGGTGTGGAGGGTGATGATCAGGGGCGCGTCCAGCCCCGCCAGGGCCCAGAAACCCGCGGCGTTCTCCAGGTGGCTGTGGATCACCCGGCAGGGCTGGTTTTGCAGATGCCGAAAGGCATGGGACAGGTGCAGGTTTTCGGAAAACTTGTCCGGGGGCCAAAAGGCCTGGGCATAGGGACCCAGACAGGGGACCTTAAGAGTGGAATCCCCGGCCCCGAACAGGGTGATCGCCACCCCCCGGGCCATAAGACCCCGCACCAGGTTGGCCACCATGAGTTCCGTGCCCCCGTAATCCCGGGGAGGAATGGGCACCCAGGGAGGGGCGATCTGCGCCACCTGCATAATGAGCCTTGAGCGATGAGCGGTGAGCTGTGAGTGATGGCTTTAAGCTATAAGCTTTAAGCCTTAAGCTAAAAGATTAAAACCAAAAAATGCCTGGAGCCGTAACGCGGGAAAGCGCAGCGCCTCCCGCCGTTGGGAAGCCTGGTGGCACAGGCGTCCCGCCTGTCCTCCCGGTTTACGGGGTTGGGGGAGGGGGCGCAGGGGAGGGGCCCACCGGCCCCGGTAGCACGGGCTTCCAGCCCGTGGGAAACCCCCTCGCCCACATCAAACTTTTCAGGACACAAAGCTCGGCGTTTTTCCGCCCAGATATACCCCTCCCGACATTTTACGGGATGATCCGGCCGATGGCTACGAAGAAAGGTCCCCTGAGGATTATTGTTGGGGCAATTTCCGCCGCACCTCCGGCAGGGTCATCAGGGGAGCCAGGGGCTCATCCCTGATGGGCACCTGGAGCCACTCCGGGTTCCCCTGGCCCGGGGCCACCGGCAGGGGAATGGTCAGGGTGGGCGACTCCCGCCAGGGAGGCCCCCAGGACAGGATGCCCTCCCTGATCAGCACCTCCATGAAGGTGTGAAACACATTGCCGGCCATCTGGTCGAGCCCCCGGCGACGGGCCGTGGAGGTCAGGGGCGCATGGCGATGATCCATCTGGCCCACGTGCACCTGCACCAGACCATCGAGGTCGGGCCGGTCCGGGAACAGCCTGAGGTGATTGAGGGCCAGGCTCAACAGGGTCAGGATTTCCACCCCGAAGCCGTTTTTAAAAGGGAGATGGGTCCAAAAGCGCAAGCTCCCGGCCATTTCCCCGGAGAGCAGATAGGCCAGCTGCTGCAGGGCCTGCACTCCGGGGTGGGGGCACAGGGCCAGGAGCGACCGCAGCATGGCGTTCAGGCGGCCCCCCCGGGGACGGTGATACACTACTTTGACGGCCTCGATTCGGTGAAATCGCAGCAGCGCGCCCACCGGATCCACAATCCAGCGGGGGGAAAAATAAGGGGGCCGGATATCCGCGTCCAAAAACTCCACCACGGCCCGGGGATGGGATAAACCTTCCTGGACGACAAGATGGTAAAGCATGGCCCGCATGGCCGCGCCTTTGCCCACCGGCACGCCCTGTTGGTCGGGGGGCGGGTGCCGCCGGGCCGGGAAAATGGTCAAACCGGGAAATTCCCGGGTGAGTTGCTCCAGGCCCCCCGGACGCCCGCCCCCGAAGGCGATCCACACCCGATCCACCAGCCGCCCGTGCAGGGGCCACAGGATGGCCAACAGCCCCTGGAGATTGCCGGCCTCCCGGGCGTGCCCCACCGGAAAGACCAAATGCACCGGGACGCGCTGCGCGGTTTTATAGGCCAGGACCTCTTCCGCATCCAGGCTCCCGGCCGGGATCAGCCCCAGGGGGGGCAGGCCGGCCTCCCGAGGCCAGCGCTCCGGCTGAATGACCGACGGGGGAGTCGCCACGTTTAACCCCACAAAGACTTTCGAACCCGGGCGGCCACTTCCGGGTCGGCCAGCCAGGTTTGCAGCGCCTGCCAACGCTGGGCGAAGTCCAGGTAAGCGGCAAAGGCGTTTGCGGGGTTTGCGCTCTCCTCCTGCAAAAGCCGCAGATTCAGAAGCGTCTGCCGGGCCGCCTCGTCCTCCCCCGCGGCCAGGTACTCCAGGGCCAGGACCGTGTGACTGCGGTGGGCCATGTCTTCCAGATCATCCCCCAGAAAGGCCCCCGGATAGGGGGTCAGGTCCAGGGGCGAAACCTTGACCATCCCGGGGCGGGGCTCCTGCTGCCGGAGTTTGCGGCGGGCGTAGGCGAACCGCACCAGGTCCTGCCGGAGCCGCAGCCAGGTGGGATGGGGCTTGGCCGGCGGCAGGTGGCGGACCCTGAGCTTGGGGTCGCAAAAAAAGGGAATCCCCCACACGCGGGCATTGACCACATAGTCCACGTCCTCCCCCCGGGGGATGCGGGGGTCAAAGGGCAAACGCCGGAAAAGCCCGCCAGGCAGCACCATATTCCCCCCCAGGGCCAGGGGGGTCAGGGGCATAGGGTCCTCGCCGGCCATAAGCCCGGCAAAGGTCTGGTTCATGGAGCGCAGCTTGGGCCAAAACAGGGCCCAGGGGGCCGTGGGCTCCGGGGCCGCAATCCGGCCGTCCGGATTGACATACAGCCCCCCCAACCCGAAAACCGGGGAGCGCCGATCCAGTTCTTCCAAATCCGCGGTGATTCGCTCGAAAAAATCCGCCTCTTCGATGACCTCATCATCGTCCAGACTGACCAGGGCTTCGGCCCCCAAAAGATTGGCCGTCACCAGGGCAAGATTGCGGATGGCGCCATAACCGGCCGAGGATATGAGAGAACTCCACTTTCCCCCTCCTTGTGGTTGAACCATATCCTGAAGGACCGCCAGATGTGAGGGGGCCAACAGGACCACCGGATAGGGCAGGGGAGGGGAGGTGATGATTTCCCGAACCCGGGCCTCCACCAGCGAATCAAGCTCCGGCGCTGTGGCCGCGGCCACCACTGCCACCGCGATATCCGGGGTAACCAGGGGAATGAGACTTTCCAGGGTCCGGCGCAGGGTCCCGGCAGTGTTCAGGGGACTTGGGTGATCAAAGATGAGGTCCTCTCCGCCGGTGCCTTCCGGGTGGGTCCAGTAGGTGGGAATGGCCAGAACAAACGACGCCATAGGCTTCAAGCTAACTTCTCATTCCGGCGGAGTCAAGGGGTTTAAGGGCTGCCTCACCTTCGGCTGATCCCGGGCGACCGAATATCAACCTGATTTTTTTGGCAAAATAATAAATATTGCTTTTCAAGAATATTTTCTTGACAAAGTAAATTATTTCCTTTTATATGAATCTCAAAAAAAGAAATTTCTTGTTAAACAATAATTAAATATTTCTTTAATTTATTTAACATATTGATATGCATCGATTATTAGCAGATACAATTCCCTGGCACCCGTTTTGCTTGATATTGTGCATGAGCCAACCTCGAGAGAGGTTTGTCATTCGATTTCGAACGCCGCCACCACAACCCTCTGGCCGCAACGTACGGGAGGATAGGTTCCAGGGGCCATGGCGAGCCCTGGCGCCGGTCGGGTTATGAAATTAATTCCCAATACCTATAACTGGGAGGGATGGGCGCAGAGGGCATTGGCGCTCATCAGGGGGTGTCACCTTGCCTTGGCCCAGGCCAAAGAGGAGCAGCCCTTTCTTCAGGAAATCTGCCGGCTGCTGGTGGAGATAGGGGGCTATTCCCTGGCCTGGGTGGGGCTTGCCGAACTGAACAAGGCCAAAAAGATTAAGCGGGTGGCTCACGCCGGCCTGGCTCTGGGTCTGCTGGAACTGCTCCCCCGGACCTGGGCGGGCGAGGGGGGCGGCTGCGACCCCACCGGCGCCGCCATTCGCACCCGCCAAGCGGTTTTATGTCCTGATATCCTGTCTGAGCCGGCTTGCGCCGATTACCGGGAAGTGGCGGCCACCCTGGGTTTGACTTCCTGCCTGGCCCTGCCTTTAAGCCACCAGGGACAGGTGTGGGGGGCCCTGACCGTGTATGCCTCCGGACCCGGAGCTTTTTCCACTGATGAACGGGAATTCCTCCGGACCCTGGCGGCGTTTTTCTGCCAGGGTTGGACGACCCTGCGTCTGAGGGGGGAGCTGAACCGGGTGGAGGAGCGCCTGGCCCTGAAAAAGCAGATCATCGACTCTTCCCCCTATTCCATCTTTGTTTTTGACCCAGCCGGCCGGATCACCTGCGTCAATGAATCGGCGGTCAAGGTCCGGGGCTTCTCCCGGGAGGAGATGCTGGAACTGTCCTGGGGGGGCCTGGACGCCCCGGAATGCCAGGACCTGGCGGAGGCCCGGCGCCGGCAGCTGATCTCGGCCGGAGAGGGGGAGGTGGTCTTTGAGTCGGCCCACCGGCGTCAAGACGGGACCTCCTTTCCGGTGGAAAGCCATTGCCGGCTCATCGAACTTCACGGACAAAAATCCATCCTCAGCATCGTCCTGGACATCTCTGAACGCAAACATCTGGAAGAAATCCTCCGGGAAACCGAGGAGCGTTACCACCATATTTTCGACAACGTGCAGGTGGGGATTTTCCGGTGGCGGTTGAGCGACGGCCGCATCCTGGAGTGCAATGATCGCTTTGCCCAGATGCTGGGCTATGAAAGCCGGCATGATCTGGCGCCGGAATTTGCGGTCCGGGACCATTTCGTGGAGCCGGACACCCAGGAACGCATGCTGGAACGGGTGGCCAACAGCTATCTGCAGAATTTTGAGGCCCGCTTTTTTCGCCGGGACGGCTCCGTGGCCTGGCTCCTGTGTTCCGCCCGCGTCTATGGTGATCGGGACTACCTGGAGGGCGTGGCCACAGACATTACCGAACTGCGACACGCCAAAGACTCCCTGGAGCAATCGCAAACCCAACATCGCACCCTGGTGGAGCAGCTTCTGGGGCGCACCCTGCTGTTCGCGGTGGAGCAGCAGCAATTGAACAAAGAAATCCACCGGGAAAAGGATTTAACCGAAAACATCCTGGGCCGCTGCGACGAAGGCGTGGTGGGGTTTGATGGGAATTTTGCCCTCACTTTGTGGAACCCCTCCATGGAGCGCTTCAGCGGCCTTCCCAGGAGCCAGGCCCTGGGCAAGAACCTTTTCCGGGTGCTGCCCCTGCTCCAGGAAATCGACGAAAAAACCCCCCTCCTGGCAGGGGGCGGGCGCCGGGGGTTTGTGGATCCGGACCGGCCCCTGAAGCTCACCGCCGCCGGCCCGGAGGGCTTTTATGCCGGACAGGTGGCGCCTCTCCTCAACGAAGCCGGGGAGGTCAGCGGCGGCGTGTTGATCTTGCGCGATGTCACCCCCACCAAACGGGTGGAAAACGCCCTGAAAGAACAGCAGGGGCTGCTGGACGGCGTCCTGGCCTCGGTGGCGGAAGGCATCGCGGTCCTGGACCGCAATCTCACCTTGGTCAGGGTCAACCCCACCACCGAGAAGTGGTTCGCCCACGATCAGCCCCTGGTGGGCAAGCACTGTTACGCCGTAATCCACGGCGCGCTTGACCCGTGTGAAAACTGTCCGGCCCTGAAAACCCTGGTCAGCGGCGAGCCGGCCCATGAGGTAGTGACCAAATGGGGCCCCCGCATTGATGATTCGGGCAAGGTAGAGCTGTTTTCCTATCCCCTCAAAGACCCCGCCACCGGCGACACCGTGGGCGTCATCCTGAGGATGCTGGACATCACCAGCAGGGTGAAAACCGAAGCAATCCTCCAGGAAAACCTCGAACGCCTGAAACTGGTGATGACCAATCTGCCCCTGACCCTGGGGCGCCTCTATCCGGACGGCGCGGTGGATTTTCTGGGAAACAACCTGGAACAGCTCACCGGCTATGTCCCTCAGGAGTTCGCCCTGGGGGGGCGGCCCTGGACCGAGGTCATCCTGGAAGAAGACCAGGAGCAGGTGCGCAAGTCCTTCCTCCACGGTCTGGGCACCGATCACACCTATGTGCGGCAATACCGGGTCAGGACCGCCAACGGCCGGATTATCTGGATTCAGGAAAACGGCCAGATCGCCTGCGATTCCCAGGGCCGGGCCCTCTACACCGACATAGTGCTTCTGGACGTGACCGAGCGCAAGCAGGCTGAGGAAATGCGGCCCCAGTTCGAGGCCCAGCTGCGCCAGGCCCAGCGCATGGACGCCATCGGCAGCCTGGCCGGGGGCATCGCCCATGATTTCAACAACATCCTCGGGGTGATGCTGGGATACACCGAGATGGCCCTCATGGGCCTCAAGGAAGACGACGCCCTGAAGCGCCGCCTGCAACAGGTGCTCAAGGCCGGCAAGCGGGGCAAGGAGCTGGTCAGCCAGATTCTGTCCTTCAGCCGGCCCAGTCCCCAGGAGCGCAAGCCGGTGCATGTGAGCGCGGTCATCAAAGAAACCCTGAACATGCTCCGGGCCACCCTGCCCACCACCATCGAGCTCAGGATGAGGCTGGAGGAGGATCAGGACACCATCCTGGCCGATCCCACCCAGATGCACCAGGTGATCATCAACCTGTGCGCCAACTCCGCCCACGCCATGCGGGACAAAGGCGGGGTGCTGGACATCTCCCTGAAACCGGTCAACCTGGACGCCAAGGCCGCGGCCCAGTTCCACGGCCTGGCCCCCGGGCCCCACATCCGCCTGGTGGTCAAGGACAGCGGCCACGGTATGGATCGGGACACCCTGGAAAAGATCTTCGACCCCTTTTTCACCACCAAAAAGATGGAAGAAGGCACCGGCATGGGGCTGGCCGTGGTCCACGGCATCATCAAGGCCCATAAGGGAGCCATCACGGTGCAGAGCAAAGCGGGCAAGGGCTCGGAATTTCAAATTTATCTGCCTCGGGTGGAGGCCAGCGAATTGCCGGGCGGGGTCGAAATTGCGGGGGTGGAAAACGGCCAGGAAAGCCTGCTTTTTGTGGATGATGAAGAATGGCTGGTGGATATGTGGAAGGAGATCCTGGAGAGCCTGGGCTACCGAATGACGGTCACCACCAAGCCCCTGGAGGCCCTGAGGATGTTCAAGGAACGGCCCCGGGAATTCGACCTGGTCATCGCCGACCAGACCATGCCCCAAATGACCGGTCTGGAACTGGCCCAGGAACTCATTGCGCTCAGGCCCGAGCTGCCGGTGATCCTGGTCACCGGCTTCAGCCAACTGGTGACCCCGGAAAAGGCCCAGAAGGCGGGCGTCCGGGATTATATCATGAAACCCCTGTCCATCAGCGAACTTACCAACGCCATCAGCAAGGCTTTGGGGAAGACCCCCCAGGGATAGGGAAACATGGGCGCCAGGATATTGTCGAGACAACAACACGGTGGTGGATAAGCCATGGAAGCCGAACGCATCGACCAAGGAAATGGGGAGAGTCCCATGGGCAAGGTGCTGATCATCGACGATGACGAGTTGTTCTGTGAGATGTTGTCTGAAATGGTCAACGACATGGGCCACGGGGTGAAATTCACCCACAGCCTGAATGACGGCATCATCGAGGCCGTCAACGGCTCTTATGACGTGGTCTTCCTGGATGTGCGCATGCCGGACGGCAGCGGCTTGAGGGCCCTGCCGAAAATCCGGGAGCTCACCGACCCCCCCGAGGTCATCATCATCACCGGGGTCGGCGACCCGGACGGGGCGGAGCTGGCCATCGTCAACGGCGCCTGGGATTACATCGAGAAGCAGTCCTCCATCAAGCGCATGACCCTGCCCCTGGTGCGGGCCCTGCAGTACCGGGAGGAAAAGAAGGTCAAAAAGCCGGCGGTGGCCTTAAAGCTCGAAGGCATCGTGGGGGACGGTTCCAAGATGCAGGCCTGCTATGACGTCCTGGCCCAGGCCGCGGAGTGCGACGCCAATGTCCTGATATTCGGTGAAACCGGCACCGGCAAGGAGCTGTTCGCCCGGGCCATCCACGCCAACAGCAGCCGCAGCCAGAAAAATTTTGTGGTGGTGGACTGCGCCGCGCTCCCCGAATCCCTGGTGGAAAGCGCCCTGTTCGGCTACGAGCGGGGGGCCTTCACCGGGGCCGACAAGGCCCAGGTGGGGCTCATCAAGCAGGCCGACGGCGGCACCCTGTTCCTGGATGAAGTGGGGGAGCTTCCCCTGATCATGCAGAAGGCCTTCCTAAGGGTCCTCCAGGAGCGGCGCTTCCGGCCCCTGGGGGCCCGCCAGGAGGTGGAGAGCAACTTCCGTCTGCTGGCCGCCACCAACCGGGACCTGGACCAGGCCGTGGCCGAAGGCACCTTCAGAAAGGACCTGCTCTTCCGCCTGCGCTCCCTCAGCCTCACCCTGCCGCCCCTCCGGGAGCACCCCGAGGACATCAAGGACATCGTGCTGTACCACAGCGGCAAATTGTGCCTGACCTATGGCCTGCCCCAGAAGGGCTTTGCCCCGGAATTCTTTGAATGTCTCATGGCCTACGATTGGCCGGGGAATGTTCGGGAACTGATCAACACCCTGGACCGGGCCCTGGCCGAGGTGCGCCATGAACCCACCCTGTATCCCAACCACCTGCCGAGCTCCATCCGGGTCAAGGCGGTGAGGAACTCCGTGAGCAAAGAGACCCCGGAGATTTCCGCGGCCCAGGCGGTCGCGGCCGGGGTTAACCTGCCGAAATTGCGGGATTATCGGGAAGCTGCAGTGGCCCAGGCCGAACGGGAGTACCTCAAGGAACTCATGACCCTGGCCCAAAACGACCTCCAGGAGGCCTGCCGCATCTCGGATCTGTCCCAGCCGCGGCTGTACGCCCTGTTGAAAAAACACCGCATCAGCCGTTCCAAAGCGGCTCTTGATTGACAGGAAAGATTATTGAAAAAAAAGAATATTATCTTATAAAAAAAGAAAAGTTTCATATTTCCAAGCTGTTGCCCCGCTTGCCGGTGAATGGCAAGATGAACCGGGGCGACATTTTTTTGGCCGGTCACCGTTGAAAAGTTCAAAGTTCAAGGTTCAAGGTTCAAGGTTATAACGTCGGGCGGAGCCCGCCATGTCCTGAAAAGTGTTGGTGTGGAACCGCCGCCCTCAGCGGTTCTTTAAAAGAGCAGGCGAGGGCGCCTGCTCCACATATATTCTGGTTCCCAAGCTCCCTCTCGCCAAACCCAACTGCCCGCCAAGCCCTGCCTGTCTCCACATCCCGCATATAAAGCGGCGGGCGAGACTCCCGCCCTACATTTCTTAAAACCGGAAAATATCGTTAGCGCGGGCCTCCGTGCCAGCCCTGCATTTTCTCGCTCCCAAGTTCCTGCTTGGGAACGCCTAAGTTCCCCCAAGCTCTGCTTGGGGACAGCTCACTGGTTCTCATCCGAAAACTCCCCCTCCCCTGGTGGGAGGGGGTTGGGGGGAGGGGGATCAAGAGGGCAACTGGGCTGTATTACTAAATTTTTTCACTTCCACCCTAACCCTCCCCCATCAAGGGGGAGGGAACCAAAGGACTTTCCGGGAAAACACTTTCTGGGGAAATTTTAAAGTTCAATGGAAGAAAGTTGAAAAGATTGGCACGCTTCTTGGAAGTAATAAGATGAAAATTGACAAACTTTTTAAGATAAAGGAGGGGGAACCAGGGGGAAAAGCAGGGAGGAGGAACCGCAGCGGAGGGAAGCAGACCAGGACGGCAGCAAGTCTCTGGAAAGCTGGAACAGCAATCAATCAACAGCAAACTCAACACACGCACAAAGAAGCAAAAAAAAAATAAAAAAATACTGGAGGAAAAAAAACATGGAAAAGATCCGGAATTTCTTCAAGGACGAGTCTGGCGCCAACATGGTGGAATATGCCCTTCTGGTGGCCCTCATCGGCGTGGTGCTGATCACTGTTATTTCCACGGCCCTTACCCCTGCCATTCAGGGGACTTTCCAATCAGCCGCGGATGCGATGTAATCAAAGCCACCGTATAGAGGTCCGGAAGTGGCGAGCTCAAGGCCGATACCGATTGGCCTGATGGGGGGTAAACAACAATGATGCGCCAATTTCTAAGCGATGCAACGGGTGCCGGCATGACTGAATATGCCCTGCTCCTCAGCTTGATTGCCCTCGTCGTGGCTCTGTCACTTCCGGCGCTGACCACCGCCATCAGCGGGGTATTTAGCGACCCGCAATTGGTGGACGGGTTGAATGGCTGATGACCCAATTTCTGTAGGAAGAGGTTTTTTTAACGTCTGGTAACCGAATAATCATGTCCGCCAAGGTAATGGCCCGGCAGTAAGCCCCGGTCGGGCCATTGCCGACTCTTTCCGGGGCAGCTTTGGGGAAACATTCTTATTTCACAAGAATTTTTAAGCCGGTCATTCTGAGCCGCCCAACTGGGCTGAATATCTCCAAAAAAACCAAGGCCCTTCGCCTTGGGCTCAGGGTGACCAGGAAAGCAGCAGGGAAATCATGAAAAGCCGTACTTGGGGAGCTTACGTACAGGAGGCAGCCATGGTTAAAGGAGGAATCACTTACTCCCTTTCCCAGGTCGTGATCGTAACCCTGTCCCTGTCCCTGGCCTTGCTGGTCTTATCCCGGTTTACCTGGTGGGCTTGAGAGCAGGGACGTAGGACCGTTGGCTTTAGGAGGGAAGCCGTGGTCAATCAGCTCAACACCGTCATAACCTGGGGAGCGTCCCAGGCACATCTTTTGCTGCCCCTGGCCATCGCCCTGTGGATCGCCTGGGGCGACCTCAGGACCTACCGCATTCCCAATTATCTCACCCTGGGCGCGGCCCTGGCCGGATTGCTCTATCAAGCCGTTTTCCATGGCATGGGCGGCCTGGGCAGCGGGGCGCTCGGGCTGGCGATAGGTTTTTTCCTGCTGATGCCGGTGTATGCCCTGGGAGGCCTGGGGGCCGGGGACGTCAAGGCCCTGGCGGCCCTGGGGACCTGGCTGGGACCCTGGCTGACGCTCATGCTGTTTTGCTACATGGCCGTCGCCGGAGGCCTCATGGCCCTGGCGGTGCTTGTCTATAAAGGAATTCTCTGGGCCAAACTGCGCCAGTACTGGAACTATCTGGTGAGCTTGATCCTGTTTCGCCCCACGGGCCTGTCTTCCGGGCCGGGGCCCCAGGCGGAGGTCAAGGGCCTCCCCTACGGGGTGGCCATGGCCTTGGGCATGGCGGCCCTGTTCTGGCGGGGGGGCTGAGAGGTGAATATTGGGTTCTGGGTTCTGGGTTTTAGGTTTTGGGTTTCAGGTTCTGGGATTAAAGCCCAAAGCTTGCAAGAGACTGATGGCGCTTTACAAGACGTCTGGTTCATGAAAGACCGACCCAAAGTCCCCCTTTTTTTAAAGGGGGGTGGTAGCCGCAGGCCTTACCCTGCACGGCACAGGCAGAAAGCCCGTGCCACCCGTGAAATAATTTTCTCGGAGTGAGTGAGCCATGAAACTACCGAAAGGCATTCTGTACATCGTGTTGGCGGTGGTGGCCGGGTTGGTGGCCACCGTGGGCATTCATAAATATGTGACCTTCAAAACCACGGTGGTCAAGAAGCCCATGACGAACGTGGTGGTGGCCGCGGCGGAAATTTCCCCGGGCACGGCCTTGAGCTCCAACCTGGTGAAAACCGTGGCCTGGCCCCGGGAACTGGCCCCGGAGGGGGCGCTGGACCGCTATGAGACCGTCAAGGAGCGGGTGGTCATTGTGCCCCTGAGCAAGGGCGAACCCATCCTCATGACCAAGCTGGCGCCGGAAGGCACCGCGGCCGGCCTCAGCGGCCTCTTGAGTGACGGCAAACGGGCCATGAGCGTGCGGGTGGACGACGTTTCGGGCAACGCCGGGTTCCTTAAACCCGGGGACCGCGTGGACGTGTTGATGAGCATCCAGATGCCGAGCGACAACGAGCAGCACTTTTCCAAGACCATTTTGCAGAATATCGCGGTGCTCTCCAGCGGTCAGATCTGGGAGCAGCAGCAGAAAGACCAGAAGCCGGTGATCGTCAAAACCGTGACCCTGGAAGTGGCGCCGGATGAAGCTGAGATCCTGAACCTGGCCAGCAATCAGGGGAAAATCCGCCTGGCGTTGAGAAGCCGCAACAACCTGGAGGTCGCCCACACCAGGGGAGTGCTCACCTCGCAGTTGGTCAGCGCCCCGACGCCTCAGGCGCGCCCGGCGCCGGTGGCCGCGATCGCACCCAAGGGGGATGTGGCGGTGGAGGTGATCAAGGGCATGACCCGCACCAAGGCGGAGATCTAACCGGAGGTCAGGAAAGTCTCACCAGAAGATGGTTTAAATAATCCGGGAGGCGAAAGAGAACGGGGACGCCGCCCCGGGTTAACGAACCACGGGATTGACCAGGGGGAGAGCATGACCACGCAGGCGCTGAATATTATTCGGGCATCCTTCTGTATCTTCGCCGATTTTGCTGCGGCCCCCCTCGAGTTCTCCCCAAAAGTCCCGAATACCCGGCCGGTGGGGTCCGGCGGCTCGGCCCGGCAGGACTTCGGCCGATTCCTGACTGACAATCGCCTCACTTATGGGGGAAACCCCGGCCTCGGCCGGTTCCCCGGCCCCGGGTCCGGGGTCAAGCCCGCTTCGGCCTCAGGAGGTCGTGTTTAGCCATGCTGCCAGATATGCTCAATGTCTCCATCCTGTTCGGGGCCGGGGTTGCGGATCCGGCCATCCTGGGGGTGATGGAAACCCTCCCCCAGGTCCAGATTGTGGGCCAGGCGCAGGACCCGGCCAACGTTGTGGAACAGCAGCAAGGCCCGGCCGCGGACCTCATCATGGTGTACATGGATGGCGACGACAGCCTCCCCGAGTGGCTGGAAAGCCTGACCAACAGCCTTCCCCAAACCGCAGTGCTGCTGTGCTCCAAAAGGATTGACCCCGAATTTCTGCTCACCGCCATGCGGCTGGGGGTCAGGGAAGTGGTGCCCCTGCCCCTTGACCAGGAAGAGCTGGAACAGGCCCTGGACCGCATCCGCGTGTCCCGGCGGCGGCTCTCCGAGGCCACCGGGGTGGGCGGCAGGATCCTGGTGATCACCGGCAACAAAGGGGGTGTGGGGACCACCAGCGTGGCGGTGAATCTGGCCGTGGCCCTGGCCAGGGCCCAGTCCGGCCGGGTGGTGCTGGTGGACCTGGGCCGCCCTTATCCCGATGTGGGCCATTTTCTGGACCGGGAGTCCATGTACACCGTTTTTGACCTGATCCAGAACCAGGCGAACCTGGACCGGGCCTTCCTGGAAAAAACCATTCAACCCTATGAAAAGAACCTGACCCTGATTCACGGCATTGCTGATTTCAATGACCAGGACACCATCAGCCTGGAAGGGCTCCGGAAGGTGTTGACCATCCTGAAAGCCCACTATCGCTGGGTGGTGGTGGATCTGAGCCACTGGCTGGACGGCCTCTTTTTACAGGTGGTGCAGGACAGCGACCTGGTGCTCATGTTGACCGAGCTCAGCGTGCCGGACCTGCGCAACCTGGGGCAGGTGTGGCCCCTGCTCAGGAACTGGCTGCCGGTCAAGGAAAAGGTCAAACTGATCGTCAACCGCTATGACCGGGGCAACGGCCTGACCCTGGGAAACCTGGAGCAGGTACTGAAGCAAAAGGCGTTTTTGACCCTGCCCAGCGATCACCAGAACCTCAGCGAGGCCATCAACCGGGGCGTGCCCCTGGCCAGCGTGGCCCCCAAATCCAGGCTGTGGGTGGGTCTGGAAGGCCTGGCCGGCAGGCTGACGAACCAACTGCAAGCAGGGGAGCGCGCCGGGGAGGCCAAGCCCCGCCGCCGCTTCTGGGTTTTTTAAGGGAGGTATGGCCAGATGGCGTTTCGCCGTTACAGCACCCGCAGCATCGGAGAGGTCAAGGTCCAGGAGCCGGAGGCGGCCATGTCCCTGATGGCGTCCTGGCGGGGGGACGAAGTCCGGGAATCCAAGCTCTATGAAGTAAAAAGCCGGATACACCATCTGCTGTTGGAACGCCTGGATCTGAGTCAGATGGAAAACCTGGAGGATCTCCAGGTGGCCCGGGAAATTCGCCAGGCGCTGGAGCAGCTTTTCCAGGAAGAGACAGAGCCCATCAACCTCCGGGAAAAAAATCGCCTGATTCAGGAACTGGAATTCGAGATTTTGGGCCTGGGCCCCCTGGAGCCGCTCCTCAGCGATCCCACCATTTCCGATATCCTGGCCAACCGATTCGACCAGGTGTACATCGAGCGCCGGGGTCTGCTGGAAAAAACCCAGATCCGCTTTCAGGACAACAGCCACCTGCTGAAAATCATCAACAAGATTGTGGCCAATGTGGGCCGGCGGATCGACGAAGCCAACCCCATGGTGGACGCCCGGCTGCCGGACGGCTCCCGGGTCAACGCCATCATCCCGCCCCTGGCCCTGGACGGGCCCATGCTGTCCATCCGCCGTTTTTCGGTGCAGCGGCCGAGCCTGGAGGAGCTGGTGGAAAAAGGCTCCCTGACCCCGGATATCGGGGAGGTGTTGAAGGCCATGGTGGTGGCCAAACTCAACATCCTGATCTCCGGTGGCACCGGCGCCGGCAAGACCACCCTGTTGAATATTCTGTCGGGCTTCATCCCCAACGGGGAGCGCATTATCACCATCGAGGACTCCGCCGAGCTCCAGCTGCAGCAGGAACACGTGGCCCGCCTGGAGACCCGCCCGCCCAATGTCGAGGGCAAAGGGGAAATCACCCAGCGGGACCTGGTGCGCAACAGTCTGCGTATGCGTCCGGACCGCATTATCGTGGGCGAGGTGCGGGGCGCCGAAGTGATTGACATGTTCCAGGCCATGAACACCGGCCATGAAGGCTCCATGACCACCATCCACGCCAACACCGCCCGGGACGCGCTGGTCCGTCTGGAGACCATGATGCAGCTCTCCGGCTTTAAAATCACCGAAAAGGCCATGCGCCAGATGATCAGTTCGTCTCTGGACGTCATCATTCAATTGGCCCGGCACACCGACGGGGTGCGGCGCCTGGTCTCCCTGTCGGAAATCACCGGCATGGAAAGCGGGGTCATCAGCATGCAGGACATCTTTGTGTTCGAGCGCCATGCCATGGACGATCAGGAGCGGGTGATGGGGCGCTTCGTGTCCACCGGGGTGCGGCCCCGGTTTGCCGACCGCTGCAAGATCTTCGGGGTGACCTTAAACGACGGCGTGTTCTCCCGGGCCGATGATTACGAGATGCGCTACAGGCGATAATCAAAGGCGGGGGACCACCAACGGAGTCTGGATATGGATTTTTTGAGCATCAAGGCCGGTCCGGCCTACACCCTGGGTCTCATCGGGATGTTCCTGGCAGCGTTTCTGCTGGTCGCCGGGGTCTATCACGTCATCATCCACCCGTTGCTCCAGCGCTACTATGTGACGCAGCGCTTG
Source organism: Desulfobaccales bacterium (assembly GCA_041740935.1). Lineage (GTDB taxonomy): Bacteria > Desulfobacterota > Desulfobaccia > Desulfobaccales > 0-14-0-80-60-11 > JBGSLA01. The sequence continues at coordinate 21,173 of JBGSLA010000218.1, read as the reverse complement.
AACAGAGGCCGGAACCAGCGCTTGAATCAGATCCAGATCCTGAAAAATATCCAGGAAATGGAAGGCAGCCCCCTGACGGCCATCGCCCGGAGCATCGGCGCGCTGGGGAAGATTGAAAACCTGCAGCGCAATCTGTTGCAAGCGGACCTTTACTGCCGTCCCGGAACCTTTCTGGCTGCGGCCGGCTTGGCGGCCGCGGTGGGTTTCCTGGCCGTTTATCTGAAATTGGGGCTCCCCCCGGCCCTGGGAGCCGCGGTGGTGTTTGGATATACCCCTTTTATCATTATCCGCCTGAAAAAGAGTCACAAAACCAGGATCATTGAGAAGCAGATGCCTGAGGCCATGGAACTTTTGGCCCGTTCCCTGCGGGCCGGCCATGCCCTGCCTTCCTCCATCGAGTTGGCCAGCAAAGAGACCCCCCATCCCCTGGGAACCGAGTTGAAGATCGTTTACGAGGAGCAGCGTCTCGGATTGGGGATCAACCCGGCGCTCAAGCGCATGGGGGAGAGGGTGGCCAGCCAGGACCTGCAATATTTTGTCACCGCGGTCATGCTCCAGACGGAAACCGGGGGCAATCTGGCCGAGGTCATGGAAAATATCGGCTATCTCATCCGGGAACGGCTGAAACTCAAAGGCAAGATTCAGGCCTTGACTGCAGAGGGACGCTTTTCCGCCCTGATTTTGGCCCTCTTGCCTTTTGTGGTCTTTATGGCCCTGACCCTGTTCAGCCGCAAATATCTGGACACCCTGTTCATCGAGCCCAACGGCAAATATCTCATCGGCATCGGGCTGTTCAATATCCTCCTGGGAATCCTGTGGATGCGGAGGATCATCAGGATCAATGTCTAAAGGGAGCAGGAGATGGATCACCTGACGCTGCTTATCTTGGTGGGAACCTTCAGTTCGGTGGGCCTGTTGATCTACGGCCTGTGCGTCTACACCAGCACCCGTCGGCAGATGCAGGAGCGCTTCACCAAATCCAAAACCGGTCAGGCTCAGGCAGTCCATCGGGGGCGCGCCTCCGGCCTCAAGGAACAGACCCTGGGAGTCATCAGTTCCTTCGGCAACATGGCCCTGGGCAAAGGCAAGGAAAAAGCCGAGAGGTCCGACCTGCGCATCACCCTTATCCAGGCCGGCTTCCGGTACACCAATGCGGTGGCGGTGTTTTACGGGCTCAAGGCCCTCACCACCCTGCTTTTCCCCCTGGCTTACCTGGCCTATATCACCTGGACCCACAAGGTCAGCACCATGAATCTGAGCCTGGGCCTGCTTGTGGCGGCCCTGGGATATTACTTTCCGAATTACCTCCTGAGAAAATCTTTGGGCCGGAGGCAGGAGCGTATTGACCGGGCCTTGCCCGATGTCCTGGACCTCATGATCGTTTCCCTGGAGGCGGGCCTGTCCCTGCAGTCCACCATGAACCACGTGGCCGACGAAGTGCGCCGCATTTCCAAAGATTTTTACCAGGAATTGCGCATCACCAATGCCGAACTGCGGGCCGGCATCCCCCGGGACCGGGCCCTGAACAACCTGGGAGAGCGCACCGGCGTCCAGAGTGTCAAGTCCCTGATTGCCTTGATGATTCAGTCAGAGAAAATGGGCGCCTCCATTGCCAACTCCCTGCGCACCCACGCGGACTTCGTCAGGGTGCAGCGGGGCCAGCGGGCTGAAGAGATGGCTGCCAAGATGCCCATTAAAATCATTTTTCCCACCCTGTTTTGCATTTTTCCGTCGATTTTTATCGTCATTTTAGGGCCCGCGGCCATCCAGATTTACCGCAGTCTGATCCAGAAGTGAGAGGCTTTTGGGGGGATTATGCCTGACCGGGGGGGAATCAGCATGGCTGGTGTTTTTTCGCCGACAGGGAAAGGACCGCAGCCCCGACCCCGGAGGTGCGGCCCAGGCGGCGGGCTGGTGTCCAAACCGGAAATCAACTCCTGCCCCGGCCTTGAACTCCCCCTGGCCTTTACCCTGCAGCCACCGGCGGCCCCGGTCGCAACCGAGGCCGCTTCTCAATATCAGCCCCGATGGGCTCCCCATCCATCGGCTGAAACGACGCCGGGCACCGAACCCTCCCCCAGGATGCCGGCGCCGAAACCCGTGCCACCTTGGCAGATGATGGTTGAGGAAGAACTTCGGAAAAGGCGGCGCCGCCGCCTGTGGCCGGTCCCTCCTCGCCGCCGGTGGTTGATTTTGACTGCGGCCGGGCCGCTCCACCCCGGAAAAAACCCCGCGCCCGGAGCAAAACGGTTAAACGGCCCGGGGGCACCGACCCCCGGGGGAGAGCCGGGCGCGGTTCTGCCGGAAAGGCCTGGTCTCCCCCGGGAGGCTGGATATCCGCCGGCGTTGTCTGAGGACCGTTGCAAAGAGGGGAGGCCTTCGCTAAACTGCCTGCATGAGGAGGGTGTGTGTCATGCAGTCAGCCGTTCGATTCAGGTTGAGCCTGGTGTTGGTGGCCTTGTTGGTTTTGACAGGCAATTGTTCCAAAAAAACCGAAGGCATGAAGGTGGAGCCTATCAGCATGAAAGAGGCCGTCAAACTGCAGGAGGCCTACGATCCGGTGACGCCCAAGCCTTACCCGGGCGCGGAGCAGCAATTGAGCCCCGAACGCCGGGAGGCCCTGGGGGACCTGCTGCTGGAGAGACGGCAATATGACGGCTCCCTGGTGCATTATTTGCAAGTATTGAAAGAAAATCCGGAGCGCCACGACATCAGGTACAAGGTCGGGGTGATTCTGCTGCTTGCCGGGCAGTACCAGGCGGCGCGCCAGGAACTTAATACGGTCCTGGCCGCCAAGCCCCAGATGATCGAGGCCAAGGAGGGGGTGGGATTGTCGTTCCTGGAGGAGAAGCGCTATCCGGAGGCCATCCGCACCTTCCAGGAGGTGCTGAGCCAGGATAGAAGCAGGGTCAAGCCCCGCTATCTTTTGGGCATCGCCTATCTGTCCCAGGAAAATCCCCGGGAGGCCATCCGGGTTATGGAACCCGCGGTGTCCCTGGATCGAAAAAACGTGGCTCTCCTGGCCGCCGTGGGCCAGGCCCACCTCAAGCTGAAAGATTACCACCGGGCCCTGCTCTACCTCAAACAGGGGCACAGCCTGGATCCCAAGGATAAAAAGATCAACCTTAACCTCGGTATGGCCCTGGCCGGCCTGAAGCGCTACGATGAGGCCTTCGACGCCTTTCTCCGGTCGGGCGACGAAGCTCAGGCGTTCAACAATATCGGGGTCCACTATTATCTGGAGGGCCGCTACGAAGATGCGGCCAAGTGCTTCCAGAAGGCCCTGGACCTGAGGCCCGTGTTTTACGAAGAGGCCAAGGGTAATTTGGATCGGGCCCTGGAAAAACTGCAGGAAACCAGAAAATGACCCCCCTGACCCCTCTTGGTCCCGGAAAGGCCGGGGGGGCCCCACGGCCGCAGCGGGAGCCCGGCCCCGGGTGCCGGCCGAGGCCGGTCCACTAAAGCTGGCATGGTGGAGAGGAAAAAGGCCAATCCATGAGCCGCGTCCCCCAAAAAGACGGCCCGGAAGACTTCCAGGTCCGCATCGGCCAGGAAGAGTTGGGGCGCATCTTTCATTTGCGGGACACCCTTGAGCAAAGCGAAACCCTCATCCAGCATGCCGATCGCTATCGGGAGCTGGGGTGGATATTGGAACCCCGGGGCCAGGGGGTTGAAACCCTGGACTTCAGTCAGTCTTCGGAAGTCTGGGGCGAGCGTCTCATGACCCTGGCCCTGGCCGGCGTGGAGGTGAGCCTGGGGATCAGAACCGGTCTGCCTTCCCGCCTTTTGGTGCTGGAGACCCCCCGGGGTGAAACCATCCTGGACTCCTATGGCGAGTGGCGCGCGGTTTGCCGGGCCGGGGCCGGCGAGGACCGGGAGCAGCATTATTTCGCCCTGCCGCCTGCTGCCCGGCTGCCGGTGTCCGGTGGGCTGGAAAACTTCCAGATGCGGGTTTACGCCCAGGGCGGCGTGGTTCCGGCGCCCCCTTCCAGGCGCCTGGACCACGATCAGATATGGAACTGGCTGAGTCCTCCCTGGGAAATCCCCCCCGATCCCCCGGGCCCCTCGGTCTGGGAGTTTTTGGAGGATTTTGGCTTCCTCCGGGAAAGCCCGGACCAGGACTTCACCCGGGAAGTGCTCCCCTGGGACCGGGTGTATGCCCTCATCGCGCCCCAGGAGGCCCTTATCCGCACCCTGCTGACCCCGGCGGCCTCGCTGCCGGCCTATTATCGGGACCTGGCGCACCAGGCCCGGTCCGCGGGGATTTCCGACCCGGCGGTGCTTTTTGCCCTCCTGTGGCATGCGCCCCAGGGGGATGCCCGGACCTCCCCGGAACGGCTGGCCTATATCCGGGACCTGGTGGCCCAAGCCACCTCAGCCGCGGCTCGCGGCTCCGATACGCCAACCCGCGTCGGCCGGGGGAATGCCCCTTTCCAGGCTTCAGAATGCGAAACCCCCTTGAGCCCTGCAGGCCAGCCTGCCCCGGTCAGTGATCTGGTGGATTTCATGGAAAATCGGGTGGTTCTGGACCGCAGCCGGTACGAGAGCATGATCTTCGAACTGGCCGAACTGACCGCCAAGGCCGAAGCCCTGCAACGCCGCCTGAATGAATGGGAGCGCCGCTATGAAGGGAATCAATCCCACGCGGCCGCGGAGCCTCGGGCTCTCTATTCCACTTCTGGATTGGAACCCCACAACTTTCCCTTCGACACCCTGGTAGGCTCCCCACCGCCGGACCGCCCGCGTCAGCCTTTGACCAGCCTGAAAGCCGTGGTGAAGGAATTCCTCAAAAACAATTCCGACCTGGCCACAGATGAAGAGGCGGTACGAATGTTGCAGTTTTGTTTGCGGAACTATATCGATCTCAACCCCGAGCTCAACGGCTTGCCCCTCGGGGAAAAATTGGCCATGGCCGGCAAAATGGCCAGGGAATTCCTGCTCCAGGTGTGCCACCGGGGAGCCTGACCTCAAAGGACAAGGAAAGGACATGGAAGCCAAAGAAACCGTTACCTTCGCCCCCATCGCCTCGAGTCCCAAGACTGATAAGTCGCCGGATATGCAAAAACTCTGGGAAAAATGGGACCAGGCCCAGAAAGAAGAGGGTCCCTCCGAGTATGTCAAAGGCTGGAACCTGTTGGGTGTGGGCCTGTTCATCGCCGGGGCCATGTTCCAAACCCTGGGCTCAGGGTGGTTGAAATTCCGGGTGGCCCCCATCATCATCGCCGGCGGGGCCGCCATTCTGGCCGTGAAAAAGATCAAGGCCCTGTGGCTGGCAAGATCACTGAAGAGATAACCGAGCAGGTGCCTTGGGGGAGGACCTATGCTTGACCAAGCGCGTGTGAAGCTGTGGAGTGTCGGCGGCGGCAAAGGCGGCGTCGGCAAAAGTATTGTAACGCTGGGCCTGGGCGTCTGCCTGGCGGAATTGGGCAAAAAAGTGATCCTCATCGACGGGGATCTGGGAGGGGCCAATCTTCATACCCTTCTGGGGCTGCGCTTCCCGGAGGTCACCCTGGAGGATTTTCTCCTGCGCCGGGTCTCCCGGCTGGAAGATACGGTGATCCCCACCCAGGTCGACAACATCAGCCTCATCTCCGGGGCCGATGACATCCTGGGCGCGGCCAACCCCACCTATTCCCAGAAGCTCAGATTGGTGCAGCAGATCCAGGAGTTGTCCGCGGATTTCATCCTCCTTGATCTCGGGGCCGGCACGTCCTTTAATACCCTGGACCTCTTTAATCATTCCCCCGGCAAGGTCGCGGTCCTCACCGGCATGGTGACCTCCCTGCAAAATGTCTATGGTTTCATCAAGAGCGCCCTGTTCCGGAAACTTTCCCGGGAATTCGCCGGCGACCATGAAACCGCCACCCTGATCTATCAGATGGGGGGCAAGGAAGGCGGCGGCAACCTCCAGTCCATCAAAGACCTGGCCGAGCAGTTGGAGGCCTCGTCGCCGGAGCGCGCCGCCCGCTTCCAGATGATCCTCAGTGAATTTCAGCTCTATCTGGTGGTCAATATGGTGAAAACCGATCAGGATTTAAAATCGGTGCAGATCATCAGGTCAGTCTGTGCGGATTTTTTGAGCCTGCAGCCTCACATGCTGGGGCACCTGCCCTTTGACCCGGCGGTGGAGTTCGCCATCAACCAGATGTCTCCCCAAGCCCTGTTCCAAAAGAAAAGCCAGGCAGGCGCGGCCCTCAAACAGATGGCCCGGGCTTTCCTGTTCTCCTCCCGCTTGAGCCGCTCCATCGTCCCTCAGATGGAACCGGTCCCCGTTTTTTAAGGAGCTCCCCCAGTCCCAGGCGAAGACTTGCTTGCCGCTCAGGCAGGACAGGTCTTCGTCTGTCCTTGTTCCCTGGCCGGACGGCCGGAAAAAGGGCCGGGGGACCCTGATTTATTATTGCTAAATAATAATTTAGCATAACAAATACTCATGAATTTTAAATATCTGGCCAATTTCCCTTAATTTTTATATTTTTATTGTAAAACCATAATTAAATATTGCAGAGCAAGAATATCAGGGCGCCTCGCCGGGAGAGGGTAGGGGACCATTAATCCGGTTTTCTGTTTATCCGTGAAAATCCACCCGTAGGGGCGGGGTTGCCCCGCCCTTACAAAAGATTTTCATCTGCGGGGCTGGCCATTTGTGGCCATGATGGTTTCGATAAAAATTAATAAAAACAATCAATATGTTAGGCGTTTCGCTGGTTGGATTTCAAGGAGAAATTGGTATAAGGCAGTTACTCATGAGCTTGCGGTGCACCCGAAAAGCATGAAAAGGTGGGCGGGCATCCCGCCTGCCTCGACATATCGCCTGATTTGGGTCAAAGCTCTGTAGCGTTTCACGCACCAATTTTCGGCGCGTAAGACGCACCCTACGGGAAACTTTTCAGGACAGACCGCCCCGGAGCTGAACCGGGGGTTAATGGAGACCCCCTCTTTATTTCAGCCCTGGGCCCGGGTCCCTAAAAATTCCCTGGCCATCTGACTGGCCCGCTCCAACCGCTCCATGAGGCTCAAGTCCGACAGGTCGGGATTGATATTGACATAATTTTTGAAACAATACTGGACCATCTGCAGCTTGGCCGGGTCCTGGGCCAGGTCGGGATTGTTCTGCAAACAGTTGCTCACCATGGCTTTCAGGGTTTCCTCGGAGCAATTCGGTCCGGCCTTCGGAGGTAATTCGGTATAATGAAATCGAATACTATCCTGGTCGATCTCGGGTGAGCCTGCATCTCCGGAGGGTGAAAACTCCAGGGTTTCCTGGACCGGATTTTCATGGATGAATCCCAGGAGGTTCTCCGCCCGCCGGCAATCCTCAACGGAGGCGCCGGCCTGATCTTCGGAGCTGACGGCAGTGGTGGGCGATGACCCAGGCGCCCGATGCGGGCCGGCGGCCAGATTCTGGTTCCAGTCCAGGAGCACGGCCTCCAGTTCCGCGGCCTTCTGCCTCAGCATTCTCAGGTCGGCCAGAATGACCTCATAGCGGGATCGGCTCAAGGGCACGATGTTCGGCGATCCCTGCGGTTCAGGGACGGGCGGGGTGAAGCCCGGGGAATCGCCGGCCGGAGCGGGCCGGGCTTCATTTACCAGCCGCCTCAGGTGGGCCAAGCGCCCGGGGTTGCGTTCCACATCCCCCTGGGGGGCGCGCCGCAAAAGGCCCAGGAGAAAGCCCGGGTCCCTAAAGCCCGAGTCCAGGGCCTCCCTGAGGAGATTGTCATAATAATCCTCCAGGGAGCGGCACGGGGCCAGCAAGGCCTTGAGCAGCGCTTCATGGGGGGTGATGTGGCGGTAGATTTCCTCCCAGGAGGGAATTTCAACGTTTTCGGCCTCCCCTCCGGTGAGTGGGGGCTGCTGCAAAAAGGCCAGCAGCCCCGGCGGCGCGGCGGCCGGCGGGTTTTCCCAGGGCGGGTTCAGCCAGCGCCAGCATTCCCGGCTCTGGACATCCAGGGAGGGCGGCAGGGGCGCCAGACCCTCTTCCCCATACACCATGAGTTGGGGGCCCGGCAAAAATCTGGTCCGGGGTGAGACGCCGCCGGCCGGCAGGCTATAAAAATGCTGCTCCCGGCCGTTCAACCGGGCCCGGCACGGAGAGCGCCAGCTGCCGCAGCGGTCCAGAGCGCAGGTCCCCTCACCTTTTTTCACCTCCAGGACCAAAAGCCCGGAAACCGACCCGGTGTGCACCCCCAGATTCACCCGGCCCTGAAGCGGTCCGGCCCGGCTGCATTGCCGGAGCCACAGGTCCACGGGTTCCGAGAAATTCACCGCCAGGTCGATAAGTTCCCGGGCGTCCACGGCAGCCAGGCGCCATCCCAAATCCCGGCAGCGAATGGCCGCAGCCACAAAGCCCCCCTGATATTCCAAATCTTCGGGCAATTCGATGTGCCGGCCATCCCTGTCCTGAGGTCCCGAGACCGGCCTGGCTATCGCCTTGTCAGTATCCGTGATGTTCATGGAATGAGCCTTTTCCCCTTACCGCCAAAGATTTTTCTCGAATCAGCGGCTGGATTTTCGAACCGAGGCGGTTCGAGCCAACAATTAAACCAGCCGCGTTTGACAATCGGTTTTGCAAAGGCCAGGCCAACCTGGCGGAAGGGGTTTCAGACCGTATTCGGTCAGAATTACAGGGAATTTAGCCGACTTTTCTCTTGGCGGAAAAGATAATCTTGCCTTTGGAAATAATTTTCTTGGAATTAAATAACCAGGGAACGGACATTCTTGGGGTGTTCGGCAAGGGGAAACCCGATGGGGAGGGAGGGGTGACCCGAAAAAAAGGCCGGCGCGCCTGGCGCCGACCTGAAAGTCTGGTCAATTAAATGGCTGCGTAGTGGCCTATTGCACAATGTCCCAGTTAAGAGTAAAGGTATTGTCGTACAGGGTGTAAAGATAACCAAGCATTTTGCCGACCCCGGGGGGATCAGTCTCAGTGATTTTCCAATAAGCCAGGTAGATGGCCGGCACCATGCGGGTTTCACCCGTCTCGGGGTCTGGATTGATGTTTTGCCAGACCTCCCGTTTTTCCATGACGCGCCATAAGGTTTTGTACCTTTTATTTCTGACAGTTTGTCCCACTGCCGGCAGGCCTTTTTCTTTAATGATTTGTTGGTATTCTTTCATCGCCAAACCTCCTCTCTGGTAATAGTCTTGAAAGCTTCCAGCCGCGCATTAGATTTAGACTGTTTGGTCACCTCCTTTGATTAAAAAATAAGGTTGGCTGGGGTTAATGTAAAGTTGCTTCAATTTTTTCCCGCAATTCCACCAATTGCCCTTCCAGACAGACAACCCGGTCCAGGGTTTCATTGAGCCGGGACAGACGGATGTGCTTGTCCTGGGCGCTGCTTTGCTTTTGAAGTCGGGCTCTCTCCAGGGCCTGGCGGATACTTTGGGTGGTGTCGTCAATCTTGGACAGCCAGGCGCCTCGAAACTCCCGGGCGATCTCCTGAAGGCGCTGATGAAAATCCCAACGCAAGCGGCCGCAGTGTTTGTCCACCAGTTCCACCACGTTTTCCTGCACTTTTTTAAGAAGCAGGCCTTTGGTCAAAGCCCGGGGCAACAGGCCGGTGACGGTCATCTGCAGAATCTCCAGGCCCACCGGCTCTTCCTTGAATTTGAAGCTGAATCGGCTCCTGCCCTCGAAGGTCTCCTCCACCGCAAAGCCTCGAAGGTCAAAGTCAAAGATGCGGGCGGTCAACTGGGTCAGGCGGTCCAGGATGGCATTGATGCGTCCGGCGAAATCCTGGTGGGTGTCCGCCAGCAGGTTGGTAAGTTTATCGATCTCCTGGCGACGCCAGCCGGTGAACAGATCCCGTAAGGAGGCAAACAAAAAATCCTCCATGTCCTTGCGCAAGTCCGGAGAGCGTTGACTTTTTTCCTGAAAGGCCGCGGCAATTTCCCGGCGCAGGCGCTCGGTGGTCTCCCTCTTAAAAGATTCCAGGTCTCCGTCGAATGTTTTAATCACCCCCTGGAGGCGGCCGTCCAGGAGGAAAAGGGACATTTCCCGTTCTTTCTCCACCCCTTGAAGTTCCGACTCAAAGCGGGCAATTTTGGCCTCGAGTTCCTTAAGCGGCAGGGAACTGGCCTGGCGTTCCACCTTCAGGGCCAAAGTGGAGTCGGCGATGGCTTTAAGGGCGTTGCTCACGCAGGAGATAAGCAGCACCCGACCCTTAGACCGGTAAAGAAAGTCGCGTAAATATTCCTCAAATCGGGGCAAAAGGCTCTCGGCCAGGAGTTCCGGGCGCCCATGGTGTTTCCCCTCCAGGGCCATTTTGGCGGATACCGAAAAGAGCTTCACACTGTTCTCCCCCAGATTTTGTTTCAGCACCTGGGTGGTGAAATCCATGGCTTCCCGACGTTCGGCCTCTTCCACATAATCGATTTTGTTCAGCACGAAAAAGAGCTTGTGGACGTATTCCCGAACGTCTTTTAAGAATTCCTGTTCCGCGGCGGAAAGGGGAGGGTCCACCGTGACCACAAACACCGCAGCATCAACCTGGGGAAGAAAGTTATAGGCAATTTCGGTATTGTGGCTGTAAACCGAGCCCACCCCCGGGGTGTCGATGATGCGCACCCCGTCCCGCAAATACTCGGAGGGGTAGGTGATCTCTACTTCCTGCACCCCTTTCCGGTTCCGGGGGTTCCCCTTTTCAGTGATATAATCCACCAGTTCTTCCTGAGAAATCTGGCGCCGGTGGCCATCCCGGAAAAGCACCTGGATGCTGAGGCGTTCCCCGTAACCGAGCATGGTGACCACCGAGGTCAGGGGGATGATGGCCACCGGCAAGAGGGCCTCCCCCAGCAAGGCGTTGATCAGGGTGCTCTTGCCGCGCTTGAAAGCGCCCAGCACCACGAGATGGAAGCGGTTCTGCCGCAGTTTGTCGAGGAGGCCCTGGATGGCGGCGGCCTTGATATCCGGTAATCCGGAGAGTTGCTCCAGTTGTTGCTCCAGGGCCTCTTTTAATTGATGGAAAGTCCCCATCAAACGGTGCTCCTTCCATACCGAAAAAAAAACTTCTGCCCCTTTTGCGGACAGAAGTCATCAGCCCCTCAGCCTGGCGGGGCGGTTCTGGCGGACTTCATCGCCTGATTAATTTTATCGAATCAGCGCGGCGATGTAAATAATTTCCGCAAAAAATTGAGATAAAATGTCCCACCCTGCTAACGCACAATGAGCACGCTGCAGGGGGCGTGGCGGCTCACTTTTTCCGCGGTGGTGCCCAGGAACTTGGCCCACACCCCGGAAAGGCCGCTGTGCCCCACCAGGATCAAATCGAAGTTACCCTCCTTGGCCACTTCCAGGATGGTCTGGGCCGAGTGCCCGGGGCGGACCAGGGTTCTCAGCTCCAGGCCGGCTTCCCGGGCTTCAGAACGGGCGGTGTCCAGCATCTCAGCGTACTCACGCTCGGCGAATTCCTTCTCTTCTTTAACCTCGTCGATGGTGCCGCTGAAGCGAGGCAGCGTTTCGATCACCGCCAGGGCCAAGATCTCTGCCTGGTGGAGCTTGGCCAGCTTAAGGCCCTTGGTTAAGGCCTTCTTGGCACCCTCGGAGCCGTCAAACGCCAATAAAATTTTCTTAAACATCGCACACCTCCTCAAGAACCTGGACTGCGGCATCTAGCCGGTTCATGGTTGACGGGGGATAAGGCATAATTCCCTGGACACCAGCCAGAAAAGGGGTATGGCCAGAAGCTGGGTGATTACCGAAAAGCCGATGACCGCGGTCAGCGAGACCTCATAGAGAAAACCCATCAAGGCGCTTCCCAGGAACCAACCGAAACCGAAGCCGGTGTGGAAGATGCCGAAGGCCGTGGCCCGGCGTTGGACCGGCGACATTTCCGCCAGGGCCGCCTTCAGGATGGATTCCTGGGCCCCCATCCCCACCCCCCAGAGGACCATTCCCATAAAGGCCCAGGAAAAGCCTCCCCAGAAGACCAAAGGGGCGGCGAAAGCCGACAACAAGGGCACAGCCAGCAAAATCGGCATGCCCCGACGGTCAAAGAGGCGTCCCAGGATCAGAGCCGACAGGGCGTCCACACCCATGGCGGCGGCATAAAACAGGGGAATCCAGGCGGCCGGCACCGTATCCGCCCGGTGAAAGTGGTAGGCGATCAGGGGAAAATCGGCAAAGCCGGCCCCGATCAGGGCCACTGCCCCGACATAGAGCCAGTAGGGGCGGTGGAAGCCCCGGGCCTCCAGCCGAGGGGTGGCAATTTCCAGGCGCTGCGGCTGAGGATAAAGACGGGCGGCCACCGTCAGCGTCAGCAAGGCCAGGAGGGCCGGCACCGCCAGGGCGGCGAAACCGGCTTGATAGGTGCCCTGCTTATAGAGAACGGCAGCCACCACCAGGGGTCCGGTCACCGCGCCCAGTTGGTCCATGGCTTCGTGCAAGCCAAAGCCCCAGCCCCGACCCACCGCGCCGCAGGCATGGGACAACATGGCGTCCCGGGAGGGGGTGCGGATGGCTTTGCCCAATCGTTCGGTAAGAAGGAGGAAAGCCGCGGCTTCCCAGCGCCAGGCCAGGGCCAGGAGCGGCACCGCGATCAAGTTCAGGCTGTAGCCGGCCAGGGTGATCAGCCAATACTTGGCGGTGCGATCAGCCAGATACCCGGAAGCGAGGCGCAAGGCATAGCCCAAAAATTCCCCCAGGCCGGCCACCACTCCCACCACGAGGGCGCTGGCCTGGAGGGTCCCCAAAAAGGGGCCGCTGACGCTGCGCGCCCCTTCGTACGTCATGTCGCTGAAGAGGCTGATCACCCCGACGAGAATAATGAATTTCAGGGCGGCGCTTCTTGCAGGTTCTTGAGTCGCCACGAATCACTCCTCCGGCATGTGCAGGAAGTGATCGTTGGAGCCATAGTAGGCGAGATCCAGGTCCCGCTTCAGACCCACCTCCTGAGGTTGGAACCAGAGCTGGGCGATGACGGTGGGGATGACCGCCGAGGCGATGACCACCGTCACCAGAATGGAATACTGGCTCTGGTCGATGTAGCCATAGGTTAAGCCATAGAGGGCGGAGATGCTCCCAAAGGTGAGGCCGGTGGCCATGAGCAGGGTAGTGTAGTGGGATTCCCTCAGGGGGATTTGGAAAACGCGACACAGGGGCCAGACCCCGACGATCTTGGTTACCATTTTCACCCCAAACAAGACCACCAGGAGTCCAAACCCCACGATCAGGGCGGGCAGGGACACCAGGGTGCCGGCCTTGATAAAAAAGAAAGGGGTGAGCATGGCAAAGACGATGGCCCGCAAGCGGTGAATAAGGACCTTGTCATGCACGAATAAACCGGCAATGACCATGCCGACCAGGTAGGCGGGCAGCACCGCCTCACTTCTGGCGGTGACCGCCAGGGCGGCCAAAATGGCGAGCACCAGGAAGATGAACTTGATCTCCGGTTCAATGACCCGTCCGCCCCATTGTCTCAAAACATAGCGGCACATGGACGGCAGCCGCCAGAGGGCCACTGCGGTGATGATGACAAAAATCAACAACCAATAATCGTAGTTGGCGAAGATCAGCCCCAGGGCCAGGACTGTTCCCAGGTCGGTGACGAAACAGGCCGCCAGGATGAGGCGGCCAAGTTCGGTTTCGTTTAAACCCGTTTCCACCATCACCGCGTAAACCACGGCCATGGAGGTGGTGGACAGGGCGATGCCGGCGATTTGGGCGGCCTGGAGGCTCCAGCCGCTGACGTAATAGGTGTAGGCCATCACACCCAGGAAGGGAAAAAGAAAGGACACTAGGCCGATTGCCAGGCTGGGGACCAGTTGTCGGCGAAAGGATTCGGGTTCGATTTCAGCCCCGGCCAGAAAAGTTAGGACCACCGACCCGAAGCCGGCCAAAAAGTTGATCCAGGCCGTGGGCTGAAAAATGGTCAAACTGAAGTAGGCCCCCAGATTGCCGGCCACAAACCCCAGGAAAATCTCCACCAGGGCCACGGAAATGCCGATGCGGATGGAGATCAAACTGGCGAGCAGCGCCACGGCTATCCAGGCCGTCAGGGTGTACCACATCTGCTCCATGCAAGCCTCCGATAACTCGAGGGCAGCAAAACAAAAAACTCCTGCCCTCACCAGAAGTGAGACCAGGAGTCATTAGCTTGCTTTGCAGTTCGGACGCCTTTGGGCCGTCCGGGCGGACTCCATCGCCGCTAAGATTTATAATATAAAAATTTTTCCTAAAGTTACCCAAAAATTTAGATGGGATAGGAAAATCCCAAAAACAAGTCCTCCTATTCTTCCATAATTTCCCAATGGTGCCCGAAGGAATGATCATCCGGGGTATAGCGGTGGGCGAGGGTCTTGCCTTTGCCCGCCGGCAGGTCTGGGCGGGGCTTCCAGTAGCGCAGATAAAGGGCCGGGACCGGGTGGGCCGCAGCGCCTTCGCCGGCCGGCTGCACCCAAATTTCGCTTTCCTCGATGACCTTCCAGACCGTGCCGCTTATCTTGTGCCGCACCCGATCTCCCACCCGGGGCAGCTTGAGCTGGTCCCGCAAGGTCTTGAAACGGTACACGGAATATTCGTCTTTCTCCAGGACCTTTTCGCCATACAGGGTGATGCCGATGGCCCCGAGGGGTGCGGTGACCAGGATGGAGAGCACCGCCACCGCCAGGATGACCTCGCCGCCGGGGACCCCGGCTTCCAGGGGGATGGCGCCGATGGCCGCCTGGACCGTGGCCTTGGGGATGTAGGAGATTATACAAAAAAGCTTTTCCCGCCAGTTAAGACCGGCCCCCAGAACGGAAAGATAGGTCCCGGCGGAGCGCCACACCAGGCCGAAGGCAATCACCGCCACGCCGGCCAGCCCGGAGTTCCAGGCAACTTCCAGGTTCACCTGGGCCCCCACCAGGACAAACAGCAGGAGTTCGGCGAACACCCAGATGCGTTTGAGTTTTTGGGAAATCTGATGGGCCAGGCTCTCCTGTTTTTCCAGGATGATGTAGCCCAGGGCCATGACTCCCAGGAGGCTGGCCATGGGCAGGTATTTATGGGTTATATCCTCGATCCAGGTGAGAACGATGGCCACCCCCAGCACGATGATGGTGCGCCGGGGGCTGGCGAACTCCATTTTGGTGAACAGTTTATAGAGAAGATAGCCGGGAATGAGGCCCATGATGATGCCCAGGGTGATGGACACCGGGATGCTGCTGATCTGCCAAAGAATATTGACCTGCTGGCCCTTTTCGATGGCCAGGAGGATGGTGAAAATGACGATGACAAAAACATCGTCGATGGCCGAGGCGGCCAGGGTGAGGGTGGGGATGCCTTTTTTGGCCCCCATGCCCCGCTCCATGAACTGGATCATCAGGGGCACCACCACCGCCGGGGACACTGCACCCAGGATGGAGCCCAGGATGGCGGCCTCCAGCGGGGTAAGGTCAAGTAAAAAGGGGGCCAGAATAACCACGCCGGCGATCTCAAACAGGGCAGGCACCGAGGACATGAGGATGGCCGGGCGGGCGGTGCGGTGCAGGGTATCCTTGCGCAGTTCAAAGCCGGCCCGGAGCAGGATGACAATCAGGGCGATCTTGCGAAAATCCGCGGAGACCGCCATGATTTCGGGGCTGAGCAGCCCCAGGACGTGGGGCCCGGCCAGGATGCCCACCAACAGCATGCCCACCAGGCCGGGGAGCTTCATTTTGCGGAAGAGATAGTCCGCGGCCAATCCCAACACAATGATAAAGGCCAGGCTGATGGCCATGTCCGTCTCCTTGGTCCGGGAAATACAGAACTCCGCCAGAGTGTCCAGGACACTTAAAAAAAAGCTCCTGACTGCCGCAAAGTGCAATCAGGAGCCATCAGCGTCGTCGCAGTTTGAGTGGCCTTATGCCGCCACCCCGGCGGGCCCCATCGCCTATGTATGCCTCTTATATCTCGGCCGGTTCAATCTTGTCAATGGTCAGGTTTTGATGATGAATATGCCCAAGAGTGCTGAAAACCAGCCCGGCGTCATATCCGCTCAGGCGCCGCGCTCCAGGGAAAACCAGACCAGGTCTCGGCCAGGCTTATGAGGCTGCCGCCGGCTGGGCCGCCAGCCACTGCTGCCGTTCTTCCCACTTCACCGGGCTGGGGCCCAGTTTTATAGCCCGGTTGGTCATTTCCTGGGCCACTTCGGCGAACTTTTTGCCCTCCGAGGCCCTGACCTGAAACAGCTCCACCCGCTCCGGTTCGATGCCGATTTCGGCCAGGACTTTTTTCAGTTTGGCCACCCGTTTTTGGGCCTGGACATTGCCCGTCAGGTAGTGGCAGTCGCCCTCATGGCAGGCGGAGATAAAGACCGCGTCCCAGCCGGCCTCCAGGGCCTTGAGAATATGGAGGATGTCCACCCGGCCGGTGCAGGGCACCATCATGGTTTTAACCGCCGCCGGGTACTGAATACGCTGGACCCCGGCCACATCAATGCCGGTGTAGGAACACCAGCGGCAACTGATGGCCAGAACTTTGGGTTTGTAGGTATCGCTCATCTTTTCTCCCTTCGGGAATAACGCCCGCCGCCAGGGCTCAGCATCATCAGCGGCTAAGCTGGTTGTCGTTCCCTGCACTCAGCAGACTTCCGGCCCAGAAATCGGCTCTCGAGGCCGGATGAAAAAATCGGGCAAAAAAAAACGACCCGAAAAATTTATTGGACCAGGCGGGAAAAAGCCCGGCTGAACCTGCACCGCTCCCGGGTATGCCGTTCCCGGTCCTCCCAGCCGGAAAGGCGGCCAGATCCTTGCCTGGGACTTCCGGACCGCTGACGTTCAGATCCTGCCGGCAAGGTGGACGGCCCGCGGCACCCGGCAGCGCCTCTTTTGTGAAATATTACGCATTATAAAAAGAGCGGTGGTGAGAATCAACATTTTTTCCATGGGCGCGGCGCCCGGGCCAGTGGGCAGTGACCCTTTGGCCGGTAGAATAGTCACAATTGACCATAGGTGAATAGTCACCCCTGAGCATAGACCCTGCCTTGTTCCTGTCTGATAATGGCGCCACGTTCCGCCGAAGCAGGAATCGCCGCGGCAATCCTCCGACACCGCGGTCAGAACCTGCCGAAAAGCACGAGTCGGTCCTGAAACGCCTGAAAATGCAGGAGCCGGCGCCCACAGAGTTTCCCGGCGGAAGCCCTCGGCGGCGCCCGACCCGGGTACTTTTATTACATGCGACCTACTGAAGGCCTCACACATTGATTCATTGCCTTATTTTTACCGAAAACCAGGAATCGACCACGATACTGTCGATCAGGCAAGACCATCAGCCAGGTGGGGGGAGAGCCCCCCAATTCGGAGGGCGTCATGCACGCTGAAGAAATCCTCTTGGTCAACGACGGCTCCCTGCTCTTGAAAATGCTCGGGGGCCTGTTGGAGAAAAAAGGCTACCTCCTTAACCTGACTGATTCCTCCGAGGAGGCCCTGGAACTGCTGAGTTCGAGGCATATCAAGCTGGTGGTGATGAAAGTCAACGGCCGCCAGACTGACCGCCTGGCCCTGGCGCATATGGTCAAAGAGCTGCATGACGGGGCCCGCCTGATCATTATGGGGGAAGCCCGGCGCCTGCCTGCGGACATCTTTGAAATCGACGCGGCTGATTACATCCTCCTGCCCTGCCGGATCGCCGACATCTGGCGCCGCCTGGCCTCATCCCTGAAGAGCTCGCCCAGCCCAGCGGCGGCCTCCGGGGAGAACGGCCCGCCCCATCCGGTGAACCGGCGGGTCTTCCAAAACCTGGGACTCATGTTTCACGACCTGCGGAGTCTTTTGACCTCCGTCGACGAAGGCCTGAAAACCGTGCGGCGCCGCACCCACGGCAGATTGGCCGGTGAGCTCGAGGACGTCTTCCAGGAAACCTTCCGGAAAAGCCGCACCCTGATCAGCATGGCCGACGAGTTTTTGCAGAAATTTCAGAACCGGCCGGAGGTGCTGCCTGCCACCCATCTGGTGGATCTCCGGGAGGAGGTGGTGGGTCCGGTGCTGGAGGAACTGAAAGATGAAATGCGGCGCCACCACATCACCCTGGACAACCGGCTGACCTTGCTGTCGCCGACCCGCCATTTTATCCGGGGAGACCGGGTGGCCCTAAAAAGCATCTTCCGCAACCTGTTGGCGAACGCCATCACCCACGGCGGCCACGGCTGCACCATCACCCTCGAAGTGGATGAGGCCCCAGGTCATTTCCGCCTGCAGGTGCAAAATACCGGCTCACATCTTACCCCCGGTCAACAGGAAAAGGTTTTCGCCGGCATGAACCGGTCCTCTGACCATGGCCGGGGTCTGGGTTTGGGGTTATATCTGGGGCGCCAGATAATGCGGAGCAACGGCGGGGATATTTCCTGCGAACCCGGGCGGCAGGGTCCGAATTTCATCCTGACCCTGCCCCGGGCCCACCTCTAACCGGGCAAAAAACGGGCCGGTGGTTTGGGCCTGAGAGATGCAACCGGCCACGCCGGCAAGCGGCGCGGCGGCGCCCGGCCCCCGCAAACTTACCTCTAACAACCTGAAAAAAAATCACCTTTGCCTCTGCCTCAGGTTACCGCCCTTATTAAGGAGATACCGCGATGCTTCTCTTTGTCGACCAATCGGGTTGGAAAGATTTGCAGGAAGTTTTTGCCGATGAGGGTGTTGCCTTTCAGGAGCGCCAAACCGGCAGCACCAGGGAGCTGAACACCGGCAGCTGGCAGATCGTCCAGGTCGAGGCCAACCTGCCGGAAGTCAGGGTCCCCCCGGAGTACTCCCAGGGGGAAATCGGGGTCCGGGCTTTCCGCCTGCCTTCCGGAAAATTGATCATCACCGATCTGGAAGGCAACCTGGAGCAGATCACCATACCTGCGCCCAGCAAGGCTTGAATCTCCTCGAACCCGCTGCCGCCGCCAGGGGCGGCCGGGATAATACCGTTTTCGGTATAACTAATGAGAGCGATCAGATTGATATACGCTTGATTTGTTTCACCTCAATCCGAACCTGGTACAAGTTCCCTGCTGCCCCCTTCAAACCCGGCAGGGCGCCGGGCTTTCCCTTCTCCTGAAATCGCCATGAGATTCCTGGATAAGGCCTGAAAAAATTCCGCCCGTCTATTTTTCCTTTTCATAGAGTCCGTCCGTTGTGGAAGGTTTTCTTTGTCTTATCGGCACAAGCTTTTCCCTTGTTCGCCGCCTTGATAACGGCATCAAATACAGTTTCAAAATAATAACCCCGATACGATCCTGCCAGCCTGAAAAAACCTGCCTTAATTGCCCCCATATTTCTTGCCGTTTCATTGACAATAATTCAGAGGGACCTTAGCTTCAAAAAAACCCTGCAACCGGAGAAATTTCATGGGAATTCTGGCATGGATTGTTCTGGGATTGGTGGCCGGGGTCCTGGCTCGTTTCCTCATGCCCGGCAAAGTGCCCATGGGCATGGTGGGCACCATCCTCCTCGGCATCGTGGGGGCGGTGGTGGGCGGCGCCATCGGCGCCCAGATGGGCTGGGGCAGCGTCCATGGCTTCGACCTGCGCAGCCTTTTATTGGCCGTCTTCGGAGGGGTTGTGGTCCTGTTCATCGTCGGGCTTCTTCAAAAGAGAGCATAAACCAACTTATTCAAGCAGTTCTGGAAAATAACCTTCAGGATTCTCGTTTCCCGTTTGAGAAGACAGCAAACCCTTGCCGAAAAATCAATAAGTGAAGGGAACCAAGGCGTTTGAACCGAATCCTCACCTCGGGTTAAACCGGGGAACCATAAAACGGGATTTCCACTAAGTAACCAGAGGATTAAGGAGAGATTTATATGAAAAAGCATCGCCTGGTTATGGGGCTGGCAACCGCCGCCTGGATGGCCTTTCTGGCCCTGAATCTTCAGGCCGCCGAGGGTATCCGCAAAGTGCCGGTGCATTTCAAGAAAGGCGCCTCCCAGGCCACGATCCAGGGCCATATCAAGGGCCGGGAGACCATCGACTATGTCCTTAGCGCCCGGGCGGGGCAGACCATGACCGTGAACCTCAAGACCAGCAACCCCATGGCTTATTTCAACGTCCTGCCGCCGGGGAGCGAGGAAGCCCTGTTCATCGGGCAGGTGGCGGGAGCGCACTTCGAGGGCAAACTGCCGAAGGACGGCGATTACACGATCCGCGTCTACCTGGTCCGCGCCGCGGCCAGGCGCAGCGAGTCGGCCAAATACACCCTCACCGTCAAAGTGACCGGGGGTGAGGCGGCCGGCCCGGTGACCGGCGCCGCGGCGGCTGCCAGCCCGGTTGCGAAGTTCGACCGCACGTTGAAGCTTCAGGGCATCACCTTCCAGGTCACCAGCCCCAACACCGCCGGCGGCAATAAACTGACCATTGCCCCGGCCGGCCTGAAGATCGACAACCAACCCATCAGCCGCCCCATCGACGGTGTGGTCATCGGGGCCGAGGTGGCCGACCTCAATGTTGACCAGTCGCCCGAGATTTACGTCTATGTGCGCCAGCCGGGCCCCCAGGCCCGCGGATCGCTGGTGGCCTACAGCGCCAACAACAAAAAGTCCTTGAGCGAGATCTACCTGCCGCCGCTGGCCGACAATAAGGAGGCGATCGCCGGCTACAACGGCCATGATGACATGGCGGTGCTGGAGGGAGTGTTGGGCCACCGCTTCCCGATCTTTGGCAAGGACGGCGACTCGTCGTCACCCACCGGGAAGATGCGCCAACTCCAATACAAACTCGTGCCCGGCGAGGCCGGCTGGGTGCTCAAGCTCGACAAGATGATCGAATACTGATGCCCTTTTTTTTCAACCCATTTTCTCTTGACATTCTGAGGAGATCTTCGAGTTATAAGGAGAAAAGTTCGTGAGACAATTTCTCTCGCTTTTGGGGAGATTCTTTCCTGCCGTGAGCCTGGTTTGAGGCTGCGGCAAACCGGAAGAGTCCGCCAAGGCCCCGAAACCGGGGGCCAAACCACAGGCCGCGCCGAAGGCACGGGCTTTCCGCTGAACCGATTAACGCATCTCGATTATGCCTTTATAGGATTAGAGAACACTGGAACTACAACCAACCCGGTGTATACCGGCAAGCTTGCATCGTCGGATCAAAATGCGGACTTCAATTATCAATATCCAGCCCAAGGAGTTTTGCCGGCTTGCACCGGGAATATCGCCCGCCTGGCGGCCTACAGGGATAACCAATACCCTGGCCTGAAACTTTACTTTTCCATAGGCGGCGCCAATGTTGCCCCGACCATTGATTCACTTTGATGGC
>JBGSLA010000217.1:0-5789 GCA_041740935.1 Desulfobaccales bacterium | reverse complement strand
GCCCTGCGCCGATGACGGCCAGGCGCGGGGGCGGGGGCGCCTCAGGAGCCGCCGTCGCCGTCATCGCCTTTCTCCGCCACCTTGGCCAGGCTTACCACCTTTTCCTCCGGCTCGGCGTCCATCACCTTCACGCCCTGGGTGACCCGGCCGATAATGGGTATTCCCTGGGCCGCCATGCGGATGATCTTGCCCCGGTCGGTGACCAGCATGATTTCGTCATCCTCCCCCAACTGCAGGAGAGCCAGCACCGGGCCGTTTTTCGAGGTGATGTGGAGCCCCTTGACCCCCTGGCCGCCCCGGTGATGCTGGGGGTAGTCCCCGGCCCGGGTGCGCTTGCCAAAGCCCCGTTCCGTCACCGTCAGGATGATGCCTTCGGGCCGGACCACCTCCATGCCCACCACCGCATCTTTGCTGGATACCTCGATGCCCTTGACCCCCCGGGTGGCGCGGCCCGTGTCCCGCACCTCAGCCGAGGGAAAGCGAATGACCTTGCCCAGGCGGGTCCCCAGGAAAATGTCCTGTTCCGGCTCAACCAACCCCACCCCCACCAGTTCATCGTCGGCATCGAGGTTAATGGCAATGATGCCCCCTCTCCGGGGCCGGGAAAAATTCATCAGCTCGGTTTTTTTGACCACCCCCCGCCGGGTGGCCATGACCAGGGAGGTCCCTTCCACAAATTCCCGGATGGGCAGGATGGTGGCCAGCTTGTCTTCCATGGCCAGATTCACCAGATTGACCACCGCCTTGCCCTGGGCCGTGGGCGAACCGGCCGGAATTTCATGGACTTTGAGCCAAAAGACCCGGCCGGTATTGGTGAACACCAGAAAATAACTGTGCATGGTGGCCACGTACAGTTGGGACACGAAGTCGTTTTCCCGGGTGAACATGCCCATGCGCCCCTTGCCGCCCCGGCGCTGGCTGCGGTAGATGTTCAAGGGCGTGCGCTTGATGTAGCTCCGGTGGCTGATGGTCACCACCATTTCTTCGTCGGCGATCAGATCCTCGTCGGTGAGTTCCTGGGCCTGGGGGATAATCTCGGTGCGGCGGCCATCTCCGAACTTTTCTTTGAGTTCTCGAAGCTCTTCGGTGATCAGGGCCTTGACCTGGGCCTCCTCGGCCAGGATCAGCCGCAGGCGGGCGATGGTCGCCTCCAGTTCTTTGGCTTCGTCGATGATCTTTTGACGCTCAAGCCCCGTGAGGCGGGCCAGGCGCATGTCCAGGATGGCCTGGGCCTGAACGTCGTCCAGCGCGAAGCGGCTGATTAATTGCTCCTTGGCCGTGGCTGCGTCAGGGGCGGCCCGGATGAGGTCGATGACTTCGTCCAGATGGTCCAGCGCAATGAGCAGCCCCGCCAGGATGTGGGCCCGGGCTTCGGCCTGCTTGAGTTCGAAGCGGGTGCGCCGGAGGATCACCTCCCGGCGGTGGGCCAAAAAGTGGCGCAGCAGGTCTTTGAGGTTCAAAAGCTCCGGCCGGTTCTCTACGATGGCCACCAGATTGATGCCGAAGGTGACCTGCATCTGGGTGTGGAGATAGAGCTGGTTTAAGATGGTCTGGGCGGGCTCGTCTTTCTTGAGTTGGATCACCACCCGGAGCCCTTCCCGGTCGGACTCGTCCCTGATTTCCGAGATGCCTTCGAGTTTTTTGTCCTTGACCAGTTCGGCGATGCGCTCGATGAGGCGGGCCTTGTTCACCTGGTAGGGGAGCTCCCGCACCACCAGGGTCTCCCGGCCGCCTTTGCGCTCCACCGCCACCTTGGCCCGGAGGCGGATGAGCCCACGGCCTGTGGCATAGGCTTCGGCGATGCCCTCGGCCCCGTAAATATAGGCCCCGGTGGGGAAATCCGGCCCCGGCAGGATGGCCATGAGCATGGGCAGGGTGATCTCCGGGTTGTCCAGATAAGCCAGCAGGGCCTCGCAGACTTCCTCCAGGTTGTGGGGCGGGTTGTTGGTGGCCATGCCCACGGCGATGCCGGAGCCGCCGTTCACCAGGAGATTGGGGAGCCGCGTCGGCAAAACCAGGGGCTCCTGCATGGAGCCGTCATAGTTGGAAACAAAGTCCACCGTGTCTTTGTCCAGGTCCTGGAGAATCTCGTGGGCCAGTTTGGACAGGCGCACCTCGGTGTAACGCATGGCTGCCGGGGCGTCGCCGTCGATGCTGCCGAAGTTCCCCTGGCCGTCCACCAGGGGATAGCGCAGGGAAAAGTCCTGGGCCATGCGCACCACGGCCTCATAGACCGCGACGTCGCCGTGGGGGTGGTACTTACCGATGACGTCGCCGACGATGCGGGCGCTCTTGCGGTAGGGGCGGTTCCAGTAGTTGCCCGCCTCCCCCATGGCAAAGAGGATGCGCCGGTGCACGGGCTTGAGGCCGTCCCGCACATCCGGCAGGGCCCGGCCGATGATAACCGAGAGGGCGTACTCCAGGTACGACTTGCGAAGTTCGTCCTCGATATTGATGGGTACGTGTCGCGCTTCCATATTGAATAGCTTTAGTTGGTCCAGAATTTTAGATCCTAATGTCTTTTTAATTGATTAAATAAGAACTATTTTCCGCCCGAATCATCTCCTAAAAAAAATTCCGGCAATATCTCAATCTTGCTTCAATTTTATAGTAGTAGGAATAAGTGGTTCCAGATGTTTAATTAATTCAGGAATATGCACGGTTGCCACCTTCCAGATCAACTCATGTTTAATTTCTCCGTATTCGTGAGCAATCACGTGTCGTTGGGCAATAATGCGACGCCAGGGAATTACCGGATGTTTTTCCTGGAAGTCAAGGGAAACCCGATTTGCAGCTTCACCGATTATTTCCAAATGGCGTTCCACTGCACCCCTGAGCATCCGATCCTTCTGATAATGATAAAAGGTTTTCTCGGAGATAAATTCTTGTATGGCTTTGGCCGCATCCCATATATCCCATAAAAAAGCCAAATTTTCCTTTTCAGGCGGCATAAATGACCTGTCGAGAGGAAAGAATGCTCTGGCGGCGGAAGGGGTTGCGCAAACCGGATTTCTCCACCAGATCAACCTCGCGCCCCAGGATTCCCTGCAATTCCTCGATCATATCCATCCAGTCAAACAGGCTCCAGGGGATTTCCGGTTCAAAGCTGATCAGAACATCAACATCGCTTTCAGGACCAAAATCCTCCTTCAATACCGAGCCAAACAAGGAAAACTCAGCGATCTTCCAGCGCCGGCAAAAAGCCTCGATTTTTTGCTGATCAATGGCAATGGGTAGTTTCATGGCCGATTCGTTGTCTAGGCGCCCGTCGTCTTTTTCCTTAAGGCTTAAGGCTTAAGGCTTACAGCTTACAGCCAATAGCCCAAATCCCAAAGCTCACAGCCCAAAGCTCGCAGCCCATGGCTCTCTCACGGCTGAATCGTCGTCTGATAGACAAACTTTCCCTTGTCCACCTTGATGACCACCACGCCCTTGGTGGGATTGTGGTTCTGGTCCATGGTGATGCTGCCGGAGACGCCGGCAAAGTTTTTGGTTTCGGCCAGGGCCTGGGCAATTTGGGGGCCTTCCAGGGAGTTGGCCCGGGTCATGGCGTCCAGCAGGAGAAAATAGGAATCCGCACCCAGGGCGGGGAAAGCGCCCAATTCCTTTTTATGGGTTTTTTCAAAGGCCTGGCGAAAATCCCGGGCCAGGGCCGTGGCCGCCTGGTCCCGGTGGAAGTGGGCGGTGAAATACATGCCGTTCACCCCCGGTCCGCCGAGGCTGATCAATTCGGGCACCTGGGCCCCGTCGCCGGTGAGGATGGGGACCTGCACCCCCAGATTCTTCAACTGCCGGGCCAGAAGGGCGTTTTCGCCATAATAGTTGGGAGCGTAAATCAGGTCGGGTTTTTTGGCCTTGATGGCCCCGATCTGGGCGCTGAAATCCTGGTCCCCGGTCTGGATGTGGGTCATGGAGACGATGGCGCCGCCCAACCTCTTGAATTCCCGCATAAAATAAAGGGACAGGCCCACGCAGTAATCCTGGGCCTGGTCGATGAGCACCGCCACCTGCCTGGCTTTGAGATGTTCCCAGGCATAACGGGCCGCCACTTTGCCCTGGATATCGTCGGCGAAACAGGCCCGGAAGGCGAATTGTTTGTTCTGGGTCACCAGCGGATTGGTGGCCGTGGGGGAGATGTTGGGGATGCGGGCCCGTTCGGCGATGGGCGATCCGGCCAGGGTGTCGCTGCTGATGACCTCCCCGATGATGGCCGCCACCCCGTCCTTTTCGATGAGGCGGCTCACCGCGTTGGCAGCCTCCATCTTGTCGCTCTTGGTGTCCAGCAACACCAGTTTGACCTCTTGATCCAAGACCTTGGGCCTGATTTGGTGGGCGATCTGCACCCCTTCCCAGACCATCTGCCCCATGGCCGCGGCGGCCCCGGTCATGGGCAGGTAGCAGCCGATTTTCACCTGGGCGGCGGCGGGGGTCGCCCATAATGCCATAACCAAAAGGGTGGCCACCAGCCCGCGGCCAGGCCCGGAAAAATTCACGCTACACCCCTCGGTTGGAAAAATGCTGGACGAAAGGTCGATGAAACTGGAAATATCGATACATCATACCATAAAAACAATGAATCCCCAAGGGTTCGGGTAATCTTCAACAAATCCTGCCGGGGCCGGAATTTATCCCCGAAACCGCTGCCGCCAGCCCGGATTTTGGGGTAAAATAGCCGGGAACTCCGGGATACCGGACGGATTTTCCCGAATCAGCCACCGCTGGCCGGGGCCAACAAGGAGAAGACCATGCAGCTGCTCACCGTTTCCATGGAAATTCCCGAAGAGGCGAACCTCATTTTGGGCCACAGTCATTTCATCAAGACCGCGGAGGACCTGTACGAAATCCTGGTGGGGGCGGCCCCGGGCGTCAGGTTCGGCCTGGCCTTTTCCGAAGCCTCGGGAGAATGCCTCATCCGGGTGGAAGGCAATGACGCGGAACTGGTGGCCGCGGCCGTCAAAAACGCCCGGAACCTGGGGGCCGGCCACAGTTTTAACATCCTGATCAGAAATGCCTTTCCCATCAACATGCTCAACGCCATCAAACTGTGCCCCGAGGTGTGCCGCATTATTTGCGCCACCGCCAACCCGGTGGAGGTTATTCTGGCCGAGACCGACCAGGGCCGGGGCATCCTGGGGGTGGTGGACGGCTTTGCCCCCAGGGGGGTGGAGGCCGAACACGGCAAGGCCTGGCGCTATGATTTTCTGCGGCAGATCGGCTATAAGAAGTAATTTTCCATGGATATGCGGGCAGCTATTCTGGCGGCGGGGTTGGGGACGCGGCTCAGGCCTCTGACCCATGCGACCCCCAAGGCGTTGGCCCCGGTGCTCAACCGGCCCCTGTTGGGGGTGGCGCTGGCCCAACTCAGGCAGGCCGGGGCCCGCCGGGTGGCGGTGAACACCCATCACCTGGCGGAGCAGGTGCAGGAATTCCTTATAGCCCAGACGCCGCCGGGATTGGAGGTGGTGGTCCGCCATGAGCCCGAGATCCTCGGTACCGGGGGCGGGTTGCGCTCCCTGGCGGGGGCCCTGGGGGACACCCCCTTTCTGGCGCTGAACGCCGACATCCTCACCGATCTGGATTTCGGGGAAATTTTTCGAAGCCATGATGAGGCAGCCCTGGCCACTTTGGTGCTCCATGACTGCCCGCGGTACAACAATGTCTGGATCGACCGGGACGCGCGGGTGGCCGGGGTGGGGGCGCGGCCGCCGGACCACTCCGGGCCGGCCCTGGCCTACACCGGTGTCCAGGTGGTGAGCCGCCGGATGCTGGAGTTTCTTCCCCGAAGCGGC
>JBGSLA010000216.1:0-10152 GCA_041740935.1 Desulfobaccales bacterium | reverse complement strand
ATCAAGGGGGAGGGGACAAAAGGACTTTTGCCATGCAAAGCCTCCGGCTGTAGGGGCGGGTTTCAAACCCGCCCCTGCGAAATGATGTTCATTTGAGAGAGTGGCCGACATTGCCCATAATTGTTGCGGATGAATCCAGGTTCGGGTGCGGCCTCTTGATGGCGCTGCACCATAAAGCTCTCGATCTTTCGGCTCGTCTTTAAAGATTAACCTCCATGGAACCGCAAACTCGCATCGGCTTATATATCTGCCACTGCGGCCTGAACATCGCCGGGGTCATCAGTCCGGAAGCCCTGGTGGCCCAGGGGCAAAGGCTTCCCGAGGTGGCGGTCTGCCGCCATCATCTGTACACCTGCTCCGAGGCTGGCCAGGCTGAAATCCTGAAAGACATCAAATACTTTCATCTCGATCGCCTGGTTGTCGCCGCCTGTTCCCCCAAGCTCCACGAGGTCACCTTCCGCCGGCTGCTGGCCGAAGGCGGGCTCAACCCCTATATGCTGGAAATAGTGAACATCAGGGAACACTGCACCTGGGTCCACGCCCAGGAGCCCGACGCGGCCCAGGCCAAGGCCCTGGAGCTCATCCGCATGGGCCTGGCCAAGGTGCGCCGGGCCTCTCCCCTGGAGGACCGCCTGGTGCCCATGCACCGCCGGGCCCTGGTCATCGGCGGCGGCCCCGCGGGACTCAGGGCCGCGCTGGACATTGCCAACGTGGGCTTTCCGGTGACCCTGGTGGAGCGGCAGCCCGTCCTGGGGGGCATGGCCAACCGGCTGCACCGCACCTTTCCCTTCGGGGAGACCGCCCTCTCCCTCATCAATCCCCTGATGGCGGCCGTGGCCCTGCATCCCGGCATTGAAGTGCTCACCCACAGCCAGGTCACCGGGGTAAGCGGCCATTTGGGGAGCTTTGAGGTGACGGTGCGGCAAGCCCTGCCCCTGGTGGGGGAGGCCTGCGACCGCTGCGGGCGCTGCGCCGAGGTCTGTCCGGTGTCGGTCCCCGATGCCGCAGCTTTGGGATTGCCCCCCCGGCCGGCCATTTATCTCCCGGCCCCCCGGGCCTTCCCCGGCCGCTATGTGGTGGACCGGGAGCACTGCACGCTCTGCGGGGAATGTGTGGCCGCCTGCCCCCGGCACGCCATCAGCCTGGAGGCAGGGGAGGTGGAACATCAGCTCACCGTGGGGGCCATGGTGGTGGCCACGGGCTTTGCCCCCTTTGAGCCGGCGGGCAGCCGCTATGAGAAGTGGGCCGCGCTGCCGGGGGTCATCACCACGGTGGACCTGGAGCGCCTTCTGGCGCCGGAGGGTCCCACCGGGGGGAATATCACCCTTCCTGATACGCCGAAAGAAATCCGGGACGCGGCCTTTCTGCTGTGTGTGGGTTCCCGGGAGGAGGAGGGCAACCGCTACTGCTCCCGGGTGTGCTGTCCCACGGCCCTCAAACAAGCCCTGGAGTTGCAGGAGCGGCTCCCCGGGGTCCGCCTGCGGGTGTATTACCGGGACATCCGCACCAACAAAAAGGACTGGGAGTCCCTCTACGCCCGGGCCCGGGAAGCGGGGGTGCTTTTTTTGCGGGGAAAGGTGGAGGAGATTGCCGCCGCCCCGGAGGGGGGACTCGTCATCCGAGCCTTTGACGACACCTTCCAGGTGCCCAGCGAAGACCGGGTGGACCTGGTGATTATGGCCGTGGGCCTGGTCCCGGGAAACGGCGCGCCCTTGAAAGAAGTCCTGAAGCTGCCGGTGGGGCCGGACGGCTTTTTCCTGGAGGCCCACCCCAAGCTCAAGCCCATAGAGACGGTGTTGGACGGCATTTTCCTGGCCGGGGCCTGTCAGGGTCCCAAGGATCTGGCCGAATCCCTCATCCAGGGGAGCGCCGCCGCGGCCAAGGTCCTGGGGCTTTTTGCCCACGAGACCATCGCCCTGGACGGCCTGGTGGCCTGGGTTGACCCGGAAGTCTGCGTGGGCTGCGGGGAATGCGCCGCGGCCTGCCCCTTTCATGCCATGGAGATGGTGGGAGAGGGCAAAAAACAGAAGGCCCGGGTGGTCACCGCGGCCTGCAAGGGCTGCGGGGTCTGCGCCGGGGCCTGCCCCACCGGCGCGGTCATCATGGCGGGGTTCACCGACGACATGATCCTGGCCCAGATCGACGAGGCCCTGGCGGAGGCGCCCGAACAGAAAATCCTCGCCTTTTGCTGCAACTGGTGCTCCTATGCCGGCGCCGATTTCGCCGGGGTGTCCCGGCTGGCCTATCCCACTCCGGTGCGCATCATCCGCACCATGTGCGCCGGGCGCCTGCACCCCAAGTTCATCCTCCACGCCTTTGAGCGGGGCGCCGGCCAGGTGCTGGTTTCCGGCTGCCACCCTCCGGGGGAATGTCACTATATCTCGGGAAATCTGCGGGCTAAGGAGCGGATCGACAAGCTCAGGCCTAAGTTGGAAAAAAAGGGCATCGACCCCTCCCGCCTGCGGCTGGCCTGGATTTCGGCCACCGAGGGCCGGGCCTTTCAACGGATCATCACCGAGATGGCGGCAGGCCTGGAACCTGCAGAGCCCCTGCAAACAGCGGGCGTCCAGGGGAAGTCATGACCAAAAAGCGCGTGCTGCTGTGCGCCTGTCCGGACCTGAAGATCGAGGCCCCGGACCTGGCCCGGCGCCTCTCCGAGGCCGGGCTCGAGGTGCAGGTGACCCCGCCCCTGTGCACCCCGGCGGGTGTGCAGGAGTGGGGCGCACATCTTAAGGCCGACCCCCGCGCCTGGCTGGTGGCCGCCTGCGGCCCGGCCCGGCATCACGGCCTGTTTCCCCGCCTGGCCGGGGATGAGCCCCTGCCGGTGGTTGATCTTGTAGCCCAGGACGACCTGGAGGATGCGGTGGCCGCGGTCCTCATGGCCCGGGAGGAGCAGGCCCGCCCCGCGCCCGACCCCCTTCCCCCCAGCCGGGACGTGCTGGTGGTGGGCGGCGGCATCGGGGGCTGCCAGGCCGCCCTGGACCTGGCCGACGCCGGTTTCAAAGTGTATCTGGTGGAGACCTCCCTCTCCGTGGGCGGCACCATGGCCCAACTGGACAAGACCTTCCCCACGTTGGACTGCTCCATCTGCATCCTGGGCCCCAAGCTGGTGGAGGCCGCCCTCCACCCCAAAATCGAGCTCCTCACTTTTGCCAATATCACCGCCATCGCGGGCCGGGCCGGGCGCTTCACGGTGGACGTCACCCTGAACCCCCGCTATGTGGACCTGAGCCGCTGCGTGGGCTGCGGCACCTGCGCCCGGGTCTGCCCGGTCATCGTGCCCAGCCGCTGGAACCAGGGGCTCATGTCCCGCAAGTGCATCCGCATCATCTTCGCCCAGGCGGTGCCGCTGGTGGCCACCATTGAAAAGGAATATTGCATTGATTGCCGGATGTGCCTGGAGGCCTGCGAGCACGGGGCCATTGACCTCGAATCCCAGCCGGAGAAGCGGCGCCTGGAGGTGGGGGCCGTGGTTCTGGCCACCGGGGCCCGGCCCTTTGACCCGACCATCCGCAGCGAATACGGCTACGGCCGCCTGCCGGCCGTGCTCGCCAATCTGGAGTACGAACGTCTGGTCTGCGCCACCGGGCCCACCCAGGGGCGTCTGGTGACTCCCGCCGGCCGGCCGGTGAAACGGGTGGCCTTCATCCAGTGCGTGGGCTCCCGGGACCGGCGCTTTCTGCCGTATTGCTCGGGCTACTGCTGCACCGCGGCCATCAAGCAGGCCATGCTGACTCTGGAACACGAACCGGACGCGGAAATAACCATATTTTTCAATGACATCCGCACTTCGGGGAAGGGCTTCGAGGAACTGTACCGGCGGGCTCAGGCCGCGGGCGTCCGCTTCGTCAAGGGCCTGCCGGGGCGTATCGAGGCCGGGGAGGAGGGCGGTCTGATCGTCATCCATGAAAACCAGCTCGGCGGCCGGCGGGGCCGATTGCCTGTGGACCTGGCGGTGCTGGCGGTGGGGCTCACCGCGCCCCGGGAGGACCTCCCCTTCACCGAAACGGGACCCCTCCGGGACGACCTGGGGTTTTACCAGAGCCGCCATCCCATCCTCCACCCCCTGGAGTCCACAGTGCCGGGAGTTTTCCTGGCCGGCACCTGCCAGGGGCCCCGGGACATCTCCGAAACCGTGTGCACCGGCAGCGGCGTCGCCGCCCGGGTCATCAACCTGCTGAACTCCCTGTCTTCCTGAGGGGGCTTGCAGACCCGGTGAAATGGGCGATAATAGATAAAAGGCTTAGTGCCATGTTTCATAAATACGGATGAGTATTGGTAAACGGATTGGAGTAAGGTAATATACTTCCCCTCACCCTAACCCTTCTCCCCCATTGGGGGAGAGGGGATAAAGAACTAATCCCGGCAATACCAAAGGGCATCCCGGCCATACTCCCTCCGCCCCCTGCGAGGGGAAAGGGCCGGGGTGAGGGGGGTCGATCTGAAAACATAACCGTTTGTATGGAAAGGTGTACGTATCTAACCCGGAAAGGGATTATTCATGTCAGACATCCAGATAAAACCGGCAGACCGACCGAAAAAGAGCCAACTGCCCCTGCCCCTGGTCCTGGAGATCATCCCCGGTCAGGCCGGGGAAGGGCTGGTGGTGGTCCTGGAGCCCGGCAGCTACGAAACCAGCACCCTCAGAGAACTGTGCGACCAGGCCCTGAAGCGCTCCGATTACAGCATCGAGGAGCGCCAGATACTGGAGGACATAAAAAGGCAGCTGAAGGGCGGCAAGCTCCTTTGCCAGGGCCGGGACATCGACGCCCCGGTCCAGGCCTTCGGCACCGTGGAGGAAACCGAAGCCGGGGAGGCCTACCTCTATGCCCCCGTCAGGGCCATCAAACCTCAGGAGGGGGGCGCCTCCCCCTAGCCCGGGGGAGAGGCCGCGGCGATGTGGAGAATTTTGCCATCCCACCTGAACGTCCTGGTGCACCAGGGCCATCTGTATGTTCCCCTCCTGTTTGATCCGGACATTGCCAGGGAAAGCCATGCCCTGATTTCCCAGGGTGGTGCGCCGGAGGGCGCCGCCGGGGGCTCGGGGTCTGCTGCGCCTCCGGCGCTGCTCGCCGTGGGGGAGGCCCTGTTTGTGCCGGCGGTCGGGGTTTCTTCCCTGGTGGACAATTACGCCCGACTTTTTCCCTTCGAGCACACCGAGCGCCGCCGCACCCTCCGGGAACGCTATTCCCTGACCGCCGACCTCTTCGGGGTGGCCCTGGACCCCACCCTGGTGACCATCATTTTCCACATTCTGCCCCATTTTCTGCGGCGGGAAGGGCTGCGGCGACGCCCGCGCCTCACCGAGGGCGAGATCCTGGACCTCATCCGGAACCGGCTGCCGACGCCTTACCATTATTGCCGGCAGGCCCGGGAATTCCTGGATGTCAAACCCCTGCAGGAGGCGCTGCAGCGTCTGGAAAGGGCCGCGTCCGAACCCCCGCCGCCCCCCGAGGGGCTCATGCCGGCCGCCGACGTGCGGGCCTGGTGGGAGGAGGCCCTGGCCGCCCTTCTCCTGGCCGAAGAGCGGACCCGCCTGCTCCAGGAGCTGGAAAGCCGGGAACACTGGGCCGCAGCCCAGGAAGGCCGCCTGGCCGTCCTGCTCCAGGTGGCCGAAAAAGGCTGCCTGGAACTGGACGGCTTCGGCTTCCACCGGCTCAAGGGGGGCCGGGGCTACCGCCTCTACAAGCGCACCGGCCCCTATGCCCTGCAGGACTACTACGGCCGGGTCTACCTGTTCCCGGACTGCCGGGTGGCGGTGCACACCCGGGGGCGCCTCCGGCCTTTGGTGGTGGACCACTACAAACACCCGTTCCTGAGAAGACAGGCCTCCAGCCAGTTCATCTGCGTGGGACCCGACAGCGAAGACCTCACCTTTTCGGCCCGGAACGCCATCCAGGTCATAGAGGAAGGGATCAACACCCTGTTGTACAGCTACGACCGGCGGCGGCGCCGGGGCTACCACCGCCTGGACCCCCTGCCCGGCATGATGCGCCTGGTGGATTTTGAAGATTATCGCCTCCCCCCGGACCACCCCCTCATCGTCTCCGGAAGGGTGGAAGTGACCAACCGGGAAACCTGATATGGACTTAAAAGCAACGCTGCGCCACCGCCGGGCCCGGGGCCGGGAGAAACCCCCCTTTTCCCCCTCCCTTTTTTCCCGTATCGGGGGACTGGTGCGACGCTACGGCCTGGGTGAGGCCTTCCTGGGGCTGTGCCGCGCCCTCTCTGCGGCCCAGACGGAGGACCTGGCCCGGCGGCACGGTTCGGAGGCCAAACCCTTGTATGAGCCGCCCCTGTTCTTCCTGGCGACTCCGGAGGAATATCGGCTTATTCAGGAGATTTTGGCCGTTCTTACCAACCCTTACCTGGCCTGGGCGGGGAGCCCGGAGGAAATTCTCCTGTCCCAGCCCCTGTGGGGCCGGCGGCCCGATCTGTCCCGGGAAACCCTGGCCGGCCGCCATTTTGCGGAATTGTTTCAGGCAGTTTAATGGTGCGGCAGCACGGGCTTCCAGCCCGTGGACACCCCCTTCCCCCGCATCGAGCTTTTCGCAACCGAGCATAAGGAGCCAACATGCCCAACGGCATATCCGACGAGAGACGGCGGCGCCTCGAAGAAAAAATGGAGCAGTTCCGGGAACGCCAGGTGGACGAGGCGGTGCAGCACGTTCTCGAATTCAGTAAAACCCCCACCATCCTCAAGGCCGAAATGGACCGCTTCGTCATCGGTCAGGAGAAAGGCAAAAAAATCATCGCCACCGCCATCGCCTTTCACTACCGGCGGCTGGGCGCGGCGCTGAAGCGGGCCCTGGCGGAGACCGACGGTGGCATCGGGGAGGCGCTGAAGAGCACCCGCACCCCCAAGGCCAATATCCTCATGGTGGGCCCCACCGGCTGCGGCAAGACCTACACCAGCGAAACCGCCTCCGGGCTCGTGGGTGTGCCCTTCGTGGTGGAGGATATGACCAAATTCAGCGAAGTGGGCTATGTGGGCATGAACGTCAGCGATATCCTGGTGGACCTGCTGGTCTCCGGCGGCGGCAACCCCCACGTGGCCCAGATGGGCATCGTCTATCTGGATGAGGTGGACAAAATCGCCGGGGAAACCACCACCACCCGGGATGTTTCGGGCCGGGGGGTCCAGAAAGGCCTCCTCAAGCTGGTGGAAGGGGTGGACAACACCCTGGAGATCGGCAAGGAGCGCCTCACCCTGTCCACCAAACACGTGCTGTTCATCGCCGGCGGGGCCTATGAGTCTCTGGAGGGCATTGTCCGCAAACGCCTGGCCCGCCTGAACGTGGTGGGGGACTGGAAGGACCATCTGGCCACCGAGGACCTGGTGTCCTTCGGCATGGAGCGCCAACTGGTGGGGCGCTTCCCGGTGCGGGTGGTGTATGACCGCCTCAGCACCAGGGAACTCCAGGACATCCTGACCAAAAGCGCCGACAGCCCGCTGCTGGCCTATGTCCAGGACCTCAAGGACTGGGGCATTGAGCTCAGCTACACCGACGAGGCCCTGGGGGAGATCGCCCGCCGGGCCAAACAGGATGGCACCGGGGCCCGGGGCCTCACCGGCATCCTCCACCGGCTGCTCCTGGAGGACATGTTCGCCCTTCCCGGCTCCTACACCGGGGAGCTCATGATGGACGGGGCCTACATCCGGGAGAAACTGAAATGAGGTTCAAGGCCCTTAAGGACCTGGGCCGGCCGGCCCCCCGGGAGATCGTCCTGGCCACGCTCCCGGACCGGGTGCTGATCACCGACTACGCCAAAGCCAAGGCCTTCGCGGTGAGCGAGCTGGTGCGCCGGGTGCACGGCGAGGCCTTCGAGTGGTATGGCTTCACCCTGGCGGCCCGGGAGCAGCCCGAGGTCATCGTGGACGTGGGCCTTCCCCAAAACGACGCCAATCAGGAAACCTACACCAGCCTCAGCCCGGAGGGCATCGCCGCCTATCAGGAGACCCTGCCTGCGGGCCTCATCATCAACGGCTGGCTCCACTCCCACGGCGCCCTGGAATTTCGCCAGTTTTCCCCGGTGGACGACGTCAACCAGGCCACGGTCCTGGATTACGTCACCTCGCTCCTGAAGATCCCGGTGGCCAAAAAGGAGGTGGTGATAAGGGACCTGGCCCTTATGGTTATGGGAGCTGCGGAAACCTGGGACGCGGCTTGGGGGGAAATTCCGGGGGACGAGGCCGCCCGCCTGGCGCAAGGCAGCGTCACCCTCCTCACCGACGTGCCGGTAAGCCGGGCCAGGCTGCTGGAGACCGTGTACGGCGGCTTTTGCTACGCCGTGGTCATCGGCGACGAAGGCTGGACCAAACAGGAAATCCACTACAAAATTCGGGGCGTCCTCACCGGCGAAACCTTCGTCAGCCAACGCCAAGCTGACCTGACCCTGGTGGAGACCGGCCAAATCCTTACGACCTCAGACCTGGATACCCTGGAGCAGGAGGTCCAGGACAAAATCCGCCCCATTACGTACAGGTTGGAAAAGCTGGAGCGGGGGTGACAGGAATTTTCCTAAACTTATAAAAAGGCAAAAGCTGAATTTCCTGACGCCTTAACCTGTGAGCGAACTATCGTTTAAACTTTCCTATGAAAAAATTTCAGAAACGAACCACCATCTCTTTCGATCCGGACCTTTACCGGGCCTTGCAGATCAAGGCCGCGGCGACCGGTCGGACGGTGTCCGGGTTGGTCAATCAGGCGGTAAGGTTGTTTTTGGCCGAGGAGGCCTCGGATTTGGCGGCCTTTGAGGAGCGCCGGCATGAACCCGACCTGTCCATTGAGGACGTCTTGAAGCACCTGAACCTGCAAGAAAAAGTATAAAATAATGGAAGCATCTGCTCTGAAAATGTTCGTGTAGGGCGCGTCTTACGCGCCAAAATAATAGCCAACAATGGTGCGTGAGACGCACCCTACATCGGTTTTCATGGTTTGGGCGTTCCCTTGGAACATGAAATGCTCGTTATAAAACCTTGGCAGTATGACGGAGATCTTCAGGTATGCCCCAAAAGCTCTAAAATGTAGCCGCGAGGCTCAAGCCTGGGTCAAACGGGCTTTTGCCGCAAGAAGCGTTCAGCGCAGCCTAAAGGCTGCGGCTACAGGAAAAATCGGGTTTGCTGCAATTTATAGTCTAAGGAGCATCTACCATGGCGGAACCGTATTGTAAGAAGTGTTTGCTCAGAGGCAGGTATGATAAAGACCCCCAATCGCTGTTGGGCCGCTTGTGGCGCTGGCACGCCAACTGGTGTCCGGGCTGGAAATCCTACCTGAAATCCCTGCCGGACCAGGAACGCCGGGAATTGGCCGAAAAATACCATTTACCCAAGTTCAATTAAAACTATCAGCCATTTCAAAACCACTGTTTCTGTCGTCCTGAACGAAGTGAAGGATCTCAAGGCTTTAAAAATACGAGATTCTTGGCTACGCTCAGAATGACCCGGGTGGATTTTTCATAATATTTTGGCCAGACAACCGCAAACCACAGACCGCAAACCGGATAAGGCCCCGCAGCCCCCGGAGGACTTGCCCCCGGACGAGCGTCTGGACCGGCAATTGCGCATCCCCGGATGGGACCAGGAGGCCATCGCTCGGGCCCGGGTGGGGGTGGCCGGGGACGATCCCTGGCTGACGGGTTTGTTCGTGGCCGCGGCCGCGGCCCTGGGGCTCAACCGGCTGTCCGTAGCGGCCCCGGATGTGGACCCGCGACTTCTCGCGGCCGCCAGGGGGCTCAATCCCGACCTCGACCTGGCCTTTTTCCCCGGCTATTTCAGCCACTTTCTCTTAGAAGACCTGTTTCGGGAATGCAGCGTGCTGGTGGATCTCTGCCACCACGGCCTGGCCGCCAAGCTCCTGCTCAACCTGGCCCAGCGGCAGGGCCTGCCCCTGGTGCGGGGCTCTGAGGTCCGGGAGCACGGGGCGGCGGGCTTCAAGGTGTTCACCTATGTCAAGGGCCGGGAATGGCGGGAGCTGCAGGAGATTTTGCCTTGGGCCCAGCTACCCTGTCCGTATCAGGGGGATGCGGCCTTAGGCGTGGCCCTGGCCGGCCTGGTCCTGGAGGAAACCAAAAAGCTCCTCCTGGGGGAAGCGGTGACCCCGGAGGTGATCTCTTATCTTCGGCCAAGTTTGGGCAAGGCAGGCCCCCCTC
>JBGSLA010000215.1:0-4929 GCA_041740935.1 Desulfobaccales bacterium | reverse complement strand
GGAGGGGGAATAAGGGCCTAAAATTTTTTAAGTTATTCCTGGGACAGGACACCAGGTGCAGGGCTTTTTAAATTCGTGAATATCTTTTTTGTCACCCCGAGCCGCAGGCGAAGGGTCTCTGACTTTTTTTGAGATTCTTGGCCTCGTTCGGCGGCTCAGGATGCCAAAAGGAATGTTAGGCTAAAGCCTCTGGCAAAGTTTCCTTAAGCAAGGGGTCCTCCTTATGCCTGATAAATTAACCCTGGTGGCACAGGCTTTCCAGCCTGTGCAAACGCAGGCTAAAGCCTGCGGCTACATTTTGCCAGAGGCTCGGTAGTTATGAAATTTTGTAGTGAGCCTGGACACAGCCACGGTGGTTTTACCCAAAAGAATTCCCAAACTGGAGATGCGGTAATGCCTCAACAACAAAGGAAAACCTGGTTCATTCTGATGGCCGTGCTGTCTTTGGCGGCGGTGTTGGCGCCGCTGGGCTGCAGCCGCGCCAAGGATACCTGGAGGAAAATGGCAGGCACCCGGGCCCCTGACGCCGACCTGGAGGCAGAAGCCAAGGCGCCTCCGGAGTCCGTGATGGAAGAGGTGGTCATTGACGGCAAGACCTGGGTGCGCAGCCGCAACCCCAATTGGAATGTGATACCCGGCGAGCCGGAATATATCTATGCGGAAAAAGGCAGAGAAATGATCGGCCTGAGCGGCTTCCTGCTTGCCGGCCTGGCCCGGAGATTGGGGGTCGATCAAAAAAGCAAGGCGGGCGCCGGAGTCCCGGAAGACAAGGTCCAGGAGCTGGTGCGCAAAGAGGTGGACCGCATCCTCAAGGAAGAGGGCCTGAAAGCCTTCGCCTCCCAGGATAAGGGCAAGCCTGTCGGGATCGTGGGGCGCTACGTGGGGGTGTATCCCAATCCCGAGGTCCCCCGGGACATGGAAGGGCCGAGCCGCACCCTGGCCTCGTCTTTAGCGGACGCCATCTCCGGCCAGAAGGACCTGCGGGTGGCGCCGCCGGAGAAGGTCAGGGCCGGATTTGACAAAGCCAATGTGGTCGGCAGTGTGAAGAAGCGCCAGAATCTCCGCGCCCTGGGCGATGTCCTGGGAGTGCACGGCCTCATCCTGGCCGGGGTGGTGGCGCCTTCCGGGAAGAATCCCGGGTTTATGGTCCTGGAGTTGTATGACACCTATCTGGGGAACAAGATAGACGGCATCGCCTACCCGGTGGAGGGCAGGCCGGACGCCGCGGCTATCCAGAAATTCGCCCGCAACAACGCCCTCAGAGTGTCGGCCGGCCTCATGAACGTGGATTGGTTCGGCCGGGTCGAGTTCACCAAAGAGGGGGAGGTCTATCTCAGCCTCGGCGAAAACGCCGGCCTCAAAGTGGGGGACCGCCTGAAAGTGGTGGCCCCGGGCAAAGAGGTGATCAATCCCGCCACCCAGGCCTCCCTGGGCTTCACCTCGGATGAGAGCCGGGGGGAACTTAAGGTCAGGGAATTGCTGGGGGATACCGGCGCGGTGGCCACGGTCATGAGCGGCGGCCCGTTTAAGGCCAACGACAAGGTGAAGGCGGCGAAATAGGTTAGCCGCCGATCCTCTCCAATCCCCCCATATACGGCCGCAATTTCTCCGGGATGATGACGCTGCCGTCCGCCTGCTGGCAATTTTCCAGGATGGCCACCATGGTGCGGCCCACAGCCAGGCCGGAGCCGTTTAGGGTGTGCACCAGTTCGGTGCCTTTGGCGCCCCGGCGCTTGAAGCGGATTTCCGCCCGCCGGGCCTGGTAGTCGGTGAAGTTGCTGCAGGAGGAGATTTCCCGGTAGAGGTTTTGCCCGGGCAGCCAGACCTCGATATCGTAGGTCTTGGCCGCGGCGAAGCCCATGTCGCCGGTGCACAGAACCACCACCCG
Source organism: Desulfobaccales bacterium (assembly GCA_041740935.1). Classification (GTDB taxonomy): domain Bacteria; phylum Desulfobacterota; class Desulfobaccia; order Desulfobaccales; family 0-14-0-80-60-11; genus JBGSLA01. The sequence continues at coordinate 3,041 of JBGSLA010000215.1, read as the reverse complement.
GTAAGGCAGGTTAAGCTCCTGGAGGACCTCTTCGGCGTTTTGCAGGAGAAGCTCCAGTTCGTTATACGAAGTTTCCGGGGCGCAGAATTTCACCATCTCCACCTTGTCGAACTGGTGCTGGCGGATGAGGCCCCGCACGTCCTTGCCGTGGGAGCCCGCTTCGGAGCGGAAGCAGGGGGTGTAGGCCGTGTAAGAGATGGGCAGGTCCTCCTCCCGGAGGATTTCCTGGCGGTGGATGTTGGTCACCGGCACCTCGGCGGTGGGGGCCAGGTAATAGTTCCAGCCCTCGAGCTTGAAGAGGTCGTCCGCGAACTTCGGCAGCTGGCCGGTGCCCTTAAGCGACTCGGCGTTGGTCATGAAGGGGGGCCAGACCTCGGTGTAGCCGTGGCGGCGGGTGTGCAGGTCCAGCATGAAGTTGATCAGGGCCCGCTCCATCCTGGCCCCGGCGCCCTTGAGCAGGGCGAAACGGGCCCCGGTGATCTTGGCGGCCCGCTCGAAGTCCAGGATGCCCAGCGCTTCGCCGAGGTCCCAATGGGCCTTGGGTTCGAACTCGAAGCGGGGGGGCTCCCCCCAGGTCTTGATTACGGGGTTGTCGTCCGCCGAGGCGCCCACGGGCACGCTTTTGTCCGGGAGATTGGGGAGGGCCAGGAGAAAATCCCGGACCCAGGGGTCGTGTTTATCGGCTTCGGCTTCCCAGTTCTTTATCTGCTGATTTATTTCCTTGACCTGCTCCATCAGGGGCTGGGCTTCGGCGTGCTGTCCGGCCTTCTTCTTTTTTCCCACCTCTTCCGACAGGGTGTTGCGTTTGTGTCTAAGTTCATCAATTGCCATGAGGGCCTGGCGGCGATCAAGATCCTTTTCGAAGAACTCTTTGAAAGAAATCTCCAGGCCCCGGTTCCGCATGGCGCGTTCCACGGCATCGAGATGTTCCCGGACAAAACGCAAATCCAGCATGATGACTCCCTAAGGGGTTTTCGGTAGAAAATATTAGTTGTTGTGGGGCGCGCTCTGCGCACCATTCATGCTTACTCCGCAAAGTTTAAGGATGCACAGGCGGGACGCCTGTGCCACCGGGCTTTTCTGGGTTTTGAGAGTGCCAGGGACTCATAGAGGACCGTTCTGATTTCCGCAAAGTAATTATCTCAAGAACCAAGAAATTATGGAGGAAAGGATGCCATCCAAGGTGCTCCCCAAGATGTTCAACTTCACAGTGATCATGTATTTAAAGCTCACAGCTCATAGCTCATAGCCCACAGCGCAAAGCTTAAAGCCTATAGCTTAAAGCCTATAGCTTAAAGCTTACAGCTTTCCTTCCCCCCCGAAACCTTCCCTGATTTCCTCCAGCAGACGCACCAGGCCGTCGGTGTTTTGGCGCTGGATAAAATAGAGGATGTCGGCCACCGCGTCCTCCAGGGCCCGCAAGGCCGGCCGGTTGGCGGGGTTGGCCAGTTGGATGCAGGCGTACAGCTGGACGTCCTGGCTCAAGAGGCGCTGGGCCAGGCGGTGCAGGGTGGCGAAGGTGGGGGTGGAGTAATCCTCCAGATCCTGGGCGGAGACCCCCAGTTGGCGGACGGATTTTTCGAGCGCGATGAGCACAAAGTGTGACAGGCCCTGGACCACGGCCATGAGGCGGTCGTGCTCCGTGGCGCTGGTGACCTTGACCCGGGCCCCGGCCTTTTCCAGCACATCTTTGAGCCAGTTGAGCCAGCGCTCGCCCCGGCCGGGGCACAGGACCACGGTGCGGCCCTCGATGCTCTTTTCTTTGGGGCCGAACAGGGGGTGGGTGCCCACCACTTCGCCGGGGAAGGCCTTGAGCATGGCGTCCAGGGGGCGCTGCTTCACGGAGGTGATGTCCATCAGCGCCGCGTCGGGGCGCAGGTGGGGGGCGATTTCCTGGGCCACGGCCACCACCTTGGGGATGGGCACCGACAGGATCACCACGTCGGCCTGGGCCGCCACTTCCGGGGGCGTTTCGGGGGTGTCCAGGTCGGCGGTCAGGACAGTGAGGCCCCGGTCCCTGAAGAAGCGCTGAAACCAGCGCCCCATCTGTCCGGAGCCGCCGATCAGGGCCACGGTCACCGGAGTCATGCGATGGCCCGGTGGCGCAGGAGGAAGTCGGCCAGGGTCAGGCGCACCATGGCCTCGAGGACCGGGACGATGCGGGGTATGGCGCTGATATCGTGGCGGCCCCTCACCCGGAGCTTCCGGGGACGGCCCTGGAGGTCGATGGTGTCCTGCTCCTGGGGAATGGAGGAGATGGGCTTCACCGCGGCGCGCAGGACAAGGTCGTCGCCGTTGCTGATGCCGGCCAGAATGCCCCCGGCCCGGTTGGCGGCAAACCCTTCCGGGGTGATGGGGTCGTTATGTTCTGAGCCCAGCATCCGGGCGGCAGGAAAACCCGCGCCGATTTCCACGCCCTTGACCGCGCCCACGGACATGAGGGCCTGGGCCAGGGCGGCGTCCAGCTTGTCGAAGACCGGCTCCCCCAGGCCGGCGGGGCAGTTTTTCGCCCGGATTTCCACGATGCCCCCCAGTGAGTCGCCTTGGGCCCGGACTTCCGCCACCCGAGCGGCCATGGCCGGGACCGCTTCCGGGTCGGGGCAGGCAAAGGGATTTTCCCAGATGGCGGCTTCCTCCACGCGGGCGATTCTCACGCCGCCCAACTCCAGGGTATAGGCCAGGACCGCAATGTTTCGGGTGTCCAGGACTTTTTGGGCCACGGCCCCGGCGGCCACCCGGGCCGCGGTCTCCCGGGCCGAGGCGCGCCCGCCCCCCCGGTGGTCCCTGATGCCGTATTTGGCCTGATAGGTGAAGTCCCCATGGCCGGGGCGGAACACCTCTTTAAGCTCCTCGTAGTCCTGGCTGCGCACATCCCGGTTGAAGATGATCAGGCTGAGGGGCGTGCCGGTGGTGAGCCCTTCGAAGACCCCGGAAAGGATTTCCACCCGGTCGGGTTCCTGGCGGGTAGTGGCATGGGCCTGCACCCCGGGGCGGCGCCGGACCAGCGCGGCGTCGATGTCGGCCGCGGTCAGGGGCAACCG
>JBGSLA010000214.1:0-35179 GCA_041740935.1 Desulfobaccales bacterium | reverse complement strand
CGCGGCCACCAGCGGAGAGCAGCTCATTGGCTCTGGCGCCTCAAACGCCAACAGCCGGCACTGTTCTCTCATTGGCAATTGGCCTCCAATCTGGCGGCTGATCGATAGGAGCCGGATGAGCCGAGAGGCTCACGTCCGGATCTGGGAGGGCGTGGGGGTGAGACTCCCCCGCGCTACTCGACTTCTGCGGACTATCTGTGTTTCAATGCTTTTACAAAATCAGAGCCACCACATCGTCCTTACTCTTCGTTTCCGGGAACACCCGCACCTCGTCCAACCCCAGTGTGAAGCTGCACGCGATGAGGTCTGGATGCACCACTGCCAGTCCCATGCACTGTTTCTTGAACTCGTCCGGCGGGATGCCGAACGCCGCCAAGGGCGACACAAACTCCCCGTCGAATTCCGCCGCCATCATCTGTCGCACCGTGAAGGCATCGCGTCCAGACTTTTCCGCCATCACATAAAGCCCGTAAAGAACTACCAGAGGATCCACCGAACGCGAACGACGTGTTAATCCGACCGTGTGCTTCCCCTTTTTCAGTAACTCGCAAATGCTGTTCTCTCCCGTACCAAACGGAGTCGAGACCAGCATATTTTTTAAAGCTTGCATCCCGCCTTTTTTGGTAACATCCTTGATGTCATTTCCAAGCAGATCAAACAGATCGGCATCCGTATAGGACACATTCATTTTCAATGTACAGACCAACCATTTCACCACCGGCGCATAGTTGCACAATCCCATCCAAACGCAGTCCCATGCCAATGAATCCTCCACGCCCCTTTTCTCAAACACGTCGAGCAACTTCGTGGGCGCCGTCGTTTTCGCGGCCATCAGCAAACCTTGACGGAACCACGCTTTCGCAGCCGGAACTTGCTTGGCACGGTTGAGCTGCGCCGTCTGGTCGAACGCATCGCGCTCGGCAAGATAAACCGACACAAAATTCGTCCGAAGCCCGAAATTGTTATAAGCATTGATTCCTCTTAATCCCGATTGCGAACCTTCAGCAACATACATTGATTTAAACCTCCAACACCCAAAATCGATGCTGTGACACCGCAGGCAATGGATACATTTTGCTCCTTCAATTTTCACCCCGCTAATGCTCGCACGAAGTGCGCCCGTTGGGCACTCCGCTTCACATGCCTGGCAGCCAACACAAGCCACGGACTTCTGCAAGACTTTACGCATAACCGGCAAAAGCCGCTTCCGTTCCGCATTGTCCACAAATGAAACCCTGATATTTCCGACGCCTTTTGCGATATCGCGGACCTTGAACAAAATGTCTTCACGCCGTCCGTTCTTCAACACCAGTCGGAAACGATCAACGGGTTCATCCATGAAGACTTTTCCCACCGTCTTCAACCATTCCAAAAACAATTTGGTATTCAATCCTTCGCCGCGCCATTCGACGTCCAATCCATCTGATTTTTCAGTTGGTCGTGAAAGGTGTTTCTTCAACGCCACACCGCTTTTTCGCGCCTGCCAGTTTGAGCTTCCCAGAAATTCGCGCGCCTCCTCTTGGGAAGCAAACTCTTTAGCACTGGTCTCAATGATCACGTCAGCGTATGGCTTGATCGCATCCGGATAGACCGCATCTACAAACCAAGCGTACTTTTCGGAAGATTCGGGGCACATTACGCACCCGACACGGGATAGTCCGCATCGGTAGGCAGGATTGACCATCAAATCGTTTTCAAGCAGATACAACCACAACTCATGCGCACCCCACTCCAGAATCGGCATCAGATTAGCCTGGGATGATGTTTTTACGCCTTCACCAATGTCTTCGTAGGCGGATCTGTTTAAGCTTTCTTCGCTCCGGACACCAAGAAACGCCGCCGCTTTGACGGATGTCACGCATAGCCGATGTTTGAGTTCGATCAGCGCGGGGGCGCTCTTGTGAACGGCGCAACACCATCGGACTGCCCGCGATGGCGGGCCGAAAAGGTGCCAGTTTTCCAAGGCGGGGGCCTTGGCAGAGACCTTCAAAAACGTGCGGCCTTCGTAGCGGCTTTGGATTTCTTCCCAAACGCGGTAGGTATCCGGCAGTTCCATATCCGTATCACTGAAAACAACGGGTACGTCCAACGGCAGGACCTTGTGGCAAAGGTCGAGCAGAACCACCGAGTCTTTGCCGCCGCTGAAGCCTATATAGACTGCGTCGCATCTCCTTGCGTAGGCATCGTACATCTCCTTGATGCGCTTGAGCGTATCCGCCACTAGTGCGGCCATGATGTCATGGTTTTTGGCCACCAGCGCCCCGACATCAACTGGAACCAGCTTCTCTTTTCTTCGTATTTTCCTGCCTTCGCGCGAGTCTTCGTCTCTGCGCAGCATGCCCTTCCATTCGATGTCCAGCGGCTTTCCGTAACGTGTCTTATGAAACCTCGCGATTTCTTCGCCTCGATATAGATAAACGTTCTGCTTCGCCCAGAGCAGCGGACGCCGCTCTGCCGGATCAAACGCCAACCGCACCGCTAACCCCGTGAGCGATAGTTCCTCTGCGAAGACTGGGCGGATTTCGGAGGCTACAAACTTCCCCGTCTGGGTTGTCAACCGATAGCCACCCGTCTGTTTGTCCCATTCGAAGCTATACATTCGCGCCACTCTCCGGCGCGATGCCGTTCTTCTCACAAACATCAAAATAAAGACGACGCTTTTCGATGTATTTCTTCACAGTCGAAACCATGAGTCCGCTCTCTCGTGCAATATTCTCCTCGCTTTCCCCATTCGCCACGCGTCGTGCCCACTCAGCGACACGCGGATTAGTACCGGCACTTCTAAACCCCCGCCAAGTCGATGGCGACAGCGTCCGCCCCTCCAAGCCGATGATTCCGTTTTCCACTTCCTGTACTCTATCGGGCGGCGACATCTCCGCTGCCTGATATTCGTCCTGGTTGTACGCCCGCTCCAACCGCAATCGTCGATCCCACAATATTTCGCCCTCGTAGCTAAAATGACAAAAACCATTTGCAGAAGACACCCCCAACAAGTGAATCGCCAAAGCCGAAATGGACCATGCCTTTCCGTTATATTCCACTTGATTTAAGTCATCCAGCACAACACAAGAGATATGGGGGGCCTTTGTGAAAACGAGTTCCGCACCAACAGGTACACCAAGGTTACGGAAGCGTGTATTCGGACTACGCACACGCTTGCCCATCACGGACAAGTGAATTGCTCTTCCGGAGGGTTTCTTCGTATTTGGAAAGACATCGTGCCCGCCTTGATAGTGTTTCGCGCAGACGCGCATGAAGATGTCGTTATCCAAAAGGGCATATTCCTCGCGTAAACGGATTCGGTAGAACAAATTCAAGGCTAACTCAAGGTTTGCAGCGGACACTTTCTCATCCAGCGCAACCAGCGTATCGACGACGGTTGTCACTTTCTCCGAGAAATCCTCCGGCAGCATAATCGACTCAGTACTGCGCCAGCAGGGCACCCCACCGACTTTCGCCTCATGGACTTCCGGCATGAAGTGCACGCGGATGCCCTCCAACGCCTCGGCGGTCAGGTGCGGCATCGCCTGTTCGATTTCATTAAAGGTCAACGTGCCGTCCGCTTCTTCAAGCCATCCGGCAATCGTTTCTGAGATTGCCGCCAGACTATCATCCAGATTAGGCGAGGATAGGAAACAGAAATGCCCCACCTTTCCCCAGGCCGTCACCGTGAACCCTAAATGCCGCAGAAAGGCAGCGCAAACTTCCGGCGTGCCAATATGGCAAAGAACACCGCAAAAGTCTTCAAACAATCGTTCGACCGAAAAGCAACCGTGTTCCTTTAGCCATTCCATCGCCTGCCCTTTGAACGCCAACCGGGACTCAACGTCCGAAATCATCTCGCGGGAAAACCATAGCCCGCACCCCGATTGGAACATCGTGGCTTTCAGGTCTTCGATCTGCCAATCCTCAACCGGGACTTTCTGCCGCAACAGCCGCACCGCCATCGGATTGAACGACACGCCATTGGGGCATTCCCGCGCCAATGCCACCAAAAGCTCAGCAGTCGTCATACCGCCCTCCATTCATGGTCCAGTCAGCATGGCTCCAGACCATGCAAATCAACAAGGCTATCTTTTCGATTCCCTGACACAGGAAACCACTCTAATACTACTGTGTCATAAATTATTCTCACCGGCTATTGTCTCGATGACAGCAAGGACACCGGGACAGGTTGTTTGACAAAATGATCATGAGTTCCCGTTTTATGGTGGCGATGGAATATGCACTATGTCGCTCCGTCCTCAGGGGAGGATCCCCTCGGCTGCCAACCTGCGGGTACTTCAGGTAACCTAAAGCTTGGCCGGATGTCGGGGCCGGAGGGGGGAAAAGAACTGCGCTCGGCCACCAGGAAGCCGTAAGCGGCAATACACAGGGTGGCATGATGGTGGAATCCCCGCCAGCCTCTGCCCTCAAAATGGCCCAGGCCGATTTCCTGTTTGAGTTCCTGGTAGTCGCGTTCAAGGCGCCACCGCAGCTTGGCTGTAGCTACCAACTCTTCCAGGGAAACGGCCGCACCCAGGTTGGAGAGCCAATATTTTGTGGGTTCGGGTTCCCCCTCGGGCCATTCGATCAACAGCCATTCTTCCGCAGGGCTGTCGGTGCGCCAATAATAACGGTGCCCTGCGCGGACCCGCACCGCGGCAAATCGAGAGGAGAGCATCTTCTTGGTGCCTTCCCGCCAGGCGATGGTCTGATAGGCGTTATTGGGTAAATCTTGGGCCGCTTTCAAAACACTCACCGGAGTGTGCTGCGGACTGCGGCGCGGCAACTTCGGCGGCCGCCCACAGCCCGAATACTGAGGTGGAGGTAATGGTTCCGTACCTGGGACCCACACCTTGGTGCTCTTTTGAATACCGAGCACGTAGGAGAGGTTCAAACGACGTACGCCCCGGCGAAATTCACTGTCGTTACCGTAGCCCGCATCGGCGAGCACCACTCCTTGGGGCGTATCCGTCCTGGTCAAGGCGCGCAGTTGCTCCAAGGCGATCTCGGGTTTGGTTTGGAATCCAACCTCATCGGGAATTCCCGCCCGGGTCCGGCGTTGGCGATCTGCGACCCATTCTTGGGGCACATAGAGCCGATAGGCCACCGGCAGGCTGGCCTGGGGGGTGGCTACGGAGACGGACACGGCGCATTGGCAGTTGTCCTGTTTCCCCAATTGTCCGCAATACTGTCGCGCCACGCCTACAGAATGCTTGCCCTTCTTGGGAAACCCGGTGTCATCGACGATCCAGGCCAGAATCGGCCCCTGACTCTGCATCTTCGGTAGGGCATAATCCCGAACTGCCCGCATCACCGCGTCATCACTCCAGGCTGCCTTGGCCACAAAGTGATGCAGGGATTGGTGTTTGGCGCTCACTCGGCCCGGAGCAAGTTGCGCCGCCATGGGTTCGACACTTTTTCGCGCCACCGGCAACAACAGTCCCGTGCAATACGCCTGAAAAGGCTCCACCCGGTCGGCATGACCCAAGGCGGTGGACAGCTTTTCCGCATACGCCCGAAACCTGGCCTCGATATTGGCTAAGGGTGCATTTTCCATGCATCCAGCATACGCCTAGTTTGCAGCATTTTGCAAGCTTTTTATGACACAGTAGTACTAATGCGCAACCATCCTGCTCGCTGTGGAATACGCAACCTTTCGTTATTCTCGATATTTACTACCGTTGTAAAAGCCATAAGCTCAACCCTTATGTCAGCGATTTTGCTTCAGTAACAACTCGAGTAAAATCTTCATCGCCTTTTGTCATGGGCTCTCTACGGACTTAGGTCGTTGATTGTCTTTGCTTTTCCTTGATGCTGCGGAATTTTTTGTAGCGCATCGCCTATTTCCTGTGCCGCCAAGCGAAGTTCATAGTTTTTTTGCAGATTCATCCAGATATCTGGCCCCGTGCCAAACCACTTGCCAAGGCGCAAGGCCGTATCACCTGATATTCCCCGCTTGCCACGTATGATTTCCGTTAGCCGGTTCGTCGGCACCCTCAGTTCTTTCGCCAGCTCATTTGCGCTCATGCCGATCGCCCTCAGTTCGTCAGCCAGGTGTTCCCCTGGATGGATTAGAATCCGCGTCATTAAGTCACCTCCTAATGATAATCCAAAATTTCCACATTAATCGGCCCAGGTGAGCCTTCCGGCCATTCAAAGCAAATTCGCCATTGATCGTTGATGCGGATGCTGTAATGCCCTTTACGATCCCCTTTTAGCCCTTCGAGCCTATTGCCGGGAGTGTTCAGCGCCATTAGTCGGTCAGCCGCATGAAGACGTTCAAGCCGCAACATCGCTTGCCGCTCAAATCCCTGAAATTTCTTAACCCGTTCTCCATCGAAAAACACCCGTGTCCACTTGTCGCGGAAGCTTATGATCATTTGCCACCTTGCCAAATTATACGATATACGTTCAGCGTAATAATGTCAATGTTTCTTGGTTTATGAAAAGTTTGTCCGTCAATTCTGAGCTGTCTTTTCGCTGCCCTTTTTCATATATTCCCCCCTTCTCCGGGCTGGTTTATCATGGGCTTGGCGGCTCATTTTGAAGCCCGGCCAATTCCTTTTGCTTCGTTCGATGTAGGGGCTTTGAAAAGTTTGCTTTGACTTTCTGAGCCGAGGCCCGTGATGGACCCCGGCTGTGCTCCGTGATTTGGGATTGACCCCTGGAAGTGAGATTGGCTAACGGATGACTTGAATCACCTGCTCTGTCAAGGGTTCCTGTGGAAGTCGATACGTTCCGTCGTTTTGATAGGAGCATCAGAAAGGATTTGGTCCAGCAGATCTTGCCGTTTGATTTTCCTGAGGCCCCGCTCCAAGCTGCTCTTGGTGACGCCCAGCAGGGGCCAGACGGCCTCCCGGTCCAGTCCCTCCCTGAGCAGAAACTCCACCAACACCTGGGCGTCCAGGTCGTAAGAGGTGACGGGTGTGGGGCCGTAAGTGAGGTCCCCCACCTGAACCGGGCCGTTTTCTTTGACCCACTCCTTGAGTCGGGCGGCCAGTTCCTTCTCCATCTGCCGGAGGGTCAGGAGCAGGGAAGCGGCCTTTTCGGCCTGCTCCCGGGTGGCCGGGGCCAGGACCTCGATGGGGGCCAGGGCCTGGGACATCACCGGGCAGTGGGGCGTAACCCCGCACATGCCGCAGAAGGAACCGGGGGTGGGGGGGAAGGTGTGGTCGGCCTCGATCACCTCGATACGGGCCTGCAGCTCATCCCGCACCCCGTCCAGATCCTCGGGGGAGAGCAGCACCTCCCGCTCTTTGCCGTAGCGCAGGAAGTGCAGGCGCAGGAGCACCTCCTCCACCTCGGGGTAGAGGGCCTGTTTCAGGCCCCAGCCGTAGGTGCGCAACTGCAGGTCCTTGGCCGCGGTCGGAGGCACTACGCGATTAGTTTTCCAGTCCACAATCACAGCCAGGCTGTTCTGCCGAAAGTGAAAATCCACCACCATTCTGAAGTAAGCAGCCTCGGAGAAAAACTCGCAGGGCTGCCAGTTCCGGTCAAAGGCCAGCTTCCGCTCCACCCCGGGGGCGTCCAGGGCCGGGGGCAGGGTGAAGGTGTTGTAAAACTGCTCCCAGATCTCCGCGGCGTCGGCCAGGCCGTCCTGTGGTGTCGCTCCCCGGGCCCAGTCCCAGTCGGTGGACTGGCCCAGGCCAATCAGCCGGTTCAAGTAGTCGGCCACCAGGCCGTGAAGCCGGGTGCCGACCTCCCGGGCCTCGTTCCAGGCCCGGGGGATTTTGTCCAGGTAAGAGATTTTGTAAGCCCAGGGGCATTTCTCATAGCGGTCCAGGCGGGAAAACGAGTATTGCGGGTTTTTCATGGCTTCCTCCTGACTTCTGCCGGGGTTTTTATAAATAGGCGAGAAAAAGCCCCGAAATCGCCCTCCTGAGAGCTTCATGGCGGGCCGATTTCGGTCGGGGCGGGTAAGGGGTTTAGGTAGGGGGCTAAAACAGGCTGGCCGGCCCATCGCCCGGGGTCTGGGCGGGTTTGGATTTCTTTCTTTTGTCCTTGGGGGGTTCGGGCGGCTCCTCCCCGTCAGGCCCGATCTCCATCCGGAGAAAACCGTTGCCCTGGTCGGGGAGTTCGGTGACTTTGATGTCCTGACGCCCTTGGGCCGGCTCCACCGCCCTCACCTCGATGCCGGCCTCCCCGAAGGACTTAACCACCATTTCCTGGGTAAGGCCGTCGGACACTTCCTTGAGGTTGGCCGGGAAGGCGATCTCCAGGACGGGCTTGCCGGCGTCAAGATAGGCCTTTTCCACCACTCCCAGGACATTGGCGGATTTGTGGGACCGGATGGCCAGAGGCGTTATGAGGTTAACGCCCTTCTGGTGCACCATCTGCATGAGGTCCGGGAAGGTGATCCCAGGGCTTTCCATGGTCACCTGGTTGCCGTTGAGGTCCGGGTGTGGCCTGTTTTCCTCTAGGGATGAGCCCTCGCCGTCAGCCGGCGCGACATTTTTGGTCGCGCCCGCTCCCTCGTTGGTGGCGGGATCGGCTGCGCCCTCGGGGTAAAACTCCGCGCCGGTCTCGGCCTGTTCCTCAGGCGGTTCGGCGTGGGGCGGGAGGAGCATCCGCCGGGCCTCGGCCTCGACCTGTTCCATGCGGACCTGTTGCTCCAGGCGGCGGCGGGCGATGTTGTAGCCCAACTCCGCCAGTTCCTGCTCCGGGCCCCGGTATTCCAAACTCACCACAAAGACCACCATGTTTTGGCCATTGGTGGGCACGGTGACCGTCTTGGGGGAAAGTACCAGATGCCGGGGGATGCCCGCCAGGGGGCCGCCGGTGATGGTCTTGACCAGGGCCAGGGAAGAGAGGATGGCGTTAACCGTGTTCCAACTGGTCGTCCGAAATTTCCAGACGCCGCCGATCCTGTCGGTGCCCTCGATGAGCACTTGGAGGGTGCCCAGGATTTTGCACCGGTCCTGCCCGGTGTAAAAGGGGTCCTGGCGCTCGCAGGGGCAAACGACCTCCTGGTACCTCCCGTTCTCCCCGGTGAACCGCTGGCCCGCCTCGCCGTCTCCGGAGCACCAGCAGCGGTTCCCCCGGTAGCAGGCGTAGCGGGTCTGGAAATTGAGGTCGATATCATCAAAGAGCAGACGCACCGGGACCTCGGTGATCTTGCCACCCTCCGGCTTGAGCCGGGCCATGAGGGCCGCGTCCGGCAGGAGCCGCCCGGCCGCGTCCCGTTGCAGGGTGGTGATGAGGAAGTGGTCCAGCTTGCGGGGCTGGGCGAACTGTTTGCCGCCCTGAGAGGTCTTCATCTCTCCCTTTTCCCCAATTTTCAATTTTCCACGCTCCGCCAACTGCGGCGTTAACCCTTTGACAGCCATAAAGCTCCTCCTTTGGGTTTGTTTTTTCTTAAGGTCAATTCTTTAATCGCCATTGAGATTTCCGCCTGGCCCGCAGGGTCTTACATTTCACCAGCAGGCCGCACCCCAGCCAGCCGATGGCCAGGCCGGCCAGAAAAAAGATAGTTTCGGGTGTCATAGAGCCGCTCCTCAGAAATACGAGGCCAGGGCCCAGGCCAGCCAGTAAAGCAGGGCGGCCAGGAGCGCGATCTCCACCACATCAATCAGGCCCACCAGCCGTTCTTTCCAGGTTCCGCCCTTGAAGGGCCAGAGCCAATGTTCGTGCATGGTTCCCCCTTAAAAACGAAGGGGGAGACCGGCCGGGCCGTCTCCCCCAAAGGATTGCGGTAGTTCGGGGCTGCCCTACGTGTCCATGGGCATCACCAGCCAGGAAGCGAGGGGGTCGGTGGGGTCCATGAGCCTCACCGGCCGGCCGGGTTCAATGAATTCCAGGACCACCCGCTCCCCCTTCATGACCGCCAGGGGCTCCAGGAGATAGCGGGCGTTGAAGCCCAGCTTCAAGGGTTCCGGCACGTCCGCGTCCTTCTCCAGGATTTTCACCACCTCCCGGCCGCGGCCCACCTCGGGGCTGTCGAAGGTGATCTCCATCTCCTTGTCACCCAGGGTGAGCACCACCCCTCTGAAGCGCTCCGTGGACAGAGACGAGATCCGCCGCAGGGCCTCCACCACGGCCTGACGGGAAAAGTCAAAGCGGATTTCCCAGGCTTCCGGGACGATGCGCCGGTACTCGGGGAATCTCTGTTCCATGAGCCGCACCGACAACTCCTTGTCGCCGGCCTTGAGGCACAGGAACCGGGGAGGGCCTTTATCCACCTTCTCCTCTTCTTTCGTTTCTTCAAAGAGGCTTCCCTGTTCCTCCTGGGGCCACATGAGGCCGAGATTGACCTTGCCGTTTTGGGCATTATGTTCCGCAAACCGTTTGATTTCCTTCATTGCCCTGGAGGGGACCAGGATGCCGCTTATGGCTTCCAGCCTCTCCAGGCCCGGCAGGCGGCCGTCCGCCAGACTGAGCCGGTGGCATCGTAGTCGGCCAGGAACTCCTGGGCCTTGGCCAGAAACTCGGCCCTCAGTTCTTCCAGCCGATCCACCATCCGGGCCAGGTTCCGCTTGGGGATGGCCCGGACATAGTCCATGATAAAGGGGTAGCTGTGGTCGTTCAGGAAGTTCCGGGCCTTGTTGGACAACTGCCCGAACTGCTGACGGATCTCCTGGGGGTAGAGTTTCTTGTTGCCCAGGTAGAAGATTTCCGGAACGTCCTGGGGATCGAGCCCTAAATCTGCGGGTTTGAGCTTCGCCTGACCCGGCCAGAACTTGACGTTCAACTGAATGGCCACCATCTCTTCGAAGTCATTGCCGGAACCGTTGCCCTTTGCCGCTTTCGTCTGCTTTTTCATGTCGTTGCCTCCTTGGGAAAAAATAAAGGCCGGCAAATGCCGGCCTTTTTTGTGGGATCATCGCTCCCTCATCCCAAACCAGGAAGCCACGTCCTGGGCTGGGTGAAAGAGTGAGGTTTTACTTATAAAGTGCTAACTTAGAATCTGTGTTGCACCTCCACTGGAAACCTTTCAGGCATCAAGGGTGCTCGACGGCTTCAGACGGAACAGGGGGCTGGTGCGCTTCATGCCGCTTCTTTAAAATCCCCAAGGCATGGGGGTCATGATCGAGTAAAACCAAGGCGCTGCTGACCGCTCGGCTCGGCAGCAGGTCCCCGCTTTCGTATTTCTGGAAGGCGCGGGGGCCACCGCCGATCAGCAGGCCGGCAGTCTCCTGGGAAAGGCGCAGTTTTTTGCGGATGCGCCTAATCTCCTCCGGCCCAAGCAGACCCTCGCTCTTTGCCTTAAGCCGATTCAACCTGCGGTCGGATACCTTCATGTCCTTGCCGTTATGAATGCTCTCCTCGCAATCGTCGCAATACCAGCCGGACATATCGAAAGTGACCGACTTTTCCTTATAAGTCAAGGTCATGGGGCGGACACCGCGGTGCATCGGCGCACCCGTTTTCGGACATAGGGGATTAGTGGTCATCTTCTTTCTCCTTGAACGAGAGCAACAAAAACTCCGTTAAAACATCGGCGGTAAACTTGATGTAAAGGAGTCCCACCGCCGAGGGGACGTGATAGAAATCCTGCCACAGCCGATGGTCAGCATAGCTTGTCATAGATTTATAAAAATGCTCCCGTTGCATGGTCTGGATCGTGTCGACGATCTCAGCGCGCCCAAACCCCAGAGCAGCGGCGCTTCTTAACGCGGTGCCGGTAACGGCCAGCTTCTCCACGCTTTTAAACGCAGCCTTAAATGCCTTCAGGTCGTAGGTAGGTTGGCGCTTCTCTATCATGATTTACACCCATCATGTTACACCTTTATGGTGTATTGTCAAGACGCTTTCTGAAGGAATCTGGAAAACAGAAGGAAATCAAGAGGCCAGCCCGGCCAGGACGCCGTCGCCCCGGCAAGGCCGTTGCCTAACCTCCTCATCCACACCACTGGGTGGCGTTGACCTCTTCAAACCCCGGGGCCGGGGGTCCCAGGGCCGAGAGGATTTGGTCCGCCTCTGCCGTCCACCACCAGGTGGGCGAGGCCCACGGTAAACAGCAGGCGGTGCGTATCGTTTGGCAAATCAGCCCATCGCCCCTCCAGGCTGATTTTCTTTTAAGCATGCGGCCCTCGGCCATGGCCTCTCTTCCCCTGCCGGCAATGTTTAATCAAACAGTTCGGACACCGGGCAACCCAGGAAGGAGGCTATTTCCTTTTGCAGTGGGGCATTTGCCCTGTATCCGTATATGTTGTTGGCTACCGAGCCGCAGGGCCGGTCGAGTTTGCGGGCCAGAGAAGAGCTGTTTTCGCCCATTTCCGCTAAGAGTCGTTTAATTTTTCAGGCCTGTTCAAAATTCTTCATATTTTCCTGGATTATCATTTCCGCATATGGTAATTACCTCAAAAGGAAGATAATAAACGCATACGGCTATTATCAAGTGATAAAATTAGCCAAGGATGGAAATCATGGCTAAGAAGATGTTTTCAAAAGAAATATTCCTTCAGCAGGTGCAAAAACTGATGGAGGAGAAGGGCATCAAGGACCAGCAAGAGTTTAATCACATGGTGGGAGTCCAACGGGCCATCACCCGCTGGAAGTCCGGGGAATCCCGGCCGTCGGTGGACAGCCTCATGGTGATCAAGGAGATTTTCGGGAAATCCATCGACTGGCTCCTGACCGGGGAGGAGCCCCCGGCCTTTCGACCCGTCCAACCAATTATCGCTTTGGCGGGAACCTTACCTGAGATCCCCGAGGGCATGGAGCCGGCATATTATCTGGCCGTCCCCCTGGTGGAGGGCCGCATTGCCGCCGGTCATGCCGGAGCCATCCCCGGGGATTGCGTGGATGATCTGGTCTGGGTCTATAAACCGGAGATCGGCTCCCGGGAATACCACAACCTCAGAGCGGTGCGCTTGCGTCCGGACGCCGATTCCATGGAGCCCACCATCCGCCGGGGCTCCATCGTCATCATCGACCCCACGGAAACGAATGTTTCACGAAAAGCCATTTACGCGGTAAGATTGAATGAAGAAGGGGGGTGCGCCATCAAACGGGTTTCCCAAACCGACGGCCACTGGGTGCTGGTATCGGACAACGCCGAGTATCCTCCCATTGCCGTTGAAAAGGCCAGGATGCCGAACATCGTCATCGGCCGGGTGATCTGGTCCTGGACCAGTTGGGTGCGGGAACCTTTATACGATGGGTCTGCGGGGATCAATGGCAAAAAGAATGGTTTGGTCTAACTTCTCACCTACTTAGAGATCCAACCCCCCAAGATCGCTTCTGGGATTTCCCTATCGCATAAATAACAAAAGAGAGATAATCGGGGCCATGCGCATCTTAGTGGTAGAAGATGACCAAAAGATAGCCTCATTTATCACCAAGGGGCTGCAACAGGCAGGGTATGCGGTGGACCATGCCGCCGACGGTCAAGAAGGCTTACACTTGGCCTTAACCGAACCCTATGATGCGGCTGTCATTGACCTCATGTTGCCCAAGCTGGACGGCCTGAGCCTGATTCAGGAGGTGCGTCGCCAGCAGGTCAAGATCCCTGTGATCATCCTGAGCGCCAAGCGGACCGTAGATGACAGGATCAAAGGGTTGCAAACCGGCAGCGACGACTACCTCATTAAGCCCTTTTCTTTCTCTGAATTGTTGGCCAGAATTCAGGCGCTGATCCGGAGGGCCGGTGGTACTGCCCAAGCAACCCGCCTGGCAGTTGGTGGCCTGTCACTCGATCTGTTTACCCGAAAGGTGATGCGGGGGAATACGGAGATTTTGCTGCAACCCCGAGAGTTTGCCCTGCTGGAGTATCTCTTGCGCCAGCCTGGCAGGGTTGTCTCCAAAACCATGATCCTGGAGCATGTCTGGGAACTGGACTTTGACCCCCAGACCAATGTGGTAGACGTGTTGGTCTGTCGTTTGCGGAACAAAGTGGACCGGGATTTTGAGCCTAAACTGATCCACACTATCCGGGGGGTAGGGTATGTCCTTAAACTTCCTTAGCCGCCTCCGGCAGAAAACCAGTCTCCGTCTCACTCTCTGGTTCTCGGCCGTCTTTTGCCTGGGGTCCCTGGCCGTTCTCCTTCTGGCTTATTTTTTGCTGTCCTCGTCTTTGAGGCAACAAGACCGCCAGAACATTCTGGCGGCGTTGCAGGAATATCAGGCTCAATATAAGGCCGGCAAGCTCATCGCCCTGAGAAACGCCATAAAGTTTGAGAGATCCGCTGGCAAACCCAATATCTTTTTCGTGCGGCTGGCTGGCCCCAAAAACCAGACGCTCTTTTTGCACTTACCGGACCAATGGGCTGATTTTAACTTGAGCCGCCTGGAAGACCAGGATACGTGGCAGGATTGGTCTCGACTTAAGGCGCCCAACAAGGAGGATATCCTGGAGGTTGCCACCGTTAGGCTTCCTGACGCCTTTATCCTGCAGGTGGGGAAGAACACCGGGGATCGAGAGGAAGTTTTGGAGAATTTTCGCCGGGTGGCTCTGGGAGTGGCGATCCCCATTATCCTGTTGGGCCTGCTGGGAGGCCAATTTCTGGCCGGGCGGGCCTTGCGGCCCATCCGTCATCTCATTCACACGGTGCGCACCATCACGACCACGGGCAAAATGGAGGCCCGGGCCCCCATAAAGGCTACAGGCGATGAATTGGACGAGTTGGCCCGGCTGTTCAACCAGATGCTGGACCGCATCGAGGCTTTGATGAACGGCATGCGGGAGACCCTGGATAATGTGGCCCACGACCTGCGCACCCCATTAACCCGGATCCGCGGCGTCGCGGAGACAGCCTTACAAGCGCCGGATCAGCCCGGCGCCTGTCAGGAGGCCCTGGCTGATTGCCTGGAGGAAGCCGCACGCATTTCCACCCTCTTAACCATGCTCATGGACATTGCCGAAGCGGAAACCGGCACGATGAGCCTGAAGCTCGAAGAGGTGAATCTCGCCGCTTTACTCGCCGAAGTCATAGAACTCTACCATTACGTGGCGGAAGAAAAGCAGATCACCGTTGCCGCCAGCTATCCTCCGGAACTCGTGGTCACCGCCGATGCCGCCCGACTGCGGCAGGCGCTGGCCAACCTGATGGACAACGCCGTCAAATACACTCCGGTCGGGGGCAGGATAGAAGTGACTGCGTCCGCCCAAGGGAATGAGAAGATCGTGGTCGTCAGGGACACCGGAGTGGGGATTGCCCCGGAGGAACTTCCCAAAATCTGGGACCGGCTGTATCGCGGCGACAAAAGCCGGGCTCAGCGCGGCCTGGGTCTGGGGCTGAGCCTGGTGCGGGCCATCATCCAGGCCCACCGCGGCCGGGTGGAAGTGGCCAGTGAGGTGGGACGAGGTTCTCTCTTTACCGTCTTTTTACCCGCCTAGTCTCTCTTCACCAAACGTCTCCCTTGCCTCTTGGCCGCAACCTTGCCGATTTGTAATGTTGCCGAAAGATTGCGGTAATCTTCTGTTGCTATTATCAAGGTCAACGAACCTTAACCATAAGGAGAAAATCTCATGAAAACTGCGTTACGAGTCGGGATCGGGGTTTTGGCTCTGGCCTTGCTGTGCACCGGGCCCGCCTTGGCCAAAAAAGACAAAAAAGGCGGGGGGCCGCAAATTCCCCCCGTCATCACTGCCGAGCAAGCCAAAGCCACCGTGAGTGCGGCCCAACCCAAACTGGCGGTGGGCAAGCCCTTTACCAAGCAGGGCAAACAGGGGGATATCAAACTTGAAGTCCCGCTAGCATGGGAGGGAAAAATTGTCGCCAAGGTGCGGCTGAACCCCGCCACCGGGGAAATTCTCACCAAGGGTCAAAATCCTTTTGTCCAAAAGCTGTCGGTCACCCCAGAACAGGGGACCAAGGCAGTGGAAAGCGTGGTCAAGGACTTGCAGGTGGGCGCCGCCTGGTTGGGCAAACAGGGGGAATGGAAGGTCCCACTACTTTATAAAGGGGCCATCGTCGCCGAGATGGGGGTTCATGGCCAGGACGGCTCCATCCTTCCGGACTGGAAAGCCTCTAAGGATGCTACCATGTTCGGGAAATAAAGCCAGGGTGTCTAAGGATAGCTGAAGACTAAATTCCATTTGGCTTTTTTAAGAAACGAACCATGAGAGGAATTTTTAGAATGCCAGGTCTGGGGATGCTGGCGATAGCCGGGTTGGCTGTTTTGCTTGATGTGGGAGCTGGCTTCGCGGGAATGTCACCCCCTTCCCCCGCGGGGCCGGCTATCCCCCAGCTTTCCGCCCCTGCCGGCAGCATCAAAGTTCCCGATCCGGAGCCGGTTGATCTAACCTCCCTGGCCAGGATTCCAGCCGATAAAGCCATGGCCGCCGCCCTGGCAGCTTATCCTGGGTCCATGGTCAGAGCCTTGGCATTGGAAAACGAGAATGGCTGCCTGGTCTACAGCGTGCTTTTAAGTAACGGCCTGGAGGTTAAGGTTGACGCGGGCAACGGCCTGGTGCTTCGGTCCGCTTCGGAAGACGATGAAGACTATCAGGAACCTAAAATTCAGATGAAGAAGCGAAAAAGCCATTAACCTTAGGCCCTTCCTGGATGATTGCCTGCCCAGTACGAGGCGGGCCAATTACCCCTCTTTACCGTTTTTTAGGCGATCTGCTGAAATTGCAGTTTTAGGCCCAAAAGTGAAATTCTCTTCCTGGGAATTATAGTTCGCTAAAATTCTCCAGTCCCCCCGCAAGAACTTTCTAAAAAGACACACATGCGGTGATTTATGCTTGACTATTATGCCGCATAAGGGTGTCACCCTTTCCAGCCTGAGAAGTATGCCCCAGCAGGGGGGTGTCCTCCATCCAGATTCGGGTGGGGAAAGATTTCTGGAATAAGGATGGACCAAAAATGGAAAACAGAACTTCGACCCTGCCCAAGCTCTTGAGACCGGCGGAGTTATCCGATTACCTGGGGGTCCCCAAGCCCACCATCTATTCCTGGGTCAGGAGGGGGGACATCCCCTTTGTCAAGCTTGGGGGGCTGGTACGGTTTGATCCGGAGGGGATCAACGACTGGCTCAAGGAACGGAAACACCCGGTCCGAAAAAAACTCCTCTTCCTGCGGGAAGCTGCTTCACAAGGGTAGAGCCATGGCCACCGTCCGCAAGGTCACCACGCAAGAAGGAACTTCCTGGAAAGTGGACTACTACGACCCCCAAGGGCGCCGGATCAAGAAGCGCTTCAAGAAGAAGGCCGAGGCCGAAGCGTACCTGGCCAAGGTGGTCACCTCCATCAAAGAGGAAAAATACGAAGGCATCTTCGAGAAGAAAAAGGAAGCCCTGGTAACCTTCGATGAACTGGCCGACAAGTACCTGGAAAGTTGCCGGTTTCAAAAATCCTTTGAATCCTTCAAATGTAAGATTATTCCTACTCTTCGTGCTTCTCTTGGTGATCGGCAGCTTTCCCAAATTTCTTACCTGGACCTGGAGACTTACCGGAACAACAGGAAATTGGGCGTGGTCAGGACCGGCAACCATCGGTCGGACGCCAGAGTAAATCGGGAGATGGCAGTGCTTAAACACATGCTCAATAAGGCCGTGAAATGGGGGTGCTGGAGGTTTCCCCTTTCAAGCGGGGCAACAGCTTGATATTCAAGGAGAATATTGATCGGCTGCGGTTTCACACCGAAGAGGAGATTGAGACCCTATTATCATACTGCCTTCCTCACCTGCGGCCCATCGTGGAGACCGCCCTGCTGACCGGGATGCGGGCCGGAGAATTGCTCAGCTTGAGGTGGGAACAGATCGTCAACGGAATGATTTATTTGAAGGATACCAAGAAGGGTAACAAGCCCCGCCAGATTCCCATCAGTGAACGCCAGGAGCAGGTTCTCAAGGAGGTGCGGCGCCGGCACCAGCTCAAATCTCCCTACGTTTTTTGCAACAAGGACGGGAAGAGGTTCAACGACATTCGGGCTTCCTTCAAATCCGCTTGCCGCAAAGCCGGGATCTTCGACTTCCGCTTCCATGATCTGCGGCATACCTTCGCCTCCCACCTGGTAATGAGGGGGGTCGGCCTCCGGGCGGTCCAGGAACTCCTGGGCCACTGCGACTTAAAGCTCACCATGCGCTACGCCCACCTGGCCCCCGGCCACCTGCGGGATTCGGTGAATGCTTTGAATGATTTAGGGGATGTGAAGAGAGGGGATGGAAAGTTACTGGGGAGCCATGGGCAAAACAGAACCTAAGCCCAAAATGGTATAATGATTTCCCCTGATTATTTTTTCCCCAGCCGCTTTTCAAGTCGGGATAAAGCCCGGAGGACGCCCACTTTAGGTTTATAGCTGAGGGCCGTGCGGTAATGGTCAATCGCTCCTTGAAGATTGCCTTGAGCCTCGGCCAACTCCCCCAGTAGTCGATATGCTCGTGCCTGCTCATACTCATGCACTCCGGCCATTTTCAAAATCTTATCGACAATGTCCTTTATTTCCTGGGCTTCACCCTCGGCTATCTTCTCCTTTTCCTTGCCATAAAAAAGTCCGTACGCCAAATCAAGAAGTTCGAAGGGAGAGCCATGTTCCAGAGTATTATGCTGCCAGGCCTCTTCCACTTCCTTCGGGTTCAAGAGGACACCAGCGAAATTATACCGCTCGGTGATCCCTTTTTTCTGTAGATGAATCTCATTGTCGATTAGGGAAATCTCGTCCGGGTTTAGTTTGCCTTCCACTTTAAACAGCAGTTTTGCGGGGGAAGTGGAGAGAACAAAGGTCATGCAGTCATCCGGTTCATAGGCAGGATTACTTAAGGTGGTGCACCAGGCAAGAGCGCCGTCTGGGGAAAGACCGCATTTATTTAGATTGGCCCTGGTATGGTGCCCGAATTGGGTCCCATTCCGATTAATAATATAAAAGGTGCCCTTCAAGCCATCGCCGAAAAGCCACTCATTAACGGCCACAGTGCCGTTATCAGCCACCACCGCGTCATTGGGGCGTTCGAAATCTTTTTGCCAAACCATACGATAATCTTCCAGCAATACTACCCGGCCATACCCTTTACTGCGGTGGCCCCCACTGGCCCCACACCGGTAATCCGAGTCCTGGCTACCAACCATGTATTTGTCGTTGGGAGAGCGGGCTCCTTGCCCGAAGAAGTCTAAGGAGCGAATAGTGAGAAAGTCGCGGGACAGTTCGATATCAGGGAGAGGGGCAGGATCGGAGAGGCCAACTAATTTAACTTCCACCAGCGGTTCCGGCGGAAGTGTTTTCTTGACTCCATTCGTGGTGCGCAGCCCGCGCATCAGACCCTTTAAGAAGGGAGCAGCCAGAAGGAGGATGACACCCGCGACAATGAGTATTCCCAGGTCCAATCTTTATAACCTCCCTTCAGGTCCAGACCATCCAACTTTCCCTGAATAAAGACATCCCCGGCTATCGATGTATGGGCGTTGCCGATAATCCTCCTTAAAGTCGGCCAGGTCCATTCGGATTTAAACCAACGGATGAATGCAATTCCCAGTAGCTTGGTATGGGAAACTTTTATCAAATTGACTTTTGGTGGGAGACCTCTGATTTTATAACTTACTGAAATCATTGGTGCCTGGGGCCGGACTCGAACCGGCACGGGGGTAACCCCCGAGGGATTTTAAGTCCCTTGCGTCTACCCGTTCCGCCACCCAGGCTTATGGGTCAAATCCGGTGGTTCTGGAAGGATGGGTTCAGGCCACCGGGGTTTTGGTTGAGCCGGTGAATATGGTGGCCGCTGTTCCCTCACAACTGTCTTGAAAAGTCCAATGTCAAGGGTCCAAAGTCCAAGGTTCTAGCGGCGGGCGCTGTCCGCCCTGTCCTGAAAAGTGTTTGTTTGGATCCTCGTTCCCAGGTTGTACCTGGGAACGACATGTGGAGTCCAAGCTCGGCTTGGACACATTATTCTCTGTTCCCAAGCAAAACTTGGGAACGAGACTGGAAAAAGTTCTTGTGTGGAACCGCCGCCTCGGCGGTTCGTGCGAAGGGTAGGGCGCCGGCGCTACATTTTTCATGCTTTGCGGGTGAGCCGCATGCTCATGAGCAACCGTCTTGATTTGTTCAATATCCACGAGGTTGCCCCGCTCGGCCAAGTGTTAAATCTGATGGCCTGTGGCCGCCATTATACGAAAGTAGCCCTGCCCCTGCAACCGCCAGTTTTGATGGGGGCGCCCGCCCCACCATTTATAACCGGTGATAAGCAAAAGACGTCGAGGGATGCACAGCTGAGGACAACTGTGCCACCGGACTCCCTCGATCTGTCACCCTGAGCCGCAGGCGAGGGGTCTTTTTGTAAAAAAAAAGGACGAGATTCTTGCTCCGCTCAGAATGACCCGTTTGAAAATCAGGGGATCTTGAAAATGAGTTGCAAAAAACCAGCCTGCCCATCCTGAAAAAAAAAGCAGAGTCCCGGAGGACTCCGCTTGGGCTGGTTCAAAAGCGACCGGCGGACCATCAGGGCATGGGCTTACAAGGCCTGCTTTTCCTTGGCGCCGGCCCTGGCGGGGATCCGGGAAGGCAACGGTATCACCGTTTGATGGCTGTAGTCCATCTTTCTTTTGCCGGTGAGCAGGGCCAACAGCAGGCCTTCTTCCCGGCAGCGCCCCTGATGGGCGCAATTGAGGCGGCTTTTCTCAAAGTAATACAGGGGCGCCAGGCATTGGAAGGAGCCGGCGTGGACTCCATCCGGCGGGGCGACCTGCTCGAAGACCAGCTTTTTTTTGCCTCGCAGGATTTCCAGCCCCAGTTGCAAATCCGGACAATCGTCCCCGAACCGCGGGCAGGCGGAGCAATGCTCATAAAACCTTAAGGGCGCCTCACAACCGAACTCCAGCACATGAACGTCTTTCATGGAAACCTCACAGGTTTTTCAGGGCTCAGGCCCAAAGAATAATCCCTTAAGTTTTATTTTGTATATTTAGTTGTACTTAATGTCAACCCCGAAAAAAAGCGGCCCCCCCAGGCTACCTCACTTTGATCCAGAGCAGGCGGGCGGTGGCGGGACTGGGGTTTTTCCACTCCGCCGGCAGGTCCGCGGTCAGGTAAATCAGGTCCCCCGGGCGCAGGCTGTAAACCGCCTTGCCCACCCGCACCTGCAATCTCCCCGACAGCAGATACCCGAGCTCCTCGCCCTTGTGCACAAAAAAATGGGAGGACAGGGACTTCCGGGGGGGGATCTCCACCAGGTAGGGCTCGGCTTTCAATTCCGCGTCCACCGGGGCCAGGAGCTTGGCCGACACCGCCTCCTCGGCGAAACCGGGCAGCTTTACTTCGGTGGCCTCCGCCGCGGTGAAGATGACCCGCCGGGGGCCGCCTTCCCGATCCTGGAAAAAGGAGGTGACGTCCACCCCCAGGACCTCCGCCAATTTCATCAGGGCCGGCAAGGATGGATAAATCAGGTTGCTTTCCACCTGGGAGATGGTGCTGGGGGTGACCCCCACCAGCTTGGCCAGTTCCGCCTGGGAAAGGCCTCTTTTGGAGCGGAAATATTTCAGGCGCAGGCCCAGGTTGATCCGCCCGGGGATATTTTCCTTGGAGTCAAAGCTGACGGTGAGGTCTTTTACCCAGTATTTATGGGGCTGATGATGAGAGTCGGTCTGGCGGTTTTCGGCCTTGAGGATGGTGAGGGAGGTGGTGCCCCTCTTAATGGCGAGCTCGATGGCCACCTGGGCGATCTGATTGATCTGGGCCCGGAAGCGGGGCGAATGGGCATTTTTCTCAATGATCCAGTAGGCCACGGTATTGAGCTCATAGAGGCGGGGGCAGGAATGGGTGTAAAAATTCAGCACCCGGTCTTCGCTGCCCCAGAGTTCCTGCATGCCGGTAAGGCTCTCAAAGACAAAGCGCACGTCGCCCTCGAACGTGGCGTGCAGGTCATAGAGGGCTTCCATGAACCGGCCATGGTCCCGGGGGTTGTCCAGGAGGGTAATGGCGCAGGGGAACCCGCCGGCGCCGTTCTCATAGAATTTCAGGAAGACCTTGGACCCGGCCCCTTTGCCGTGGGTGAAGCAGTCCAGAATGGTCATCTGGGGGTAATCCGCCAGGGGACCGAGCTTGTCCAGGAGATTTTTGGGGGAACGGTCGAAGCTCACATAGATGAAGGGTTTTTTTAAGGCCTGGGAAATCTGGATGAAATTCAAGCAGAAAACCGCGGCCAGGCTGCCGGTGTCGTCGTGCCAGAGCACGTTGTCGCCGATGAACAGCCCCCCCAGGAGGATATCCAGGCGGGTCACCCCGGAGGCGACCCGGGGTCGGTTGGCTAGGAGTGTCACCATGACTAACCTGTTGATTTTAGAATACTATGGTCAAAGATTACCGTAAGGCGCCGGGGAAGTCAATCAAGCCGGGGCAGATTTCAGCAGACAGCAGACAGCAGACAGCAGTCAGCGGTCAGCAGTCAGCAGTCAGCAGTTAGCAATAAATCTTGTGGGGGGCGGTTGCGAAAGTCCTGGGTCCCTGGGGCGGCGTTGGCTTCCTGGGGCCCACACGTCTGCCCCCATATCATGGTCATTGACTTGGCGGCGCCTTTGTGCCAAGGTGTGGAGAAGTTATGGGAAACCGGCCGGCTTGGGAAGGGCGGCGGCAATGAGCCTTCTCATAAAACTGCCGGAGCCTGAGCGGGAGGTAAAGGGGCACATGCGGACCTTCGGCATCGGCAATCAGAAGGGGGGCAGCGGCAAGACCACCACCTGCGTCAATCTGGCGGCCACCCTGGGCGAGCAGGGGCGCCGGGTGCTGGTCATCGACCTGGACCCCCAACAATCGGCCACCTCCTGGCTCGGCCTGAAAAACCCCGGCAAGGGGCTCTACGAGATCTTCGCGGGCGACGGCAATCTCGCCGACATCGTGGAGGAGACCGGCTCTCCCGGGGTTGACCTGGCCCCCTCCTCCCCCTGGCTGGTGGGGGTGGAGCGCATCCTGGCCGGGGAGGTGGGCGCGGAACACATCCTGCGCCGCCGGATCGCCGGCCTGCCGGGGGACCGCTGGGATTATCTGCTCATCGACTGCGGGCCCTCCCTGGGGATGCTCACCGTCAATGCCCTGGCCGCGGTGCGGGAGCTTCTGGTGCCGGTGGAGGCCCACGTCATGGCCATGGCGGGCCTGGCCCAACTGCTGCATACGGTGGAGATCGTCCAGGAGCGCCTCAACGCCGACCTGCGGGTGTCGGGCATCCTGGCCTGCCGGGTGGACAGCCGCACCCGCCATTCCCGGGAGGTGGTGGAGCAGCTCCGGGAACGCTCCGGAAAACTGGTCTATGAGACGGTCATCCGGGAAAACGTCCGTCTGGCGGAATGCCCGTCTTTTTCCCGGCCCATCATTCAGTATGACCCCAAAAGCAGCGGCGCGGCGGACTATCGCGCCCTGGCCCGGGAAATCATCGCCCAGGAAGGACAGGCCTAACCCTGCTTCGTTCATTGTTTAGCTAACCATCAGGATATACTTACAGATCCCCCCTAACCCCCCTTTAGGAAAGGGGGGACATTGAGGGAGTTTTTCAATTACTTAACCTTTCAGAGCTAAGGGGAGCTGCACATGGCCAAACACCGCACCATTGGAGAAAATCCCCTGGACCTGGTGGTCTCGGAAAATCATCTGGAAGCCGTGGTCTCAGGCCCCATGGCCGTCCGGGAGCGTGGAGGTCCGGCCCCGCAGGCGCACCTCCCGGACCTGGAAAAGCGGCTGGCGGACCTGGAGGTGGACAATAAGCGGCTCAGAGTACAAGTGAACGAACTCAGAAGTGAAATGGCCGACCTGAAAAACCAGGCCTTCCGCACCAGCTGGTGGGTGTCCCAAATAAAGCAGAAACTGGGAGTGAAATAATCCAGGTTCTTCCGTGGTGATATGACCCAGGGGCCCAAGTGCCACGGCCTTGTGCCCTTGTCCCTCCCGAGGCCGCGCCCCGCCGCGCCATCGCCTCCCCAGCCTTTGGCCCCGATTCCGCATCGCCGTCTTTCCCCTTGCCCTTGAATTTTATACCCTTGTCCTGATGCCAAGTTGCAGTCAAACGGCGATATTTGCTTTCCGACCCCAATAGGCGCAGGCTAAACCTTCATGGCCACAATTGGCCACCCCCGGCAATGAGAACCTCTTTGTAGGGGCAGGGTAACCCCGCCCCTACGGGTGGTTTTTCACGGCAAAGTCTGCGGTTACAAAAAATAGCGTTTTGAGTGCAACTCGGTATGAAAAGTTTTTATGTGGAACCGCCGCCCCCGGCGGTTCTTTAAAAGAGCAGGCGAGGGCGCCTGCTCCACATGTATTCTGGTTCCAAAGCTCCTGCTGGGGAACCGGCTTGCCCGCCCAGCTCTGCTTGGTTTCGCGGCCGGCACCAGAGAGCGGCAGGCAGTGCCCGCCCTACATTTCTGTAAAAAAAATCAAATGGTTAGGCATTTCACTGATTCAATTTCACAGAGAAATTGCTCTGAGGAGAATTTTCCGGGAATTTGCTTGACAATGTATAATGCAATTCTATAATTTGACGAATAATTCATTTTGTGAATAATAATTCGTGCGGGTGGTCAGATGGAGGTCCCATGATACCGGAACCCAAGCTCCCCAGGCGGGAAAGGGAAAAACTGCGGCAGCGCCAGGAGATGCTGGCCACCGCGCTGGACCTCTTTTCCCAGAAGGGCTATCACAACGTCTCCATGCACGAGATCGCCGGGCAGGCCGAGTTCGCCATCGGCACCCTCTACAAGTTTTTTCAGAACAAGGAGGAGCTGTACCGGGCCCTGGTGCTGGAGCAATGCGACCGGTTCGAGGCGGCCCTGGCGCAGGCCCTTGAGGAGCCGGCCGACGAAGTGGACAAACTGCGCAATTATGTACGCACCAAAAGCGAGAGGTTCCGCAGCAATCTGCCCTTCGTGCGCCTGTTTCTGGCCGAGAGCCGGGGGGTGAGCTACAACATCAAAGCAGGGCTCGATAAGGAGCTGCGGTCGCGCTACTACACCTTTCTGGAGAGACTGGCGGCGATTTTTGAGGGGGGCATCAACAACCACCGGTTCAAGGACATCGCCGCCCCGTATTTTCTGGCCGCAGCCCTGGACAGCATCATCGACGCTTCTCTGCTGCTCTGGCTCGATGCGCCCGAGCGGTTTCCTCATCCGGAAAATCAGGACGCCATTCTGGATATTTTCTTCCGAGGACTGCTGGAAGGGTGATGGGGGGCGCGGGTTTGCCCCGCTGCCACCTTCCTCACTGATATTGTGGGAGATTTTTGATGCACCTGAGCAAACATGGACACGAAGCACTGAGATGGAGAGGGGCGGCGCTGGCCCTGCTGATAGTGCTGGGGGGCTGCGGCAGCGGCCAGGGGCAGCAGGCCGGGCCGCCCCCGGTCCCGGAAGTGGCCACGGTGACCGTTCAGCTGCAGCCGGTGGAGCTGACCACCGAGTTGCCGGGCCGCACCTCGCCCTATCTGGTGGCGGAAATCCGGCCCCAGGTCAACGGCATCATCAAGAAACGCCTGTTCCGGGAGGGCTCCGACGTTAAGGCCGGGCAGCTGCTCTACCAGATTGACCCCGCGCCCTTTCAGGCGGCCTTGGATTCGGCCAGGGCGTCGCTGGGCAAGGCCCAGGCCAACCTGCCGTCCATCCGCTTGAAGGCCGAACGCTACCAGGAATTGCTGGCAGACAAGGCGGTCAGCCGGCAGGACCTCGACGACGCGGCCGCGGCCGTGAACCAGGCCCGGGCTGAAATTGAATACTGGAAAGCCCAGGTGGAAGGGGCCCGCATCAATCTGGGCTATACCCGGGTGAGTGCGCCCATCTCCGGGCGCATCGGCAAGTCCAGCGTCACCGACGGCGCCCTGGTGACGGCCTATCAGCCCGGGGCCCTGGCCACCATTCAACAGCTCGACCCCATTTACGTGGATGTCAGCCAGTCATCCGCCGAACTGCTGCGCTTGAAACGCCATCTGGAAGCCGGGCGCCTCAGCGCGGACGACAAAAACGGGCGCAAAGTCCGCATTCTCCTGGAAGACGGCGCCCCCTATCCCCTGGAGGGCAGGCTGCAATTCCGGGACATCACGGTGGACCAGGCCACCGGGTCGTTCAATCTGCGCATCGTGGTCCCCAACCCGAAACACCTGCTCCTGCCGGGCATGTTCGTCCGGGGCGTGGTGCAGGAGGGCATCGCCGCACAGGCCATCCTGGTGCCCCAACAAGGGGTGAGCCGCACTCCCAAGGGGGACCCGGTGGCCCTGGTGGTGGATGAGTCCGCCAAAGTCCAGCAGCGGCAGCTGACCCTCAACCGCGCCATCGGCGATAAGTGGCTGGTGTCCTCGGGGCTCTCGGCCGGCGACCGTCTGATCGTCGAGGGCATGATGAACCTCCGGCCGGGCGTTGCGGTCAAGGCCGTGGCCTGGGAAGGCCCCAAGACCGGCGCGGCCGGCCCTGACCCCAAACCTCAACCGGCCAAAGCCAACTGACAGGGGACCGCGATGTTATCCAATTTCTTCCTGGACCGTCCGGTCTTCGCCTGGGTGATCGCCACCATCATGATGCTGGCGGGGGGGCTGGCCATTTACAACCTGCCCATCTCCCAATATCCGCCCATCGCGCCGCCGTCCATCGCCATTGACGCCTTTTATCCCGGGGCCTCGGCCGAAACCGTGGAAAACAGCGTGGTCCAGATCATCGAACAGAAGATGACCGGATTCGATAAAATGCTGTATATGTCGGCCAGCAGCGACGCCTCCGGGTCCGGGCGCGTCGAGCTCACCTTCGCGCCGGGGACCGACCCGGACCTGGCCTGGGCCCAGGTGCAGAACAAACTCCAGCTCGCCATGGCCTCTCTGCCCGACGTGGTGCAGCGCCAGGGCGTCAAGGTGAGCAAATCCACCCGCAACTGGCTCATCATTGTGGGGCTGACCTCGGATGACGGCAGCATGGATGAATTTGACCTGGCGGACTACGCCCAGGCCAACATCGAGCAGGTGCTGGCCCGGGTGCCGGGCGTGGGTGAAGTGGAAACCTTCGCGTCCCAATACGCCATGCGGGTCTGGGTCAATCCGGATAAGTTGGCCGATTACCGCATGACCATGGAGGATGTCATCCAGGGGCTGCAGGCCTACAACGTGGAAGTCTCCGCCGGCCAGTTCGGCGGGATGCCCGCGGCGCCGGGCCAGCGCCTGAACGCTTCCATCATCGTCCAGAATTTGCTGAAGACGCCGGAGGAGTTCGCGGCCATCCCGCTGCGGGTCAACCCGGACGGCTCCATTGTGCGGGTGCGGGACGTGGGGCGCACCGAACTTGGCACCGAACGCTACGGCAGCAAGGTGTTGTACAACGGCCAGCCGGGGGCCGCGCTGGCGGTGCGCCAGGCCGCCGGCGCCAATGCGCTGGCAACCGCGGACGCGGTCAAGGCCAAGATGGCGGAGCTCTCCAGGTACTTTCCTGCCGGCATGAGGGTCATCTACCCTTATGACACCACGCCCTTTGTAAGAGTGGCCATCAACGAGGTAGTCTGGACCCTGTTCGAGGCGATTTTTCTGGTCTTCCTGGTGATGTATATCTTTCTGGGGAACCTGCGGGCCACCCTGGTGCCCACCCTGGCGGTGCCGGTGGTGATCCTCGGGACCTTCGCGGTCCTGGGAATGCTCGGGTTCTCCATCAATATGCTCACCATGTTCGCCATGGTGCTGGCCATTGGCCTGTTGGTGGACGACGCCATCGTGGTGGTGGAAAACGTGGAGCGGGTCATGAGCGAGGAGGGCCTGCCCCCCAAAGAGGCGACCCGCAAATCCATGGGGGAAATCACCAGCGCCCTGATCGGCATCGGCCTGGTGCTGGCCGCGGTGTTCGGCCCCATGGCCTTTTTCGGCGGCAGTACCGGGGTCATCTATCGCCAGTTTTCCGTGACCGTCATTGCGGCCATGCTTTTGTCCGTGGTGGTGGCCCTGATCCTGACCCCGGTGCTCTGCGCCTCGCTCCTCAAACCCGTGGGCCAGGGGCACGGCGCCGCGGAGAGCGGCTTTTTCCTGTTCCGGCCTTTTTTCCGCTGGTTCGACCGGGCCTTTCTGTGGACCAGGGATAAATACCAGGCCCTGGTCGGGCAAATCCTCGCCAAAAAGCTGCGCTACCTGGTTATTTATGTGCTGATTGTGGTGGCCCTGATATTTTTATTTCAGCGCATGCCCACTGCGTATCTCCCCAATGAAGACCAGGGTATCATGTTCGTCCAGACCATGCTGCCCGCGGGTTCGACCCTGGAGCAGACCCAGGAAATCCAGGATCAGGTCCGCCACCATTTTCTGGAAAATGAAAAGGCCGCGGTGGCCTCCATCTTTACGGTGGCCGGCCGGGGCTTTTCCGGGGCCGGGCAGAATGTCGGGCTGGCCTTTGTCAAGCTCAAGGACTGGGACCTGCGCCCCGGCGCCGATCTGAAGGTGGACGCCCTGGTAAGACGCGCCATGGGCAGGTTCTCCAAGCTCCGCAACGCCAGGGTGTTCGCCTTCCCGCCGCCGGCCGTCCTGGAGCTGGGCCGGGCGGGCGGCTTCGATTTTCAGTTGCAGGACCGGGGCGGCCTGGGACATGAAACCCTGATGGCGGCCCGCAACCAGAGGCTCGGCCTGGCGGCCCAGGACCCGCGGCTGGTGCGGGTCCGCCCCAGCGGCCTGGAAGATGTCACCCAATACCGCATCGACGTGGATTGGGAAAAGGCCGGCGCCCTGGGGGTCCCCATCAGCGCCATCCACCACACCATCTCCGCGGCCTTCGGCAGCGCCTATGTGAACGACTTCATCCAGGGCGGGCGGGTGAAAAGGGTGTACGCCCAGGCCGACGCGCCCTACCGCATGCTGCCCAAAGACCTGGAAAAGCTTTATGTCCGCAATGCCGCGGGCACCATGACCCCCTTTACCTCCTTCGCCACCGGCCACTGGTTCCAGGGTTCGCCGCTGCTGGAGCGCTTCAACAGCTTCCCGGCGCTGAACATCTGGGGGGAGCCCGCCCCCGGCAAAAGCTCCGGGGAGGCCATGCAGGCCATGGAGGACATCGTTGCCAAGCTCCCCAAGGGCGTGGGGTTCGACTGGACCGGAATCTCCTACCAGGAGCGCATGGCCAAGGCCCAGACCGGACTGCTCTACACCTTCTCCATAATCGTGATTTTTCTCTGCCTGGCGGCCCTGTACGAGAGCTGGACCGTGCCCATATCGGTGATGCTGGCCCTGCCTCTGGGGGTCATCGGCGGGGTGGCGGCCTCATCGCTTCGGGGGCTCCCGAACGACGTCTATTTTCAGATCGGTCTCCTCACCGTCCTGGGCCTCACCACCAAAAACGCCATTCTGATCGTGCAGTTCGCCCTGGCCAAAATGGCGGAGGGTAGGGGCCTGATCGAGGCCACCCTGGAAGGGTCAAAATTGCGGCTGCGCCCCATTGTCATGACCTCCCTGGCCTTCGGCTTCGGGGTCCTGCCCCTGGCCACCGCCACCGGCGCCGGGGCCGGGGCCCAAACCGCCATCGGCACCGGCGTCCTGGGCGGGATGATAACCGCCACCTTCCTGGCGATTTTCTTCATACCGCTGTTTTTTGTTGGGGTGGTGCAGTTGTTCGGCAAAAAACAAAGCGCGCCCCAGGCCAAGCCCGTTCCGGACGCCGCGAGTCCTTCGGAGGTGCAGTGACATGATCAGGAAATTGTTTTCCTTTCTGGCCCTGGCGGCCCTTCTGGTCAGCGGCTGCACCATGATCCCCAAATACAGCCGGCCCGCCGCGCCGGTCCCGGCCGACTGGCCCAGCGGCCCAGCCTACCAGGAAACCCCCGCCACCAAAGGCGCTCCCGCGGCCGCGGACCTGCCCTGGCGGCAATTCTTCACCGACAGCCGCCTGCAGCAGATTATCGAGACGGCCCTGACCAACAACCGCGATCTGCGGGTGGCCGCTTTGAATGTGGATCGGGCCCGGGCCCTGTACCGCATCCAGCGGGCGGAGCTTTTGCCCACGGTGGAAACCGGGACCACCGCCAGCAAGCAGCGGGTCAGGATTTCCGGCGGCACCGGTTTGGTGACCGTGGAGGAATACAGCGTCAAGCTGGGCATCAGTTCCTGGGAGGTTGATTTCTTCGGCCGGATCCGCAGCCTGTCAAAAAGCGCCCTGGAGGAATACTTTGCCACGGAGCAGGCCCGCCGCAGCGCCCGGATCCTGCTGATCTCCGAGGTGGCCAGCGCTTATCTGACCCTGGCCGCGGACCGGGAGAACCTCAAGCTGGCCCAATCCACCCTCGAGAGCCAGCAGGCCGGCTTCAATTTAATTCGACGGCGCTTTGAAGTTGGAATTGTGCCCGAACTGGATCTGCGCCAGGCTCAAACCAGAGTGGATGCGGCCCGGAGGGACTTGGCCCGGTACACCGAACTGGCCGCCCAGGATGAAAACGCCCTGAACCTTTTGGCGGGGGCGCCGGTCCCGGCCGGATTGTTGCCGGGGGAGTTGAGCGCGGTCAAACCCCTGCCGGACGTCTCCCCCGGGACGTCCTCTGAGGTGCTCCTGAGCCGCCCGGATATTCAACAGGCGGAGCATCGCCTCAAGGCCGCCAACGCCAATATCGGCGCGGCCCGGGCGGCTTTCTTCCCCCGCATTTCGCTGGCCTCCGCTTTCGGCACCGCCAGCGGCGACCTGTCGGGTCTGTTCATACCCGGGTCGTATATCTGGAATTATGCCCCCCAGGCGGTGCTGCCGATTTTCGACGCCCGCACCTGGGGCGGACTCCAGGCCACCAAGGTGGAGCGGGAGATCGCGCTGGCCCAATACGAGAAGGCGATCCAGGAAGCCTTCCGGGAGGTGGCCGACGCCCTGGCCCGCCGGGGCACCCTCGGGGACCAGCTGGCGGCGCAGCAATCCCTGGTGGATGCCAGCGCCAAAACCTATCGGCTTTCCACTCTCCGCTATGAAAAGGGGATCGACATCTACCTGAACGTGCTGGATGCGCAACGCTCTCTCTACGCCGCGCAGCAGGGACTCATCGCCACCCGTCTGGCGAAGCTCGCCAATCAGGTGCGGCTGTATGCGGTCCTGGGCGGGGGCGGGGGCGCCGGTGCACCGATAAAGGCACAATAGCAGGGGCTTGTGCCCAAGCGGTTGATTTTGTCATCCTGAACGAAGTGAAGGATCTCAACTCATGGATGCCAAGGAGCGTTCAAAAGGCGGTTGTCTGTAGCCGCAGGCTTCAGCCTGCGTCGACCTGGGCTGGAAACCATTTGCCGTCGTTTGACTGCAACCTGTTATGAAAAGTTTTTCGTAGGGCGCATCTTACGCACCGATTCATCAGAGGAAAAAACGGCATCGAGTTTTTAATAGGGAGGCCCGTGGCCGCCGTCATCGGCGTGCGCGGCACGCCCTATGGATCCTGCAGCCGACCATATGCCGGTAGGGCGGCCGTCCCCGGCCTCCCAGCGTTCAGGCGGGCACGGAGGCCCGCCCCACCGATTTTTCATACTTTGAGGGTGAGCCGCAGGCTCATGAGCAACTGTTATGAAAAGTCCAAAGTCCAAAGTCCAAAGTCCAAGGTTATAGCGGCGGGCGGAGCCCGTTCTACGCGGCTGGTAAATCCGAGATGCTTCGCTTCACGAATTGCCCGGCGGCCTGGAGCTTTGTTTAATCACCAGGATAACGGGGAAAAGCAGCAGCCTGGCCAGGCCTCTCAAGACCTTTTGTCGGCTGATCTGGGCGGCGAGACGGGGACTGAAGCGGTAATAGGCCCGGATGAATTTCTCCCCGAGGGCGCGGCGGGAAAGACAATTGTCCCGAAAGCCCTGCAGGAGAACCACTTCCCGGGCCAGGGGGGACCCGTAGGCCGCGGTGGCGATGAAGCACCAGCCCTTTTTGGCCCCTTTGTCGGAAGCAGGTTTTTCGGCGCCATCGGGAGCGGTTTGCTGAGGGCCGGGCGAGGTCAGGTGGATGGGGGCCACTTCGGGGATGCCGGCGAGATCTTCAGCAAAGGCGGGAGATGTCTCCGGTTGATCAGGTTTATTATTATTACCAATGAGTTGCCCTGTTGCCGGCTCATCGTCGCCTGAATCCTCGGCGTCCACCGGCGGCGGGTCTTGGGGACTGGGAAGGTCGGAAGGTTGGGGTTCCTCGATAAGGTTTCGATAATGGTTGTAATACCGTTTGCTTAACTCCTGTCTCACCGATTCCTTCTCGTCGGGATCGGTCAGATGAGTTAAGATGACTTCGAGTTGCTCGGTGGAATATTTGGCGTATTTTGATTCTATGGCGCTGGCTTCCTTATATTCGGATTCAATTTAATAATACTACCGGCGGATCAAGAAATCCTGGCGGCCGACACAGGTTCTGACATGGGAATGATAATGTACCTATAGTATCATCCGGTTTGGCTGGTGCCCTGCTCCTGAGATAAACCTATAAGAGTTTGCGCCCGGTGCGGCGGCAAGGAGATTAATTCTATTTCATCCAGGGGAAGGGTGACGATTTCCAGGGTTTCCAGATTTTTCTTGACCGCCTCGGCGACCATCATGATACCGAATATCTTCATTATTTCAAAGAATTCCAGTTGATTCTGCGCGTTATTCCGGATCAGGTTCAAGGTGGGGATCTTTTTCTTCAGGGACCCGACATTATCCTGAACCTTTTCTATGCCATTGACATACTTATGCCATTCCTCTTTAAAGAAACCCAGTGACTGTTCCCGGTCGTTCAGATTGGCAATGACATGCTCCTTCACCCTGGCGTCCTCAGTGTCGATGGATTCCGCGTCTTGTTTGATTTTCTGCAATTCATCCATGGCACTGCTGATTTTTTCAAGTTCTTTGCCGGAGAGATTCAAGATATCGTCAATGCCGTCTATCTTGAAATTTTCCAGGAAATTGATCATATAACTGGACAGTTGATAAATGAGTAGGACGTTCCCCAGGACAAACATTCTTGATTTTGAGAAATCACCGAGTTTTACGGCTTCTTCAAATTCACTTATGATAAATTTATTGCAGCGGGAATAGGTTTCCACAGTAAATTTGAGCTTTTGAATTGATTTATTAATGTTTCGAACTGAACTGACCAATGAGCTTACTCTCAATCTATCATATGCGCTCAATTCATAACTTTTGGTGTAATCATCGTAGGAAACAACCCGGTGTTTTTCCACCCTTTCGGCCACTTCATTGATGATATGATCCAATTTCCGTTTCAAATCTTCCAGCGTGGCCGTTTCTTCCAGGGACAACTTGGGATTATCAATAAGTTTCGGGCTCATGATATCCCGGTTGCTGAACGCGTGTTTTTCCTGAATATCTCTGACTTTTTTGGTGTAATCCTGCAAATAGGTCAGCACCGCCTGATACCCGGCATTTTTTTCAAGTTCAATCAACTCACCGCCCATAATCAATCTCCCGCTGATTTTTAAATCGTCGCTTTGACCTAAAAATATTACATGACTCTGGAAAATTGTCAACCGGCGGCCCTTCCCGAGAAAATTTGAAACCCGGGCAAAGGGCAGCAAGGTTATCTCCAGGCCGGGCGCTCTTCTGAAGACCTGCCCCAGGAGCTTAAACGCCGGCCCGGCAGCCGGAATTTCCTTGAAAAATAAGGGCGCCCGGAGGGGGTTGCAGTGCCCCGCAGATCTTACGCACCGGTTTGAGGGGTATTCCAACCGTTCATTTTGGGTGCGCCCAGGCAATGTGCCTGGAATAATCATGCCATCAATGAGCTTGATTTTTTCCTCGTGGGAACTTACCTTCAGGCAGGTTTGCATCCCGACGATGCGGACCCGGCCTGAACCTCATCGGGGCCGGATTCCTCAAAGGATACATGCCGTGCGGTCGTCTCCGCAAACACGTGCCTGCAATCCCGAGCATTCGTCAATCACTTCAAGCTTTTTTCAAGGAGGTCGCCATGCCTGAATGGGTAAGCAGTTTTGACAAATTTATCACCGGATATTTGATTCCGGTGGGCTGGAAGGTCGCCGGCGCCATTGTCCTGTGGATCATCGGCGGTTGGGTCATCAACATTATCGGCAACTTGTCCCGGCGAGGGATGACCGCCCAAAAAGTTGACGCCACCCTCATTATCTATGCTGAGTCGATTATCCGCATAACCTTGCGCATCGTCCTGGTCATTGCCATCCTGAGCGTCTTCGGGATTGAGACCACCTCCCTGGCCGCCCTGCTGGCCGGTGTGGGCATCGCCATCGGCGTCGCCTGGTCCGGGCTGCTGTCTAATTTTGCGGCCGGGGCCTTCCTGGTCATTCTCAGGCCGTACAGTGTGGGCGATTTTATCACCGCCGCCGGAGTCACCGGCGATGTCCAGGAGATCGGCATCTTTACCACCACCATCCTCACTCTGGACAATCTGCGGGTGGTGGTGGGGAACAGCAAAATCCTGGCGGACAACATTGTCAATTACACCGTCAATCCCGCCCGCCGGGTGGATCTGAAAGCCCAGTTAAGCCACGAGGTCAATCCCCAGGAGGCCAAGGCCCGTCTGACTGAAAGGCTCAAAGAGATTCCCAACGTGGTCTTAGACCCCGAGCCGGTGGTGGAGATCCTGGAGTTCAACCTGGCCGGCCCGGTCCTGGCAGTGCGGCCTTTTTGCCACAACAAGGATTATTGGCAGGTCTACTTCGACACCAACCGGGTCATCCAGGAGGTTTGCGCCACGGCCCGGTATCCGGTGCCCTCAACCCACCAGGTGATCCTGCACCAGACCCTGAAAGAATCCGCTTAACTGCGAGATTCTGGTATTTTCCGAAGGAAGGTGGTATTGTTCATTGAATTTAACAGAAATAAGGCTGATATCGCCCCAGAATCTTTTACCAAAGGAGTGCTTTTATGCAGGCAACCATTGACCGGATGACCCGGTTGGGATGGCGGCTGGCGCTGGTGGCGACCGCCGCGGCTCTGGCTCTGATTTTGGCCCAGGGGAACTCCCTGGCCGCCGCTCAAAAGGCCTTGGTGGACATCAACAACGCCACCCAGGCGGAACTGGAAGCAGTCAAGGGGGTGGGCCCGGCCACGGCCAAGAAGATCATCGACCACCGGCCCTACAAGTCCCTGGATGACCTCAAAAAGGCCGGCCTGTCGGCGAAAAAGATCGGCTCCATGAAATCTTCCCTGACGGTGAGCGAGGCCGCCGCCCCGATGGCGCCGGCCGCCGCCCCGGAAGAGAAGAAGAGCGCCAAGGAAGCCAGGAAGAAAGGCGAAGCCGCACCGGCCGCCAAGGCCAAAGAGCCCAAAGCCGCGGGACCTGCGGCCGCAGGCCCCGTTGACCTGAACACCGCGGACCAGAAGGCCCTGGAAGCCCTGCCCGGCGTCGGCCCGGCTACGGCCAAGAAAATCATCGCGGCCCGGCCTTTCAACAGCGTGGATGAGTTGAGCAAGGTAAAGGGCC
>JBGSLA010000213.1:0-3535 GCA_041740935.1 Desulfobaccales bacterium | reverse complement strand
GCACACCTGGCCGGGGCTCACCGCCTGTTCAAGCTGGGCGGCCCCTGGGCCATCGGCTCGCTGGCCTACGGCACCGAGGTGGGCCCCGGGTGGACAAGATCGTGGGGCCGGGGAACAAGTATGTCACCGCCGCGAAGCTTTTGGTCTTCGGCGAGGTGGACATCGACTCGCCGGCGGGACCCAGCGAGGCCCTCATCGTGGCCGACGACGCGGCCGAAGCCCGCCTGGTGGCCGCGGACTTCCTCTCCCAGGTGGAGCACGACCAGGATGCCGCCGCGGTGCTGGTGACGCCCTCGGAGGACCTGGCCCGCCAGGTGGTGGAGATCATCCTGGCGGAACTGCCCACCCTGCCCCGCCGGGACATCCTGGAAGCAGCCATCCGGAATAACTCCGCGGTGCTGGTGACCCGGGACCTCAGCGAAGCGATAGACTTCGCCAACCGCTACGCCCCGGAGCATCTGCAGATCATGACCCGGGACCCCTTTGCCCTGCTGCCCCACCTGGAGCACGCCGGCTCCATCTTTTTGGGGGCCTTCGCGCCGGTGCCGGTGGGGGACTACGCCAGCGGCACCAACCATGTGCTGCCCACCGGGGGCTGCGCCCGCATGTTTTCGGGGCTTTCCGTGGACGACTTCATCAAAAAGCCCACCTTCCAGCACCTCACCCGGGAGGGGCTGGCGGCTTTGAAGGACACGGTGGTGCTTCTGGCCGAAACCGAGGGCCTGCCCCTGCACGCCCGGGCCGTGGCCGAGCGTTTCCGGTATGCCTGATTAGAGATATTACTATGATTATATTAGTTATATTTCTCAGGAAGAGTTTTATATGATAAACATATTTAAAATTATCTTCTTGATTCTGTTTATGATTCTATTTTTTGCTTGTAGTAAATCTCCAGAAACTGCCAGAAAAGAACTTGAGAACAGGCGAATAAAATTTGATGAATCAAATTTTGTTGAAAATGTAAAAAAGGGAGATACTGATATAATAAAGTTATTTTTAATTGGAGGAATAAATCCAAATATCAAAGATGATGATTATAATCCAATTCTATTTAAAGCGATAGGAATTGAAAATAACGATATTATTAATATCCTTTTAAAATATGGAGCAAACATCAACGAAACTAACAACTGGGGAGAGACACCCCTAATGTTTGCAAGTGAACGGGGTAATTATCAAATTGTAAAATCTCTATTGAATAAGGGAGCCAATTTAGAAATTATATCGGTGTCAGATGATTCTGCGTTGATTAAAGCTGCCCGTAAGGGTCATTTAAAAATAGTAGAATTACTTCTAAACAATGGAGCTGATCCAAATTCCAGAAAAGATAAATCGAAAATGACTGCATTGATGATTGCGACAGAGAATAGTCATTTAGAAGTGGTAAAATTATTACTCGAAAAAGGAGCTGACCCAAATGCACTAATATTGAAAGGATTTCATGAATATAGAGTACTCAACCTATCTAAATCTAGAGAAATCGATTTAGCACTTGTGAATAAAGGCGCTTCTGCTACTACACTATTGATGCACGCTGCAAGAGAAGGCGATATTTCTCTTGTAAGAATATTACTATCAAAGGGAGCTTCAGCAACCGCAAGAGATAATAATGGGAACAACGCGTTAATGCATGCCATAATTGGAGAAAACGGCAAAAATAGAATTGAAATTGTAAAACTTTTATTACCTCAATTTAATTCTCAACAGATTAATTATGCTAATAAATTCGGTGAAAATGCAGCAACCCTGACAATTAAAAAGGGGAGAGGCAATGAACTGTTAGAATTGCTGATGCAGCATGGAGCACTTCCCATACCTATCCGTTTCCAATTAGATTGAAATATTTTAAGGCTATCTACACTAGTTTCAAAGCTCACACCTCGGAACCAGACTGGAAGCAAAGCTCCGCTTTGCATTTTTTCAACATCTCTTTGCGGTACACTAACAATGTCATGCGCTCCCAAGCAGAGCTTGGGAACGAGGAAAACCGAGGGCCTGCCCCTGCACGCCCGGGCCGTGGCCGAGCGCTTCCGGTACGCCTGAGATCGGGGTGAACTGCCTATCAGCAGGCAAAAGGCGCCCCGCCATCTTGCGGCAGAAAAATTATGCTATAATATAGCTACTCAAAAGATTCCATCTGTGACCAAAGGCATGGCACTCCCCAAATCTTCCCTGGCCGACGTCGGCGCCGCAGACCTGATCGCCGACGTGCAGAAGCAGCCCAGCCGCCGCACCATCGACATCGACAAGGTGGGGGTGAAAAACATTTCCTACCCCATCGTGGTCCTGGACAAATTCAACGGCACCCAGCACACCGTGGCCCGCATCAACATGTACGTCAACCTGCCCTCCCGCCACAAGGGCACCCACATGAGCCGCTTCATCGAAATCCTCTCCGAGTGCCGCCGGGACATCAGCATCAGAAATATTTCCAGCATCCTGGAAGAGACCCGGAAGCGCCTCCACGCCCAGAGCGCCCACATCGAGATGACCTTCCCCTACTTCATCGAAAAACCGGCGCCGGTGAGCCGGGCCCGGGGGCTCATGGAGTACATCTGCTCCTTCAAGGGCTCCCTGGACGGGGACGGCCACATCGACCTGGTGGTGGGCATCACCGTGCCGATTACCACCCTGTGCCCGTGCAGCAAGGAGATCAGCGAGGTGGGGGCCCACAACCAGCGGGGCGAGGTGCGGGTCCAGGTGCGCTTCAAGAAGTTTTTCTGGATCGAGGACTTAATTTTGTTGGCGGAAAAATCGGCGTCCTGCGAAGTGTACGCCCTGTTGAAGCGCCAGGATGAAAAATTTGTCACCGAGAGGGCCTACGCCAACCCCATGTTCGTCGAGGACGTGGTCCGGGAAATCGCCCATAAGCTTGGGCAAGACCAGAATTTTATCTGGTTTTCGGTGGAATCCGAAAACTTCGAGTCCATTCACAACCACTCCGCCTACGCCTACATCGAATCCAAGCAGTAAACAACGGTTTGCGGTTTTCGGTATTAAATCGGGGTCCCCCCGCCGCCCGCGGCCACGATGGTCACCTTGAGGAGAGGTTTTGACTCCCCCTGCCGGTTTGCCGAACCCTGCGCCCCCACCACCAGGTCGGTCCGTCCTGCCTGCCGCACCAGAAACTCAAAGATGATTCGGGAGGAGGCCCCTTGTGGGGTGGTCATCGATTGCAAACTTTGCCCCACCAGGGTCAGGATTTCGGGGTTGAATTCCGGGGCCACCTGATGATGGCCCGCACCGAGCTTCAGGTCCACCACCAGGGTCTGGCCCACCCTGAGGTTGAGGGTGCGGCCGGAGTCCTTCTGGGTGAGGACCAGGGGGCCACCGGCCCAGGCCGCGCCGGTTGCGGCCGCCAGCCAGGCTGCGGCCAGCCAGCACCACATCATCCCGGTTATCCATGGCAATCTGGTCATTGTGTGTCCTGTCCGGAAAAGTTCAAGGTTCAAAGTTCAAAGTCCAAGGTTATAGCGGCGGGCGGAGCCCGTTCTACGCGGCTGGTAAATCCGAGATGCTTCGCTTCACGAATTGC
>JBGSLA010000212.1:0-6908 GCA_041740935.1 Desulfobaccales bacterium | reverse complement strand
GTTCGGACGTGGGCGCGGCGGCGGGCTCCAGGGTTTCAAAGCCGATCCCCTGGGCGGCCATGACGATGTCGATGAATTCCCCGTCGATTTCCCGCCGGCCTTCGGCGAAGCCGGCCACCAGGGCCAGGTCGCAGCAGGTGTTGAGGCGGCGGGGCACCCCCCTGGTGTAGTCGAAGAGCTTGTCCAGGGCCGAGTCCGAGAAAATGCCGCTGCCCCCGGCCCGGGCCAGGCGATAGACGATGTATTCCCGGGTTTCCTTGTGGTCCAGGGGATTCAGATGATACTGGACGCTGACCCGCTGGGCCAGCTGCATGAGGGCCGGGTGGCGCAGGCGCTCCTGCAGGGCCGTCTGGCCCACCAGGATGACCTGGAGCAGGGGCTCTTTCTCGGTCTGGAGATTGGACAGGAGGCGCAGCTCCTCCAGGGCCTCGGGGCCCAGGTTCTGGGCCTCGTCCACGATCAGGACCACGTGCTCCTGGCGGGCGCAGGAGTTCAGGAGAAACTGGTTGAACGCGGCCAGGCGGGCCACCCGGGTG
Organism: Desulfobaccales bacterium; assembly: GCA_041740935.1. Classification (GTDB taxonomy): domain Bacteria; phylum Desulfobacterota; class Desulfobaccia; order Desulfobaccales; family 0-14-0-80-60-11; genus JBGSLA01. The sequence continues at coordinate 6,372 of JBGSLA010000212.1, read as the reverse complement.
GTGAAATGCCCCTTGATGCCGAACTCCCGCAACAGGAGCTCCAGGAGGTCCTCGGCCGTAAAGGAGGTCTGGTAAATCACCCCCAGGCGCTGTTTGCGGCCGGCCCCCTTGAGCAGGGACTTGATGAGGGTGGTCTTGCCGGTGCCCACCTCCCCGGTGAGGACGATGAAGCCCAGGCGCTGGGTGAGGCCGTACTCCAGGTAGGCCCGGGCCAGCTTGTGCTGGGGGCTGAGATAGAGAAAATCAGGGTCGGGGATGAGGGTGAAGGGGCGCTCCCTCAAGCCGTAGAATTCTTCGTACATCAGCGTTTCAGCCAGGCCCGCCAGCCGCTCGGCGCGGCCGGCCGGTCATCAGGGTCGTGGTAATCGGGGTAGTAATAATAACCGGAGTCAGTGCCCGCCACTTTGTTCAGGACCGTGCCCAGGACCGGAAAATCCTTGAGCAGCTCCAGGCTGCGCTGGATGTCCTCCCGGGGGGTTTTGCCCATTTCCACCACCAGGATAATCCCGTCCATCAGGCGCGCAAAGGCCAGGGCGTCGGCAAAGGACAGCATGGGGGGCAGGTCGAAGATCACATAGCGGTCCGGGTAGAAATGCTTGACCTCCTCCACCAGGTCCACCATCATGGGCGAGCTCACCAGCTCCGCGGCCTCGGCAATGGGGCGGCCCCCGGGCAGGACCACCAGCTTGGCAAAACCCTCCGGATGCACCAGGAGTTCGGGGATGGTTTTGCTGCCGGACAGGTAGTCCACCAGGCCGGCTTGCCGGGGCAGGCCCAGGTAGTCGTGCACCGCGGGCCGGCGCAGGTCCGCGTCCACCAGGAGCACGGTCTGGCCCACCTCCTGGGACAGGCTGATGGCCAGGTTGATGGCCGTCAGGGTTTTGCCTTCGTTGGGCAGGGGGCCGGTGACCATCAGGAGGTTTTTGTTCTCCGCCCGGGTGCGCTGCACGATCTGGGTGCGCAGGTGCTTGTAGGCCTCCCCCACCTTGTCGTCCGAGGCCCCGGTGACGATGCGCCGGCTTTGCAGCCAGGCGGCGTTCACCGGCAGGGTGCGGGTGGTGGTGTAGTGAATCTCCCCCACCGCGGCGCCGGCGCCGCTTACGGGGGGCGGGGTCCGGGGGGGAGAAAGCCCGGGGGCCGCCGGGGTTTGGGCAGCCTCGGGGGCGCGGGGTTTGGCGTCCTGGGGTTTGGCGGCCTTGGCTTTTTCCAGGGCCTTGTCAAGAAAATCCACAGTGTTTCCTTATGGGTGTGTGGTCGTTAGGTGATGCTGGGTTTTCTAATAAAAAAAGTTCAAGGTTCAAGGTTATAGCGGCGGGCGGTGCCCGCCCTAGGCGTCTAGTGGTAGGGCGGCCGTCCCCCGGCCGTCCAGGGTTTCGGCGGGCACGGAGGCCCGCCCCACCGATTTTTTAGGTTTACGGGTGCGCCGCCGGCCCCTGTAGGGCGGGAAAGCGCCGCGCCTCCCGCGGTTCAAGGCTTCCCTGGCAGCAGGGGCATCCTGCCCGTGCTACCGGTAATTGCCGGGTGGGCGGAGCCCACCTACATCACCTGATTCGGAGCCAAGCAGAGCTTGGCGTGCACCGGGGTTCCCAAGCAGGAGCTTGGGAACCAGAAGAAGCCCGGTGGCACAGGCGTCCCGCCTGTGCAAACGCAGGCTGAAGCCTGCGGCTACATTCTCGTGGTTATGGTGGGCGGAGCCCACCCTACAGTGTGTCCTTTTTTGTCATGCTGAGCTTTGCTGTGCATCTCGTATTTTCATTTGTATAAGGGCGAGATCCTTCACTTCGTTCAGGATGACAAATTTAACCACTTCCGCAAGAACCCACTGATATCATTCATTTTATACAGCAAACAGCAAACCCTATCACATATACTTGCCGGTAAAACGCCCCAGACGGGCCGCAAAGATCCACAGGTCCATGATGAAAAAGTGGAAGATGATAATAAACACCAGCAGGGACGCGGCGATAATAACCCAGATGGTGCGCCGGCGCTGCTGTTTGCGGGCCTCGTCCTCCGGGGTGACGATGCGGGCGATGCTCCCCAGCACCGGCAGACCCGTGAGCCAGGCCAGTTCATCCGCACTTTTGACGGAGTGGTCCAGGTTTTCGGTGAGGGCCACCATGCCGAGGCCCGCTCCCATGCTCAGGATCAGGCCGGCCAGGAAAATCAGCCCCCGCTTGGGCGACACCGGGGTTTCCGGGAAGCTGGCCGGGTCGATGATGGTGAACTTCTCCGCCTTCTGGGATTCCTCCATGCCCTCGGAAATCCGGGCCTCCAGGATCTTGTTCATGATCTCCTGGTGCTTGGTGTGGGCGTTCTGGTAGTCCCGGGTCAGGGCCAGGTATTCCTGCTCCACCTTGGGGGAGTCCTCCAGGCGCTGGCGGTAGGTCTTGAGCTTGGCCTCCAGGTCGGTCCGCTGCCGTTTCGTGGCCGCGATGTCGTTGGCCGCGGCCTGGATGTTGGTGAGCAGATTGACGTAGGCCGGGTTCTCGGGCTGGGACACCGACTGGGCCGAACCCCCTGATTCCGGGACCTTCTCCAATTCGGCGATTTCCTTTTTCAGCTTGATGACTTCGGGGTGCTGGCCGGAGTAGCGCCCCTGCTTCTGGGCCAGTTCGGCCCGGAGCTGGGTGAGCTTCTGCCTTTTCATGGAGGGGCTGCCGCCGCCGGTTCCCACGATTTTCTGCAGCTCGCCGATCTCCCGCTTGACCTTGCAGATGTCGGGGTGATCATCGGCGTACTTGGACTGCAGGTCGCACAGGCCCACTTCCAGGGCCTTGAGCCGGGACTGGGGGTCCATGACCCGCTCCCCGGTGGCGCTGATCAGGGGGGTGTCCGGCTTGACCGTGGCCAACTGGCCCTCCAGGTAGATTTTGCGGTCTTCCCCCGCCCGGATCTGCACGGTGAGCTGGTCGATCTCCTTTTCCAGGCGCTCGGCCTGGGCCAGGTTGAACTGCTGGAGCTCCGGCAGGATGCCTTCGTGTTTGGCCTTGAACTCGGTGATCTGGCCGCCGATGGTCTTGAGGCGCTCCTGAAGTTCTTTCAGTTCCGCCTCTAAAAATTTGGTGGTGGTTTTGGCCTGCTGCTCCCGGATCTTCAGATTTTCCTGGAGATAGAGCGACGCCAGGGTGCCGGCCACCTGCTGCACGGTGTTGGGGTTGCGCCCCCGGTAAGCCACGGTGAAGGCGATGGTGACGCCTTCCTGCTGCGTCCGGCGTTTGGTGCGGCTGCCCACCTCGGCGCTGATCAGCTCCACCTTGATATTGTCCCGCATGGTTTCAATGATTTCCTCCTGCGGGACTTTCCCCTGCATGTCCGGGTAGAGGCTGAACTGCCGGATGATCTCCAGCAGCCGGGTGCGGGACAGGATCTGCTGGTTGAGGCTCTGGATGCGCTGGTCGGCGTAGCCGGTGACCGTGGATTTGACAAAATCCGGCGGGATCTGCTGCTCCTCGATGAGGATGGTGGAGGAGGACTCATACACCGGCGGCAGGGCCAGGGCCACAATGGCGGAAATGAGCACGATGGCCAGGGCCGGCCAGATGAAATACATCTTGCGGGTCAGAAACACCCGCCAGTAAAACCGTAAGTCTTTTTCAGCTTCCATGTCGTTTCTACCTGATGCCGTTCATTTTAACAAATGCCCTGAATAGTTTATAGCGTGTAGGGGCAGGCGCCCTCGCCTGCCCTTTGTGGACAGCCGGGGGCGGCTGTCCCTACACCAGAAAGGCTTTTATTCTGGTTCCCACGCTCCGCTTGGGAACCCACTTGCCCGCCAAGCTCTGCTTGGCTCCGCTGCCGGCGCCAGGCTTCTCATAGGGCGGCCCATGGCCGCCATCTGCTCCTTAACCCGGTGGCACAGGTTTTCAACCTGTGCCTGCACAGGCGGGACGCCTGTGCTACTAATCTCGAGTTTGTGGTTTTTTGACAAAAATTTTGCTTGCAACATGTTAATCTTATTAAGAAATCATTCAATATTTTCAGTTTGGTTCCGGCCGCAAGGCCGGGATGTGCCACCTGGCTCTCCCTGGTTTGGAAAGAACCAGGGATTTATGAGCAGCTGTCCTGAAAAGTTCGCTTTGTGTAGGGGCAGGCGCCCTCGCCTGCCCTTTGTGGACAGCCGGGGGCGGCTGTCCCTACACCATATTCTGGTTCCCAGGCTCCCGCCGGGAGACCGGCTTGCCCCCCAAGCTCTGTTTTTCTTCTATCCCGCCCCACTGAGCGGCGGGCAGTGCCCGCCCTACACGGCTTAGCATGACAAAAAAGCAACTCGTGTCCTGCCTTGGGTTTTCCTGCCAAAATTATTTGGCACTTTCCGTAGGGGCGGACCCATGTGTCCGCCCTGTTTGAGGGCGCACACGCGGGTGCGCCCCTACAAAAAATTATGTCAGATATACCTGGGACTCGACATTAGCCTGTCACGGTGTGACTTGCCCCCCAACCCCTGCCGTCAGGAAATGGGGAGGAAAAACCGAGTCCCCCATGAGCCCGGCTCTCTTATATAACTAAAAAAAGCCCGGTGCCACAGGCGTCCCGGTTGTGCATCTTCTGCCTTTACCCCCCTCCCCTGCCTATTTCCGCTGATGCAACGGATAGGCATAGCTCAACGACAGCCAGACCACGTGCCGGTCCGCGCTGCGGGTCTCCACCGGGTCATACCGCCAGCCGTACTGGTACGAACAATTGACCGCCAGCTTCTCGGTCAGATTGTATTTAAGGTCCGGGGTCACATAAAGCACCAGGTTTTCATAGTCGCTCCCCGGACTGGAGTAACTGGAGTAATACATGCTCCCCCGGAGGCCTCCCCGGAGCCTTTCGGTGAAACTATAATTCATGCCCGCATAACCGCTGTGAAACTGGCTCATGGAGCCGCTGCCCGAAGGGGACTGGTCCACCGTGTACCCGAAGGTGAGGTTGCTCCTGGGCCAGCGCCGGTTGGCCGCCACACTGAAAAAGGGGCTGACCGTGAAGCTGTCCTCGGGAGTTTGCCTCACCAGGATAAAATCGGGGGAAAAGGCAAAATCCAGCACCGCGGTGCGGCTGGTGTACCAGTTGAAGTTCGCCCCCCCGGACAGGGACAGGCTCCAGTCCTCGCTGAACTTGTGCTCCAGGCCGGCGTAGGCGCCGAGGTTGCGGTAGAAGTTGCCGATCTCGGGGTATTCCGTGTACCGCCCCAGAAAGGTGGTGGTTAACGTGGTCTTGGCGTTTTTCAGCAGATAATTCAACCCCAGGTTCACCCGGTGGCTGGAATAATCGTTATACTCGGGGTCCTGGTAGGTTACCCGGTTGAACCCATACCCCCAGCGCAGCAGGGCCCGCTCGGTCAGGGAAAAGTCAAAGCCGGGATTGACCTGCATGGCCTGGCGGCGGCTGCGGTTCATTAAAAAGCCCGACTCCTGCAATTCCTCCTGCAAAGTGGAATCCAGGGTATAGCCCCCGGCCAAGCTGAGGGCCAGGCGGGGCGCCACCTGGTGCTGGGCCGCGAAGTTGTAATACTGGTTGATGGTGTCCAGGCTGCCGTCCCGGACGTAGATCAGGCCGTCCAGTTTCAGCCGCCCGGTGAGCTTGGTGATTTCACTGTCGTATTTGAGGTCCAGGGCCGGGGAGATGTTAAAAATGAAATCGCTTTTTTTCTGGTCAAAATTGAAATCGATGTTGCTGTCGTATTTGGCCCCCGCGTCGACCTGGGGCACCACGTACCAGTCGCCTGCCGCGGCCGGCCGGTGCCACAGGGCCAGCATGAGCGCCAAAATCAGGAGGGCAAAGCGCACCGGTCCCGTTTGCATGGCTGTTTAGGGCACCACCACCACGTCTCCCGGCAGCAGGGTCACGTTTTGCTCCAGAAACATGCCCCGGGACACGGACTTGTAGTCAAAGGGGAGGGTCTGCTCCTTGCCCCCCAGGCGGCGAAGGATGACAATCCGGTTGGGGCTGGCAAAAGGCGTCAGGCCCCCGGCCATGGCCAGGGCCTGCATGACGTTGGCCGGCCGCCCCACCACAAATTCGCCTGGCTTGTTGACCTTGCCCACCACGTAAATCTTGTAGTGCTGGGCCTTGAGCAGCAGCACCGTCACCTGGGCGTCGGTGACGTATTTCTCCAGGCGCTTGCTGATCTCCTCCCGCAGGGCCTTCACCGTCTTGCCGGCCGCCTGGACCTCGCCGATGAGGGGATAGGAAATCTTGCCGTCGGGGCGGACGACTATTTGCTTGGTCAGTTCGGGCTCTTTCCACACCGAAATTTCAATGGCGTCCTCAGCCCCCAGCTGGTAGGTATCCTCCACCACCTGGGCCGCGGCGGCCTGGGCCTCCACCGTGGAACTCAGGCGCGGCGCGCAGCCCCAGGCCAGCAACAGCAGACCTGCCAGGAGCCCG
>JBGSLA010000211.1:0-16379 GCA_041740935.1 Desulfobaccales bacterium | reverse complement strand
CGGCTCACCCAGGCCAGCGGCACGGCCGAGCGGGAGGCGGCGGTGGCGCTGGTGGAGGCCGTTCCCGGCCGGCGCCGGATTGCCGTGGGCGGCGACAAGGCCTACGACACCCGGGAGTTGGTCCAGTCGCTGCGGGCCCTCAGGGCCACGCCCCACGTGGCCCAGAACCACAAGGGGCGGAGGTCCGCCATTGACGGCCGCACCACCCGGCATCCGGGGTACGCGGTCAGCCAGCGCCTGCGCAAGAGGGTGGAGGAGATCTTCGGCTGGATCAAGACCGTGGGCAATCTCCGGAAAACCCGGCACCGAGGCCAGGACCGGGTGAGCTTCATGTTCACCCTGACGGCGGCGGCACTTGCCCCCTTTCAGGTTGACCCCGCCGACTTTGTCTGGTTTTCCGCGGCCACCGGAGAGGGCCGGGACCGGCTGTGGCGGAGGCTGCTGGAGCAGCTGTTATGAAAAGTTCCTCAGGCGGCCATCCCCGTCCGCCCAGTGCTCCGGCGGGCACTTAAGGCCCGCCCTGCGCAGCTGTCCTGAAAAGTTTGCACATTGTAGGGGCAGGCGCCCCCGCCTGCCTTCAGTGGACAGCCGAGGGCGTCTGTCCCTGGACTAGAAAAAACGCACCCATAACCGGTAGGACGGGCTTCCAGCCCGTCCAGGCACAGGTTGAAAACCTGTGCCACCAGGATTCACAACGGCGGGAGGCGCGGCGCTTTCCCGCCCTACGCCCTACGCACTTGAGGCTCTTCCTGGGCAGGCAAGTCGGAGCGGCAGACCTGTCTTGCCGGCCTCGCAATAGGGGGTTGTGAGGGGGGTCTGGGGGGAGGGCGGGGGAGCCGCTGCTCCTCCGGCCCTCCCCCCCGGCCAAGCTGTCAGGAGGCGCAACGCGGGGTCAGGCGGAAGACGCCCTCCGGGGTGAGGGTGGCCTGGATGCCCAGGTCCTTGAGAAAACGGGTGAGGGGCCGGCCCAGGATAAGTTCAATATTTTCCTTGGTCAACCCCCATTCCTCCTTCAGCATTTTCCGCAGATAGTGGTCGAAGTGCAGGGCGTCAAACACGGCCTCGCCGGCTTCCTCCCGCCCGGCGGCCGCGTCATCCAGATTTTTCCTGAGACGCAGGAGATTGCAGCGCTCCTCGTGGGTCTTGATCAAGTCCCAGATTTCCGGCGCCTGGGCGAAGAGGCGCTCCCGGGTGAGGAAGTCCTCCGGGGCCGGCGGGGGTGGCGCCTCGTCCCAGCAGGTATGGCGGCGGCACAGTTCCGGGCGGTGGTCGTAGATGCGGCAGGAGCGGGTGGCCGCCTGGAAAAAAGAGCACTGCCGGCTGCCCGGCACTTCCCTTATTTTCAGGCGCTCCTGTTCCAGGAGCACCGGAGCCCCCTGCTGCGGGGTCTCCTGCTCGCCCGGCCGCAGGGTGTACACTTGGCTCCAGGTGAGCTTATCCTGCTGCAGCAGGGGCAGATCAGCCAAGAGCAGGCTGGGGCCGGAGTTCTGGCAGCATTCGCCGCAGCGCAGACATCCATCCCGGGAGGCCTCGGCCTTGGTCCGGGCCGTCTTAATAAGACCGCGCCAGGCCTCGGCCCGCTCTTCGGGGGCCGTCTCGTTCCAGGTGCGGTAAATGTCCGCATAGCCCGCGGCTTTTTCAATCTCCTGGCACAGAAGTCGGTTGCGTTCGTTTTTCAGACTGCCTTCCAAAAGGTCGATAAGATAATCCTGCCAGATGGAGGCCATCACCTCTTTGGGCCCCCGGGCCAGGGCCTCCCAGGGGTCGGTGCGGATTTTGCCGGTAAATCGTGGTTTGGTCATATATCTTAGGTTTCCGATTTTTGGTTTACGGTTTTACTGTGAAAATTCACCCGTAGGGGCGGGGTTACCCCGCCCCTACAAAAGATTTTCATTGCCGGGTGTGGCCGTTGTGGCCATGAAGGTTTCGGTAACGAAAAGGAAATGCAGGAGATTCGCTTTTCGCCGAGTTCCCCATATCATATCATTTCCCCGCTTCCCTGACAAAACGGGTTACACCCAGGACCACTTCCACCATGGCGTCCAGGTTCAGGGTGTCAATGGTGTCATCAGCGGTATGGTAATTGGGGTTGCGCAGGAAGGCCGTGTCCGTCAGCATCACCGCCTGGTAGCCCTCATCCCAGAAATTGGCGTGGTCGCTCAGGCGGGTCTCAGGGATGAGGCCGCCTCCCAGGGGCACCGCCAGGGTGGCCACCGGCAGGGTCGAGGCCGCCCGGAAGGCCCGCTCCAACCCGTCCAGCAGCGGCCGGGAGCGCCGGTTGCCCACCAGGCCCAGGTAATTGCCGGTGGTGGAATATCCCAACAATTTCAGGGGCAAAGGGATGTGCTGGGAATCGGGCTCATCGACAAAATAGCCCACGCTCTCCAGGCACAGCATGCCCAGGAGGTTTTCCTTATTTTTTCGGGCCTGTTTGGCATAGACCCGGCTGCCCATGTAGGGGGTGAAAAAAACCGGGGGCTCTTCGGTGGTGAAGCCCACAAAGGCCCAGGGACAGGCGGTGGGGATCTTTCGGGCCAGGCGGGCCACCTCCAGGAGCACCGCCACCCCGCTGGCGTTGTCGTCCGCACCGGGGGCGCCGGCCACCGTGTCGAAGTGGGCCCCCAGCAGGTAATACCCTTTGGGGTCAGCGTTCCCGGCAATGACGTTGGCCACCTCCAGCCGCTGGCAGATAAAGGCCTGGCGCCGCACGGGATACCCCAGGGACTCGAACTCCCGGACCAGGTAAGCTTCGGCCGCCTTGAGGTTGGCGGGGCGGAAAATGGAGCGGTCCCCCAGGTCCACACTGAGATACTGGAGGTGCTGGGTAAGACGCCGGCGGATTTCTTGTTTATCCATGTCCTTCCCGGAAGACGGCGGCGGCGGGGGAGGGAAGCTTCCGCCCACAAGTAAGGCAAATGCCACCAGGAGCAGTCCAATCTTAAGAGAGATCATCCCGGAGCTTTCCATCGAGCCCCGCCTGAGACTTGTACGCCTTCCTCCTGACGATAATAAATCTCCCTAGACTTCCCCCCTAACCCCCCCGTAGGAGCGGACCCATGTGCCCGCCCTGTTTTTTTCATTGAAACGAAACCAACGAAACGCTCAACATACCGTTTCCTTTCATTATTTTTACCGAAAACAGAAAACGGTATTATTCCTTGACCGGCAGGCCCAACTCCTCCATGAACCGCGGCAGGCCCACCTCGTCGATGACCCGCCCGAGGCGTTTGGCTTTATTCTGGTCTCTGTACCAGTCCACGATTTTATCCACCAGGGCCAGGGCTTCCTCGTCATTTAAGCCGGTGGCGATGACGTCCGCCAGGCGGGGTTTTAATCCGGAGGCAAAGCCGCCGGCCAGCACCCGCCAGCCCTTCTGCATGCCGGTCAAGCCGATGTCCTTGATGGCCCCTTCGGAGCAGTTATTCGGACAGCCGGACACCCCCATCTTGAACTTGAAGGGCAATTCCACCCCATGGTATTTGTCGTCCAGTTTCAGGCCCACCCCCACCGCGTCCTGCATGGCGATGCGGCAGAAGTTGGTGCCGGGGCAGATCTTGACGGAGCGCACGCACAGGCCGATGGCCGCGCCCGGAATCATGTTCAGGTCGGCCCAGATATTATCGAGATCTTGCTCCCGAACCCCCACCAGGGCAATACGCTGGGCTGAAGTGAGTTTGGCGGCCTGCACCTGATATTTTTCGGCCACGTCGGCCAGTTTGCGCAACAGGTTGAAATCGGTGATGATGCCCCCGGGGATGTGGGGGGCGATGGCATAATTTGTTTTATCGCGCTGCAGAAAGGCGCCTTTTTCAAGCAGATCGTCGGCCATGCGGTTTCTCCCTATCAACAGAATAAACAGAATAATTATCGGCTAAAATTAATTCCTGTTGTAGGCATTGGCAAGGCTGTCCCAGGAAAAAAGTGCGATCGGGCTATTCTGAAAAGTCCAAGGCCAGAGGTCCAAAGTCCAAAGTCCAAAGTCCCAAGCCCGAGGTCCAAACTTACCGCAATGGGCAGTGTCATCCATAAATATCCTGATGACTGACCACTGACCACTGATGACTGGTAACTGATCACTGGTCACCGACCAACGCCCTCCCCTCAGGAGGATTTCCCCATCGGCAGCCGGGCGCCGCCCACCCGGCAGGCATTCAAACGGCCGGTCTGGTCCAGATGCAAGGTAAAGACAAAGGGGATCTCCCTCCCCGGCACGCTGAAGCGCAAATCCAGCCAGGTCAGCATAGTCCCCCGGTCGTCATTGTCATTGCCGCGCAAAAGGGGAAATCGGGAAAAATCGAGATAGGTGTCCAGAAGGCGGCGGGCGTCCGGGGGGAGGGCAGCGGCGGGGCCGGGGGCCACCTGCCAGAGGAAAACCTCCAGGGCCTCGGGAGGCCGGTACGCGGCCTGGGGTACCCGGGGCGGGACCTGGGGATCACGTCGGACCGGGATATCGGTCGCCGGCGGCATGGTTTCCACCACCGGCCACCAGGGCAGTTCCATGAAGACCTGACGAATTTCGCCGGGGGCCGCAGCCACCAGCAGCCAGCGCCGGGGCGACAAGGGCTGGGGCAGGGCCGCGACCGTAACATTTTCTGGAGATTTTTCCTGAAAAACCTTATGGGCCACCTTCAGGGCTTGATGATGATAAAAGCCGCAGGCCAGGATATAGGCTCCGGCCAGGGCCAGGGCCCCGGCGCCCACCAGCCGCGCCCGGCCGCCGGACCAAAAGGCCGCCGCGGCCCCCGCCAGGACCAGGGCGGTGAGGCAGGGGTCGATGATGAACACCCAGTCCAGGCTGAACTTGGCCCGGGTAAAGGGGTTCAGGAGTTGGGTGCCGTAAGAGGTGGTCCAATCCAGGAACAGGTGGCTGGCCAGGACCAATAAGCCGATGAGAAAAACGGGCCGGACCCAGCGGGGACCGCCCACCAGGCGGGTCAGACCGGCGCCGATAACCACAAACAGCACCGTGGCCAACAGGGAATGGGTAAAGCCCCGGTGATGCTTGAGGTACGACAGGCGGTCTTGAAAAATCAGCACATAATCCAGATCGGGCAACACCGCAAACAAGGCCGCGGTCAAAGCCGCCCACCCCCGGGAAGGGGAGGGCACAAACTGGGAGATGGCCACGCCGGCGGCGATATGCGTCAGGGGATCCATGGCTCAGGTGCCCTCGCCGCCGTAGCCGGGAAAATGCCGCAGCAGGTCGGCCTTCAGGGCCAGGGCGCTGGGGTAGCGCTTTTTTAGGTCCTTTGCCAAACACTTAAGGATAATGGCCTCCAGGGCTTCCGGAATCTCGGGGTTCACCTGCCGGGGCGGGGTCGGCTCCTTTTCCAAAATCTGGTCGATCAACAGCTTTTCCACCTCGCAGTAAAAGGGCAGCTCTTCGGCATAAAGCATGTACATAATGACCCCGATGGCCCAGATATCGCTGCGGATTTCGCTTTTCCCCATGATCTGTTCCGGGGCCATGAAGGGCCTGGAGCCCACCATGGTAGCGCTGATGTCCTTGTCCTTGAGGATCTTGGCGGCGCCGAAATCCAGGAGTTTCAGGGTGCCGTCGGGCTGCACCAGGATGTTGTCGGGCTTGATGTCCCGGTGCATGATCCGGTGCTGGTGGGCGTGGGCCGCCACTTCGATGAGCTGGATGATCAGTTTTTCCACCAGAGGCCGGGGCAGCTCCCCGGAGAGCATGTCTTCCAGGGTCTGGCCATGGAGATACTCCTGGATGATGACCAGCCGGTCATTGTCCATCAGGGTGTCGATAAGCCTGACAATGCCGGGGTGGGGAGACAGGCGGCGGCAGATGTCGGCCTCCATGCGGAACTTGGCGTTGGCGGCCTTGATCAGGGGGATTTTGGCGACATACTCCCGGGGGCCTTCCAGCTCCTCGGTGTCCCTCACCAGCCAGACCTCTCCGAAGGAGCCCTGGCCCAGCTTTTTGATTTTTTCATAGCGGCCGCCTAACAGCGGGGTCATTTCCAGGAGACTCAGGTAATCCCGGGCCGCGGGCAAGAAATTATTCACCAGACTGTGGAGGGCTTTTTTTAAGGGAGAAGGGGAGCCCACCGGTTTGATTTCAAAACCCACGTGCTCAGGCGAAGGCGCCTGGTGGCCCAGATCGGCCAGGAGCACCGTCACCGGCTGGCCATGCCGGCTTTTGAGGCGCACCTTGACCCGCCCGGTGGTGGTGGGACGCCGGAGCACCTGGCGGAAGCGCTCCCGGTCCACCTCGGCGAACAGCAGGGAGTTGATGTCCTGGGGAGGGGCATCTCTGCCGGTGGGGGAGTAATCCAGGAGCTTCATCAGGGTGGGGTTGAAGCGACAGTGGCCCCCCTGGCGGTCGCAATAGAACAGGGGATGGGGGTTTTCGGCGAACACCCGGGTGAATTCGATCTGGGAGGACACCAAGAGGCGCCGCTGCTGCTGGAGACGCAGGACCACCATGACCCGGGCCAGGACCTCCTGGGGTTGGAAGGGCGCGGCAAGAAATTCATCCGCGCCCAGACCCAGGGTCTGGGCCGCCAGCGCGTCGCTGAAGCGGGTGAGGGCCGCGATGATGGGCAGGTCCCGCCAGAAGGGCTGGGCCCGGAGGCGGGCCATGATCTCGGTCAGGTGGTGAGGCTCTTCGGCCAGGATGAGGAGATCGGGTTTGTCCTCGGGAGGGGGCGCGGCGAGCTCAGCCGCGTCTTTCACAACCACGTCATAGCCGCCCCCGGTAAGGATTTTCTCCAAAACCGCGGTCGCAGCCGAGGGGCCGGTGAGCCAGAGGCGCGGCGCTGCCTGAGGTGGGGTTGCCGACATACCATTTTATATTGTCTATGGAATCAAACGGTTTGGCAACCGTGATTTCCTGTTGACAAGTGAAACTCGAAGGGATAAACAAAACGGTGTGGCGGGGTAGCTCAGTCGGTAGAGCAGGGGACTGAAAATCCCCGTGTCGGCAGTTCGATTCTGTCCCCCGCCACCAGGAATTTTGGGGGGTTGGCTGCTATGAGCTGACCCCTTTTTTGTCCGGTGAGTATTTCCCGGCGGCGTTTCAGGAATTTGATCGGAAAACAGCACGCGCCCCCGGAACAGAGGCGCGGCTATAAGGGGGCAGGGCTTGGGTTTGCCCTGATTTTTAAAGGCGGGAGGCGCGGCGCTTTCCCGCTAAGTTTGCTGAGTAATTTTTTTTACCATTGAAATCAGGCTCCTTACCTTATTATAAGGGAGACAAAATAAGATGGAGGTGAGAGGCAAACCATGACAAAGACCTTGATTACCATGGGAAGTTTATTTCTGATTACCTTGAGCGTGGCCGTGGCTATGGTCCGTTCCGATCAGTCTCCAGGTTCTCCCGGGGCCGCGGGCGAGAGTGAGAGATACAAGCGGGGTTGGGAAAAGCTGAAAGAAGTCGATGGCGAGGCGGGTGAAAAGGTCATCCAGGCCCTCAAAGACATCGCTCCTGATCTGGGGCGCTATGTCATCGAATTCCCCTTCGGAGACGTCTATTCCCGCCCGGGGCTGGACTTGAAATCCCGGGAAATCGCCACGGTGGCGGCTTTGACGGCTCTAGGCAATGCCCAGCCCCAACTGGAGGTGCACATCCACGGGATGCTGAACGTCGGCTGCACCCGGACCGAGGTGGTTGAAGTTATCACCCAAATGGCGGTTTATGCGGGATTCCCCGCCGCCCTCAATGGCATGTTTGCCGCCAAAAAGGTATTTGCTGAACGGGACGCCAAGGGACTGAAACCCTGATTTAAACAGGGGTCAGCGCTATATTAACCAACTTTCTGAAGGCGGGATGCGCGGCGCTTTCCCGCCCTACGGGTGCTTCTTGTTACTTCTTTCTATTTCTCTTAAGTCCAATTCGATATTTTTTTCACCAAGTTGTACGGGATAGAAAAAATCAAAACTTCTTTTAAGTTTTGGTGATAATGCTTTCTCAAAAAATGAACCAATAATAATTGTTCCATATCTTTTAACTTCTTGGACAAGATTAACATAATCTTCATCACCCGCGAACAATATTGCAACATTGTAATTATTATTAAAAGCATTTACCAACATTTCTTTTGTTAGTTCAATATCAACTCCTTTTTCCTTTTTATCTCGATGCTTTTTGAAAAGAATTGGCTCAAATTGATGTCTTCGAAGAATCTCGTACATTCCATCTTTTATATCTTCGTTGCCTTGATAAGATGCGAACCAGTAATTTCTTATATGAAGACATTCATCATATAAGGGAGCTAATAGCATTGTTTTTGCAATTATTGTGCGACAAAGACTTAGTACTTCGAGAGGAGGATTGTCAGCGCGCAAGTTAATATCAAATTGCTTAAAAAGGGAAATTAGAAAATTTGTTCCATCAACAAAAACCATCAGCTTCCTTTGTCGGCTCATAATTATCCCTCCCAAAAAATCTCCGATCGCCGTAGGGCGGGAAAGCGCAGCGCATCCCGCCTTTTTGTTTATTCCATTTCCAGACGCTGCACGTCGTCCGCGGCCGCCCAATCAAGATCATACACGCCGCGTTGAACATACCGTGGAATACGGCCAATCCGCAACCCTCGCCACCTGACCATGTTTTACCGGATTGTAATGGATGTAATCCACGTGGCGCGCATAATCACCTTCGTCCCGGATGATGTGTTCCCAAAAGCGCCGCTGCCAAATGCCCCGTTCGCCCTTTTCCAGTCGCCTGGCTGACCGTCTCTCCGTCTTGGGAAGGTGGGCGGCAAACCGCGCCTTGATATCATGCCACGGGTGGAGAAATCCGCGTCCCCGGCAGGCAAGGTCCAGACGCAATGGAGGTGATCGGGCAAAATAACGATGGCTTCCACCGTGAATGGCCGGCCTTGGCGGGCCGCCAGGAACGAGGCGCGCAGATGGTCGATATGTTCGGTGAGGAGTCGCCGGCGGCGTTCCAGGATGGCGACCGTGAAAAAGAAGGTGCCTCCCGGAACAACGGCGCGGCGGTATCGGGGCATAGGTTCGTTTATCCCGATTGAAATGGCGGGATGCGCTTCGCTTTCCCGCCCTACAGTTGCTACGTTTGCTGGCTATCTGGTGTGCTTCCAATCATCAAAACTTTTTACCGGCATAGGCTCAAGTCCTTTATCTTTGCGGTCCTGGTTGGTTTTTTCCAGGTCGGCCACATATGCCCGGTATTGACTTCTGGTCCGATGACGGGTGACGGCATAGGTTGCAATGGCCGTGGGGATGCAACCATCCAGGCATAAGCACAGCCCCAGGACGGCAATACCTTTGCGAATAGAATCTTTCATGGCAACCCTCAGAATGGAAAAAAACCCGAGTGCTGCCAAAGTCCCACAAGGACCCTCCGGTGGTCACCCGACCGGAACACTCGGGATATAAAATTTGTAAGGCGAAATACCTGCGGCCATCCGGGTTTCCTCGACGGGTGAGTATTGGCCGATAGTTTCATTCTATTTTCACTCATACCACTGATTTCTCATGATTACAAGCGCCCCGGGTTGTTTTAAACACAGGCTGGAAAGCCTGTGTACCAAGCTCTTGGCAGCCCCGGGAATTATCCGGGTTCAACCTCTACCCACTAAACAGCCGCCGTATCTATAAGGCCGGGAATAGCGCCGCGCAAGAATTTTCTCTTTCCGTAAGAAAATCTTCCTGGGTTTTAAGCTTGTGCGCTTGGGGGGGAGTGGTTTACAATCGCCCCACGCAAATCTCTTGCAGAACCGCTGGTTCTGTCACCCTGAGCGACATGTAGGGTCTCAACTATTTAAAAATACGAGATTCTTCGCTTCGCTCAGAATGACACCTGGGCAAATTCAGGGGTGTTGAAATGGCTTCTCATTGTTTGGAAAGGGACATGGTCTGAAAATGAAACCCTGGATCGAGCTGGACCAGGAGCTGGTGGGCCGGGTGAAAAACATGGTGGTGGAGGCCCTGGCTGCGGCCCGGAACCTGGAGATGGCCCTGGAGCTCACCCGCCAGGCCATGCAGTGGTCCGACCGGCTCCTGGAGGCCTTTGAGGCGGCCAACCCTCTGCCCCGACCCGTGGCCTGTCAGCCGGGGTGCACCTTTTGCTGCCACAACCAGGTGGAGGCGAGCCCCGCGGAAGTGTTCATCATCGCCCAGGTGATGCGCCACTTTTTCGCCCCCAAAAAACAAGAGCTTATCAAGGAAAAAACTCTCAGGCTGTCGGCCCTCAAGGTCGGCAAAACCAAAAAGGAGCTGGCCGCGGCCCGGGAAAACCTGCCCTGTCCGCTTTTGGAAGAGGACAGGTGTGCGGTCTATCCCTGGCGACCCCTGACCTGCCGGGCCATGCACGCCTTCAACCGGGAGCACTGCCAGGCCTCCCTGGCCGCCGGGGACTTGGGCGGCGAGGAATATTACCTGCATCGCTACGTGTTTCCCCTGTCCTTAAGCGCCGGCCTCCTGGAGGGCTTCGGGGCCGCGGGCTGCCAGGCCAAGGTGTTGGACCTGACCACGGCTCTGGCCCAGGCCCTCCTGGAACCTACCCTGGGGGAGCGCTGGCTGGCCGGGGAAGAGGTGTTCAGTTAGGCGGGCATTCCGGCAATCCCGGGCCAGGTCGGTTTTTTTAAAAAAGTTTCAAAGGAGCTTCTGGCAAAATTCTATTATGGTTAGAAGTTGTCATTCTGAGCGAAGCGAAGAATTTCGTATTTTCAAAAGCCAGAGATCCTTCACTTCGTTCAGGATGACAAAATAAAACATTTTTGCAAGAGCCTCAACAGTCCCCCCTTTCCGAAAGGCAAAATTATACGGATTTTTGAGGCCTTAAGGCAAATCCCCCCTAATCCCCCTTTAGAAAAGGGGGGAAGCATAAGGAATCTTTTTAAGGAGTTTGCCTTGCAGTGCCAAGTTCCCCTTGAAAAAGGGGGGATCTGAACTTCCTGGGCGCCAGAAATCTGCTTTACAACAAACACTTCTTTATTATCACCACCCCAGGGCCGCCGCTGATTTGCCCCATCCCCGGTGACAAACCGCTTTTTTAAAAACACCTTTAACAAAATTCAACAGATTTGCTCAAAAACCCCCTGGTTGGAACAATCTTTGCATTAAATATTTAAGGGAATTCAGTGTAATACGGGAGGTTCCACCCGGCCCGCAGGGGGTCTGCCGCGGCATCAGGGCGCCGTTCGGGCCGGGGGGAGGGGCAAGGAAAAATCCCAGGAGGGGGAGCGCGCATGAATCTGGCCCAAAATCTTCTCAAGGATAAGATTCTTACTCCGGAAAAGCTGGAGTTGGCCCGGAAGACCATGAAAAGGAGCCGGGGCAGTCTGTCCAAGCATCTGGTGGAATTAAACCTGGTGTCCCCGGAGGTTCTGGCCAAATATTCGCCCAAATTTCCGCCGGCGCCGCGGTCGCTCTATGACACGGGCGTATCTGACACGATGCTGGCCCAATTAACCCTCAAACATTGTTATTTCCGGGAATCATTCACCGTGCGGGAGATGTCTGAGGCCCTGAAATTGCCGGACTCCCTGGTGGAACACCTGGTGGCCAACCTCAACCGCCAGCGATTGCTGGACATCAAGCCCCGGGACCTCCAGCCCCGGAAGACCACCCACATGCTCATGGAACTGCGCTATGCCCTGAGTGATGAGGGCCGGCGGCGGGCCGAGCAGGCCCTGGAATTCAACAGCTACCTGGGGCCGGCCCCGGTGCCCCTGGAGGATTATTGGGAGTGGGTGGAACACCAGTCCATCCAGGGAACGGAGGTGAGCGAGGCGCGGCTGCAGGAGGTCTTTTCCCATCTGGTGGTGCCCGAAGACCTGCTCTACCGGGTCGGTCCGGCCCTGATGAGCGGCCGCTCCATCTTCCTGTTCGGCCCCACCGGCAGCGGCAAAACCATCATTGCCAAGGCCGTCGGCGAGGCTTTTCCGGACCCGGTGTTCATTCCGTACGCGCTCTATGTCTTCGGACAGATCATCAACCTGTACGATGAAGTAAATCACGAGCCGGTGCCCCCCGAGCACGACGTCATCCTTCAGGACCGCCGCTGGGTGTTGTGCCGGCGGCCCCTGGTCATCGCGGGCGGGGAAATGACCGAGGAATCTCTCGAACTCAAATTCAACCCGAACCTGCGCTACTACGAGGCCCCGCATCAACTCCGGGCCAACAACGGCATTTTTGTCATCGACGATTTCGGGCGGCAGAAAATCTCCCCCCGGGTGCTGCTGAATCGCTGGATGTATCCTCTGGAGACCCGGCAGGATTTCCTCTGCCTGAATACCGGGCAGCAGTTCGGAGTGCCGTTCGACCAACTGGTCATCTTCGCCACCAACCTCGATCCCTATGGGCTGGCGGACGCCGCGTTCCTCAGACGCATCCGCCACAAGATTTTCATCGGGCACGTCAATGTGGAGCAATATCTGGATATCTTCAGGCGGGTCTGCGAGCACCAGGGCATAGAATTCGACGAAGAAACAGTGCGCACCATGATGGCCCGGCATTATTTTGCGGCCTCCCGGCCCATGAGCGCCTGCCACCCCCGGGATATCATCGAAAACCTTATGGATCGGGCCCGGTTTTTGAAAATGCCTCCCAGCCTCTCCGGCCAACTGCTGGATTTTGCCTGCCAGAGCTATTTCGTCAAACCCAAGGAAGTCATCGATTACGACACCGTGCTGGGAGTGGAGCCCCGCTCCCTTTCCTGACGGCCTTTTGCCGGCCGCGGCAGATACCGGCATTTTTCACCCCCGCCCCGACCCAGTTCACGGTTTGAGACCTGGGTTGGGGTGCGGGGTGAGAAATGCTTATTGTAGAAATCGTCGGGTAACCTAATACGATTTTCGGTTTTCTGCAAAAATTAATGAAATAAATCGGTATGTTGGGCGTTTCGTTTGTTTCATTTCAAAGAGAAATCGGTATAAGGGGGAAATGCGGTTATCAGGGGTGATGAGCTTGTTCTACACAAAAAGATTCTGGGGGAAAAGGTGAATATCTGAGCCGCCGATATGGTATGTTCGGAAAAAAGGTCAGAGCATGAAGATCGAACTTCATCCCATAGGGTCGGTGGAGACCGAGGCCGCGGAACTGCCCCGGCATTGCAGTGTTTCCGAGGTTGAAGGCCGTTTGGTGATCGATCCCCGGTATCAGTTGGGCTTAAAAGACATTCAGCCGGGACAGCGCCTGGTGGTGCTGTTCCATTTTGACCGCAGCCAGCCGTTCACCCCGGAACGCCTGGTGCAAAAGCCGCCCCATCGCACCGAGCGGCTTGGGGTGTTCAGCACCTGCTCGCCGGTGCGGCCCAACCCTCTGGGGCTGTCCATCCTGGAGGTCCTGGAGGTGAGGGACAACGTCATCCGGGTGAAGGGCCTGGATATGCTGAACGGCACCCCCATTTTGGATTTAAAGCCGCTGGTGCCGAGGCCGCCTTATGCTGAGGGCGAGGAGGCAGTGACCAGTGATCAGTAATCAGTAATCAGACATGAGTGAGCTTCTTGCAAAAGTGTTTTTTTTGTCATCCTGAACGAAGTGAAGGATCTCAACCTTTTGAAAATACGAGATTTTTCGCTGGGCTCAGAATGACAACGTCTCACCCTAGTGAACTTGGCAAGAAGCTCGAGTAAAAATACTTTCGCCGGCAAACGGGCCCCGGCTCAAGGGGTGGGGGGAGGGGCCGGGGGCTCAATATCCCGGTAGTCCGGGCGTCCTGGTCGGGGGTGGGACCCAGGACCATGAGCAACTGTATTGCAAAGCCCCGATACCCTTTTCCCGTTATCCCCTACTTCCCCTTGCCGCTGCCGAACAGGGATCCCAGCACCCCCCGCATGATCTGGCGGCCGATCTGGGTGCCGATGGAGCGGGCCGCGCTCCGGGCCATGTCCCCCAGCATCTTGCCGGCATGGTCGGCGGTGGAGGGTGGCTGGCGTTTCTGGGCGGTTTGGGCGGCCTCTTCCACCTGCTTTGACTCCGCCCTGGCCCTGAGAATTTCATAGGCCGATTCCCGGTCCACGCTCCGCTCATAATGCCCATAGATCAATGAGGTCCGGATCACCCGGTCCCGCTCCGCCGGGGTCAGGGGCGTCAGGCGGCTCTGGGGCGGCAGCACCCAGGCGCGCTCCACCTTGGTGGGAGCGCCTTTGGCATCCAGGACGGAAATCAGGGCCTCGCCCACCCCCAGTTCCATGATGGCCCGGACCACATCCAGTTTGGGATTGGGCCGGAAGGTCTCGGCCGCGGCCTTGACCGCCTTCTGATCCCGGGGGGTGAAGGCCCGGAGGGCGTGCTGCACCCGGTTGCCCAACTGCCCCAGCACCTCGTCCGGCAGATCCAGGGGATTCTGGGTGACAAAATACACCCCCACCCCTTTGGAGCGGATGAGGCGCACCACCTGTTCAATCTTGTCCACCAGAACCTTGGGCGTGTCTTCAAAAAGCAGGTGGGCCTCGTCAAAGAAAAAGATGAGAACGGGCTTGGGAGGGTCCCCCACTTCGGGCAGCTCTTCAAAAAGCTCCGACAGCAGCCACAAAAGCAGGGTGGCATACAGGTGAGGGGCCTGCATCAGCTTATCCGCCGCCAGGATGTTGATCACCCCTTCCCCGGTGGGGGCGGTCTGGATAAGATCGGCTAAGTTGAGGGCCGGCTCCCCGAAAAGTTTGTCGGCCCCCTGCTGCTCCAGGGCCAGGAGGTTCCTCTGGATGGCCCCGACACTGGCCGCGGAGATATTGCCGTAGCTCGTGCGGAACTGGTCGGCGTTATCCCCGGCGTACTGCACCATGGCCCTGAGGTCCTTGAGGTCCAGGAGCAGGAGGCCATTGTCGTCGGCCACCTTGAAAATCAGGCTGAGGACCCCGCTTTGGGTGTCGTTGAGATTGAGCAGGCGGGCCATTAAAAGCGGCCCCATCTCGGCAATGGTGGTGCGCACCGGGTGGCCGGCCACCCCTTCCACATCCCAAAAGGCCACGGGATAGCCCCGATAGGAAAAATCGCTCAACCCCAGGTCCTTGACCCGCTCGGCCACCTTGGGTTTGTCCCCCCCCGGTTGGCACAGTCCGGAAAGGTCCCCTTTGACGTCGGCCATGAACACCGGCACCCCCAGGCGGCTGAAATGCTCCGCCAGGACCATGAGGCTCACGGTTTTGCCGGTCCCGGTGGCCCCGGCGATGAGGCCGTGCCGGTTGGCCATCTTGGGCAGGAGGCCGATGTCATGGTCCGCCTTGCCGATTACCATGGGCTCATAGGTGTCGGGCATTTCCTTTCCTCCTCTTCATTTTTTGCCGGGACTTATACCAAGTTGCCATCCTATAAGGAACTATTAGGGAGCGCCGGTGTTTCTTGCACGCCAGCTCACGCGGATTTACCGGCATTCGGAGATCTTGCCGGTCCTGCTAGAAAAAATCCCCCTGCCTCTCTTGAAGAAAGGGGGGCAGGATAGGTCAGGCCAGGATCGAGCCCTGAAGCCGAAGCTTTTTAAGTCCCCCTTTGCCAAAGGGGGATTTGATAGGCATAAGCTATGGTTACGAATATTCCTCTTTTGAACGCCACTTGGTATGAAGCGGCGGCCGCCGGATTGCTCTCAGGTCTCACCGGTAAAAGTGAACATGGTAACCAGGCTATACCACAAAACGACCCGGAAATCTCTTGCCTAACCGATTCCCGGTTTTTTCAAAGGTTCGGTTCGGCTCGTTCTTGAAGATCTGGGCCTCATCCCGTAAGATAGTGAAAACCAGACGGACAAAGGAGGATCGCCATGAAAAAATCCCTGGGCGCCAAGACCCTGGCCTACCCCACCCCGGTGTGGCTGGTGGGGACCTATGATGCGGAGGGCCGGGCCAATATCATGACCGCGGCCTGGGCGGCCATCTGCTGCTCCAAGCCTCCCAGCGTGTCGGTGTCCCTCAGGAAGGCCACCTATTCTTACGGGAACATTGTGGCCCGGCAGTCTTTCACCATCAACATCCCGTCGGAAAAGCACGTCAAAGAAGCCGATTATGTGGGCATCGCCTCGGGGCGGGACCTGGACAAGTTCGCCAAAACCGGCTTTACCCCGGTGGACAGCGACCTGGTGGACGCGCCCTACGTCAAGGAGTGCCCCTTGATCCTCGAGTGCCGGCTGATCCACACCCTGGAAATCGGCCTGCATACGCTTTTTGTGGGGGAAATCCTGGACGTTAAGGCCGACCTGGAGGTCCTGGGGGAGGGGGGACTCCCCGCCATGGAAAAGGTCAAGCCCATGATCTTTGGTCCGGAAATCCGCGCCTACCACGGCGTCGGCCCCTATCTGGGCCAGGCCTTCGCCATCGGCAAGGACCTTTAGTGTCATGTCCCACAAATACCTTACGAAAGTTTTTGTCTTTGTTCCCTCCCCCTTGATGGGGGTGGGCTTGGGTGGGGGTGGTGGAGATAATTAGTTATTGTAAGATGATAACTGAATCTCCCTTCCC
>JBGSLA010000210.1:0-17721 GCA_041740935.1 Desulfobaccales bacterium | reverse complement strand
AGGGGGGTCTCTGGGGGGAGGGTGGGGGAGCCGGTGCTCCCCCAGCCCACCCCCCAGGCCGTAGGGCGGGAAAGCGCCGCGCCTCCCGCCTTTGTCGTTAATTTTTTTCTTCTTAGAAAAGTTCCTGCCGCGGCCATATGCCGGTGGGGCAGCCGTCCCTGGCCGCCTCTGGTCCTGGGGGGTACCGGGGCCCGCCCCCCTGAATTGCTTTAATTTGGAGCGAATCCATGGAAAAACCTGAATCTTCCCTTGAGGGTCATTCTGAGCGAAGCGAAAAATCCGGCATTTTCAATGGGTTGATAGGAAGCTGTCCTCAAAGTGCAATTTTTTGTAGCCGCAGGCTTCAGCCTGCGCCTTTACAGGCTAAACCTTCATGGCCACAATTGGCCACCCCCGAGAATGAAAATCTTTGTGCAGGGGCGGGGTAACCCCGCCCCTGCGGGTGGTTTTTCACGGTAAAGCCTTGTCGCCGTTTGACTGCAACCCGGAATGAGATCCTTCGCTGCGCTTCCCTGACAATAAAAAAAACGGCGGAGCCCGGGGCTTCGCCGTTTGAAATTTTCCCCAAAAAATGTCGAGTTATTCCCCCGAGGCCTTGTCCTCCTTGGCGCCGCCCGGGGCCGTCCCCGCTTCGGCGGCCTCTTCCTCCGGCGCGGCCAGCGCCACTTCCTCCAGGCGGCCGAGGGTGGCCGAGGCGATCACTTCATCCAGATCGGTCAAGATCTCCACCTCGCCCGGCAGCTGAATATCCCGGACGTGAATGCTGTCGCCGGGTTCAGCCAATCCGGAGATGTCCACCACGATCCGCTCCGGCATGTCCCCGGGCAAACACTGCACCTCCAGCTCGGTCAGGTTGGTGACCAGGACGGCGTTATGGGCCTTGACCGCCGGGGCGCTGCCGACGAGCTCGATGGCGACCTTGACATGGGTTTTTTCGGTGAGGGACAGGGCCTGAAAATCCAGGTGCAGATAATGCCTTTTGATGGGATGGCGCTGCTTGGCCCTGACCAGGGTCGGATATTCCCTGCCGTCCAGGCTGATGGTGACCAGGCTGGAAGAGGTCAGGCGGGACAGCGTCAAAGAGGTTTCATGGGCGTCCAGGACAATGGGTGTGGACTCGAGATGATGGCCATAGAGCACCGCCGGGAGCTTCCCGGCCCGGCGCAGGGCGCCCACCTGTTTTCCCGTCACGGTGCGGGGGCTCGCTTTGAGAACGACTTTTTCCAAGATGCTATCACTCCTTGAGTTTTTTCCGGCAACAAAAAACCTGGCCGTGCACCCTCCATCGGGTCCGCCTCAGCCAGGGAGGTCAACCAGGGGGTGAGGGACCAGCAACCGCCACGACACAGCCGGCCCGGCTTACCGCTGCTTCCTTCCGGACCTGACGGGGTTCACCAGCGTCTGTTGCGTGGGAGCCGATCCGCCCTCCTGGCCACCGTCCCGGACTGCGCTGCAATCCTCAGAGAGGGGATTCAACCCCGCATAAGCGGTTTTCGGGCTACAGGGCACCGCTAGCTCCCCGTCTAGCACGACCAGGTGTAGACCAGGGTCATTTGTCCACCAGTTCGCCGAGCTCTTTGCCCACCTTGAAGAAGGGGAGCTTTTTCCCCCCCACTTCAATAACATCGCCGGTTTTGGGATTCCTCCCCTTGTAGCCGTTATATAACTTGACTTTGAAGCTGCCAAAGCCGCGGATCTCGATGCGCTCGTTTTTTACCAAGGCCTCTGCCATACTCTCAAAGATAGCGTTCACCAGCATCTCGGCTTTTTTCAGGGTGAGATTTTCGTCCTTGGCCAAGGCTTCGATGAGCTGGGACTTGTTCATAGAGCGCGTCTCCTCTGGGAAAATCCTCCGGGGCTCTCCGGGGAGGACCGGTGTGGACATAGGCTAATTGATTGAATAATATACAAAAAAAGATTGGTGGTAAAGAAAAAAATAACAGGTCGAAAAAAGAACTGGAACGCCCGGCGCCGGCCTTGCGGAATCGTTCCAACCCCATGCCCAGCATGGGTTCCCTGATCTTTCCCCTGCCCTGCGCTCGGTTTGATCGTTTTTTGGTTTATAAAAAAACGCTCCCTTTGGGATCGCGGCCAACTCTCCTTTCCCTCGGTCTTGACAATGGCTCGGGAGGGAACTATTGTTAGTTGGCGATAATAAGTCCTGGCTGAGAACTCCCCTAATAAATCAGGGCTCAGGGTCGCCTGCTTGATAAAATCTCAAATTTCCCCCAAAGGAGAGGAACATGAAGGTGCTCATCGCGTACGACAGCAGGACGGGCCATACAGAGAGAATGGCCAAATACATGTCGGAAGGCGTCCGCTTCTCCGGACACGACGTCGAGGTCAAGAAAATCACCGAAATCAAAAACGACGCTGACCTGAAGGGGTATGACGGCTATATCTTCGGGTGCCCCACGTACCACCGAGACATGACCCAGTCCATGAAAACCTTTCTATTCCTGGCCCAGAAGGCCAAACTGCACGATAAGGTGGGGGGCGCTTTCGGTTCCTACACCCACAGCGGCGATGCTCCCAAATACATTTACGAAACCATGCAGTATGTCTTCCACATGAACATGACCGACATGGGTTCCTTTAACCTCAAAGAGGGCATGATGGACAAGGCCGAGGGTATAAAGGCCTGTCAGGATTACGGCAAGGTCGTGGGAGAGAAACTAAGCGCCGCCGCCTAAGCCACCGGAAGGTCGTTGTTCAGAAAAGCGGCCGCCTCTCACCACGCCGGAAAAATCGGCCTCAAGGGGAAAAAGACGGCCACTGAATGAAGGGGGAGGCTGACGGGCCTCCCCCGGTTTTTTTACCGGTGGCGCCGGGGCCTCAATGGCCGCAGGCGCCGGGATCACACGAACCGGAATCACACGAACCGGAATCGCACGATGAAGATGAGCAGGAGCAGCCACCCTGAATCTGGGTGGGAGCGTCGCTGATCCCCACCAGTTTGACGGAAAATTCCAGGTCCCGGCCCGCCAGGGGATGATTGAAATCCACCGTGACGGTTTCGGCTTCCAGGGCCGAGATTTTACCGGGGACCGGTCCCTGGGGGGATTTGAACCACAACTCCTGCCCCAGTTCCACTTCCTTGTCCCCCAGAATTTCCCGGGCAAACTCCTGTCTCAGGTCCTCCCGCTCGGGGCCATAGGCGTCGGTGGACTTGAGCAGAAAGGTTTTTTCTTCCTGCAACCCCATGCCCTCAATGGCCTTTTCAAAACCAGGGATGACCTGGCCGCTCCCCACCTGGAATTCCAGGGGCTGCCGACCCTCTGAACTGTCAAAAATGCTGCCGTCCGTCAGTTTGCCGGTGTAATGCACCTGGGCGAACTGACCTGCACGAATTTTAGCCATTCTGCCTCCTTGGGATGGCGTCCACCTCTCTTGCCTCAATGGGCCGTGACCTCAGGAAATATCAGACCCCTGCCGTCCTTCGCCCGACCTCCGCCGGGAGTGCAGATCTCAGGGTGGTTCGGGAAGCAACCCCGGCTCCGTAAGGCGTTGCGGCTTGCCGCGGCCCCGCTTGGGCGCCCGGTGAACGACGTGCAGCTTTCCCTAAAGGCTGGGATTGAACCCCGCAATGGCGCGACGGCCAGAGATGAACTGTTTTTGATAAGTATAACTACTCTTTCCACAAATGCCAAACATTGGTATTAATCTATGCCTTGCACGGAGTAATACCTGATTTATATCAGCATCAGGAGGCCGGCTCCTGATTTCCCGGCTCCTCCTCCGTCCGCCCCTCAGCCAGGCGGCTGCGCACATACCAGTCGATCTGGCGGCAGATGCCCTTGATCACCTGGGTCTCCCGGGCCCGCAAACCGTGTCGGTTAAACAGGCGGCGCACATTAAGCATCCAGTGCTCCGGGTTCTGGTGGCTGATAAAATCGATCTTCATCAGGGTTTCCTGGAGCATGGCGTACATGGTTTCCAGCTCCCGGCTGTTGGCCCGCCGGGGCTCGAAGCGGGGCGGCCGGTCGGTGTGGGCTGTCCTGAGCTCGTAGGCCAGGACCATCACCGCCTGGGCCAGATTGAGGGAGGAGCACTCTCCCGTGGGAATGGTGACCAAAAGACTGGCGAACGGCAGTTCTCGGTTGGTGAGGCCGAAGTTTTCCGGCCCGAACAGCAACGCGATGTCATTCGCCTGGGACAGCTCGAGGACGCGG
This sequence comes from Desulfobaccales bacterium, assembly GCA_041740935.1. GTDB lineage: Bacteria > Desulfobacterota > Desulfobaccia > Desulfobaccales > 0-14-0-80-60-11 > JBGSLA01. The sequence goes on along the minus strand of JBGSLA010000210.1, from coordinate 13,549 downwards.
GCGGCCATCTCCCGGGGGCTTTTAACCTCCTGGCGGATGCCCCCCAGACGGGCGGTGGTCCCCACCACGTATTGAAAAGGGGCCAGGGCCTCCCCCAGATTGTCGTATATCTTCATGTCATCCAGGATGTGGGCCGCGGCCTGGGTGGCCATTATGCGCAGGCGCTCCTGGTTCAGGGAGGCGGGCTCCACCAGCACTAAGCGGCTCAGCCCCATGTTGCAGGCCGCCCGGGCCACCGCGCCGATATTTTCCGGCATCCGGGGACGGAACAGCACGATGGCGACCTTTTCCAGCCGCACCCCCTCCCCTTCCCTTCTGGTTTTAGGTCGTTTCGGTTTCATGAGCCTCCATGGTTAACTCTCGACGAGGCGGTAATTTTTCCGGAAAAACAGGCATCCTGCCTGTTTCTCCACAACCTGGAGGCCTGTGCTCCCGGCTCTTACCAAATAAAATCTTGCCGCGCCGTTCTCATCATAACCAATCTCTACAGAACACACAAAAACAAGGAAATCGAAAAACCTCAGCGTTTCGCATATACTAACAAGTGGGTTCGGAGTTGGGGAATGTGGTATTCTAGGGGCGGGGCCGCGGCGCCGGCCGGTCAACCACGGGAGTTTAACAACATATGCGCATCGACCGCTATGATTTCGGTCATATCGTCATTGACGGGGTTTCCTACCGGCAGGACCTGTTGATCTGGCCCGGGGGCATCAAAGCCGACTGGTGGCGCCGGGAGGCCCACCTTCTCCAGGTGGACGATATAAGCGAAGCCCTGGCCGCGGGCTTCGAAGTCCTGGTGGTGGGCATGGGCGACCCCGGCCGCCTGCAGGTGGACCCGGCCCTGGCCCTGTACCTGAAAGAGCGGGGCATCGACCTGGTGGCCGTGCCCACTAAGGAAGCCTGCCGGGTCATCAACTCCCTGGCCGGCAAACGCCGCCTGGCTGCGGCCCTGCATTTGACCTGTTGACCGGGCCTTTCGGCCTGAATCCGGGAGCACCGGCATCTTGCCTGTGAGGCCGGCGGGCAGCAGTTAGCAGTCAGCAGTCAGCAGTTAGAAATTGTAAGACAGGCGCCGCCAACCCGAACAGAAGCTTATGAGCCCTCGGCTCCCTCGAAGCGAGGAAAATCTTGGTAGGGCGGGCCTCCGTGCCCGCCGGAACCCTGGGCGGCAGGGACGGCCGCCCTACCGGAATATGGCCGCCTGATGAACTTTTCAAGACAGCCGCGCAAGGCGAGTTATGACTAATTTTCACATCATCGACAGCCATCTGCATTGCGGCTGCCAGCAGGTCTCCTGGTTGTGGGAAGACCTGCGGCCGCTCCTTGTGGCCGCAGGGATCAAGGGCGCCGGGCTCATCCCGCCGGTGGAGGATATCTACGACCGCTATGACCCCGCCTTCATCGACGCCCCGGCCTGGCAGGCCTGCCGGCGCCTGGCCCACCGCTATCTCCTCGACCTCGAGGATCCCGACCTAACCTTGTACCGCTATTTTTTTGTGTGGAACGACTTCGCCTGGGAGGACCTGGGGCCGGAGTTTGTGGCCGTCAAGTGGCACCGCCACAGCAATGAACCCCAATATCAGTACGATGCTCCCCGCTGCCGGGAATTTCTGGAGGCCGTGCGCCAGCGGGGCCTGCCCATTCTTCTGGAGGAAACCCTGAACAACACCTTGTTTTTCCTGGAAAAGCTGCTGCCGGAGGGGGTGCCCCTGATCATCCCCCATCTGGGGGGGCTTAACGGCGGCTACCCGGCCCTGGACCGGGCCGGGGTCTGGGGCCTCCCCCAGGTGTACGCCGACACCGCCCTGGCCGACCGCCGGGAGATCGAGGATTACCTGGGCCGCTACGGCCACACCCGGCTGATCTTCGGCAGCGATTACCCCTTCAGCTATCCGGCCTACGAACTGGAAAAGGTCCGCGGCCTCAACCTGTCCCCGGAAGAGGCCCGGGCCGTCCTGGGGGACACCTTTCGCGGCCTCTGCCACCTGGAGGGCGCGGCGTCATGACCCCCGCAAACACCGGCGAGGTGCGCATCCTGGCCCTGGACGTGGGCCGCAAACGCATCGGCCTGGCGGTGAGCGACCCCCTGGGCCTCACCGCCCAGGGTCTGAAGGTCATTACCCGGCAGGATTGGGACCGGGACCTCGGCCGCCTGGCGGAAATCGGCCGCGCCTACCGGGTCCAGGAAATCCTGGTGGGCCTGCCCCGCCACATGGACGGCCGCCTGGGGGAGCAGGCTGAAGAGATCCTGGACCTGGCCCGGGCCCTGGGGGAAGCCCTGAGCGCCAAGGTGACCACCTGGGATGAGCGCCTGTCCACCGTGGAGGCCGAGCGGGTGCTCATCGCCGCAGATATGAGCCGGGCCCGGCGCCGCCGGGTGGTGGACCAGGTGGCCGCCACCATCATCCTCCAGGCCTACCTGGACAGCCATTTGAGGAAAACCGCAGGCCAACCGGAACCCGCCGATTCCTCCGAACCATAAATAAACCCGGAAGCCGCATACCAGGTTCGCTCAAAGACCTAAGTTTTGTAGCCGCAAGCTTTGCCGTGAAAAGCCACCCGTAGGGGCGGGGTTACCCCGCCCCTACAAAAAGATTTTCATTGCCGGGGGTGGCCAATTGTGGCCATGATCGTTTAGCTTGCGCTTTAAGTTCAAAGATGAAAAGAACGCAGGCTGAAGCCTGCGGCTACAATTTCTGGCCTTGGGGAATTAAATGCTATAGCCTCAAAGCTCTATCTTTGACGTTAAATTGGTATAAAAACCGTTTTCGGAAGGCAGATCTTTTCGAATGAAAATTAATCTCTTCCCTGCTCCGAGTAATAAGCGAGGCGACGCCAAACCACATTTCTTCCCTGTCCAAGTTCAGGCCGAAGAACACATCCTGGCAATGACCGCCTTGAGCTGACAGGCTCTCCAGCCGCAGGCGGTGACGGCCGCCACGTCTTCCCCAATAAAATCAATATCATAGGGATCGCGCAGCAAGACCACCACCAGCCTGTCGGCGGCCTCCTGGAGCCCGTCCAGCAGTTCTTTGTCGGACGAATACAGGTGCGCGTCATAACAGAAAAAGATGGTGGTGTCCGATTTTTTGGAAAGTTCCACCGCCGGCTGGATTTCCCCATCCTTCGGCCGGATGGAGACCAGGCGGACCTGGGGCTTGAACCCGAAGGCGCCGAATTGCTGGCGGACAAACTCCTTTTCCGCCAAAACCTCTTTTTCGATCATGATTAAGGAATCAAGCGAGGAAAACCGGGGGAAAATTACGCCGAGGCTGCGGCCGTCCTTTTTCAGCGGCAGCAACCTCTTCTTATCTTTGAGAATTTGGGTGGCCCGGCGGCTGATGCTTTGAGCCACCCCCGCGCCTTCCGGTTCGGGGCGGGGCCCCGCTCCCGCAAATCTCTGAGCCCGTTTGGCTTTCAAGGTCCTGATACGCTCAACGCTTTCCCCCAACTCCGTCAGGGAAAGATATTTGTTGCTATAGGCCTCCAGCAGGCTGTAATACACCTCATTTTGGGCCTGGCGGGTGTGGCACACCAAGAGCAGATCATGCCCCGCCTGAACGGTCAGAATCCCCGCCTCCCCCACCGCGCAGATTTCTTTAATGGCGCCCATTTCCAGATCGTCGCTGACAATGACCCCGGGAAACTTGAGCTCGGTGCGCAGGTAATCATGAATAATTTTCCGGGAAAAGGTGGCGATCTTTTTGGGATAGGGGTCAAGGTGCGGATAGTAGGGATGCGAGGACATGATGGCGTCCACCCCGGTGCGGATGGCCTCGACAAAGGGTTTGAGGTGCACCGCCTCCATTTCTTTCCAGGTGGAGGGGATCACCGGCAGCCCCAGGTGGGCGTCCACCGGGGCGTGGCCCTTGCCGGGAAAATGCTTGGCGCAGGCCGACAGGCCGCCCTGCTGCATGGCGGCGATCCGGGCCGCGCCCATCTCCGCCGCCAGCCGCCAATCTTTGCCGTAGGAGCGGATGCCGATATTGGGGCTGTAGGCCGCGGTCAGCACATCAAGCACCGGCCCCAGATTGACGTCCATCCCCAGGCGGCGCAGCTCCTTGGCCTCGATGACGCCCTGTTGCCGGGCATAGTCGGGGTTGCCCGCGGTCCCCAGCGCCTGGTTGTCGGGGAACACGGTGATGCCCTCCCGGAACATGATGACCCGCCCGCCTTCGTGGTCCACCGTCACCAGGAGTTTTCGCCCCAGCGCCTCTTCCAGATCGGCGATGAGTTTCATCACCTGCCGGGGCGAGTCGAAATTCCGCCGGTAGAGGATCAGCCCGCCGGCGTGCAGTTCCTGGAAATGGCGCACAATCTCCGGCGTAATGGCCGTGCCGGGGATGCCGATGACCAGCCTTTGCCCCACTAATTCTGCCAGATTCATCATAGGAGCATTTTACCCATGCGAAAAATTTTTGGATACAGTAGTTTGGTCCTGTGGGGAAAAGATTTTTGTGGGGGCGGGGGCCAGGGGTGGGTGGGGGAGCCACCTCCCCTTAGCCCTCCCCCCAGAAAAAATTTTCATGCCTTACGGCTGAGCCGCAGGCTCATATCCAATTGCATGGAAACATTGTTTTTTTTTCAAAGCAGCAGCCTCACCTGGCAGGATTATTCGGTCCTGTTGGCCCTTCTCGTGCTGCTGATGGCCGTGGGCCTCTACTTCGGCCGGGAAGAAAAATCCACCGATGATTTTTTCCTGGGGGGGCGGAAAATCCCCTGGTGGGCCGCGTGCTTATCCTTTGTGGCTACGGAAATCAGCGCCGTCACCCTGATCTCCGTGCCCGCCATCGCGTATATGGAAAATTGGGAATACGCCCAGTTTTTCGCGGGCTCGGTCTTGGCCCGGGTGGTCATCGCCTTCCTGTTCATCCCGGCCTTTTACCACTATAACTGCACCTCCATCTATGAATTTCTGCGCTATCGCTTCGGGCAGGAAACCCAGATCGCCGGCTCCATCCTGTTTTTCATCACCCGGCTGCTGGCCTCCGGAGTGCGCCTGATGGCGGCCTGCCTGGCGGTGAGCATCCTCATCGGCTGGCCCCTCATCCCCACCATCCTGCTGTTCTCCGTCATCTGCATCCTGTACATCGCCTGGGGTGGCATCAAGGCGGTGGTCTGGACCAACGTGGTGCAGGCCCTGACCTTCATGATTGCCGGCGTAGTGGCCATCGTGTTTCTCCTGTCCCGCATCGACGGCGGGGCTGCGGCCGTCCTGGCCCTGGCCGGCGAGGCCGGCAAACTGAACGTCATCAACTGGGGGCCGGGGCTGGCCGACTCCGGGCTGGCGCCCTTTCTGAGGAACCTGTTCACCGATCCCAATGTCTGGATGCTGGCCACCCTGAACGGCTTTTTGGGGTCGCTCGCCGCGTTCGGCACCGACCAGGAACTCATGCAAAGGCTGCTGACCGTGGAAACCAGGCAAGAGAGCCAGAAAACCATGCTGCTCACCCCCATCGGCAGCCTCTCGGTGTTGCTCATCTTCCTGGTCATCGGCGCCGGCCTCTTTGCCTTTTATGCGCAGAATCCCGCCCTGTCCCTGCCGGCCAAGCTGGACGCCATTTTCCCCCATTTTATCGAGCAGGTCATGCCCCCCTGGATGCGGGGGCTGATGCTGGCGGCCATTGTCATGGCCAGCATCGATTCGCCCCTGGGCTCCCTGACTTCTTCTTTTGTCACCGACATCTACCGTCCGGTGCTGGTCAAATCGGCCCCCGAACGCCATTATCTGCTGGTTTCCAGGGTGGCGGTGGTGGTGTTTGGGATTATTCTGGCGTTTGTTGCCTACTTTTTCAGCCATTTTGAAAAAATTCTGTGGCTGGCCTTTAAAATCGGCGGGGTGACCTACGGCTCACTGCTGGGCGTGTTCCTTCTGGGCCTGCTCACGAGAAGACGCGGCAACCGGGTGAACGTCCTGGCCATGGCCCTTTCTGCGGTGGGCATGCTGGTCCTGTTGATCCTGTCGGAAAAAAAGATTGTCCCCTTAGGCTGGACCTGGCTCCTGGTAATCGGGACGTTTTTGACCTTCGGAATCGGTTGGCTTTTCGGGGAAAAGGGGGAGGGCAAAGCCCGAGACTTTTGAAAAGTTCACGACCAGATCGTAATCAAAGGGAAGGGCGGGCACTGCCCGCCGCTATGATCTGGCGGATTCGGAGCAAAGCAGAGCTTGACATTCCAAGTGGGTTGCCAAGCGGGAGCTTGGGAACCAGAATGACAAAGTCTTTTCAGGTGTAGGGACAGCCGCCCTCGGCTGTCCACTGAGGGCAGGCGAGGGCGCCTGCCCCTACGACAGGCAAACTTTTTTTATTAAAGGGACGAAGAGAGGTCTCGGGGCTTTGCTTCTGCCGGGCTGACTCAGACCTGGCAGTCCTCCCGCCAGAGGCAGTCGTACACCCGGCAGTCGTAGATCTCCAGAAAACAGGGGGAGTTGCCTTCGGCCACCTGGATGGCATGGATCAGGTCCCTTTTGTTCAGTTTGGAGTAATTTTTCACCCCAAGTTCACGGCCTTTGCTGCGAATTTCGGTGACTTTCATGTTTTATCGGCTCCCTTAGACCTGGTTAAAAAGGCCCTTGGTTTACAAGCTGTTATTATTATCAGCAAGAATCGGCAGTCCACCCCATCGACGCCATCTCCAGACAATTTAGAGCAAAGAAATTTCCTGAACCCCCCCCATGGCCTCGTTAATCACCAACAGCTTTCCCTGGTCCACGCTAAGCAATTGAGATTTCGCATTTAACAGTTCGATGCCGTATACCGAGCCATCAGGAGACATATCCACATTCAATTCATCGCTGATGCGAATGGTCTCGACTTCTGCCTTCTTCTCCTGAAATCTGATATAGGCGATATTTTGGGCGGGATCATAGGTAATTCTCATGAGTTTTCTACCTCAGCTTCAGTGGCGCCTCTTTCTGCCATTCTGTCCACAGCGTGAGGATGAAAGCGAATATTCATGCAACCCTCAGGGAATTTCGCCCTACCCCGTCCACACCACCCCGCCGTAGCCCACGAAGGAATCCCCCGGCATGATGTCGTAGCTGGTGTAATAGCCCACCAGGTGCGCCCGGGCGGCCCCCAGTTTTTTGGCCCCGGCGATGGCCGCGGCGGGAGCGCCGGCGCTGCAGGAGCTCTGGTCCTGGTTGGCGGCCGCGATGGCCCCGAGAGCGTCAAGTTTGAGCACCGCGTCCAGAAAGCGCTGGTCATTGACCTCTTTGACCCATTGCACCGCCTCGGCCCCGTAGCCCTTGGGGGCCCAGCCGTAGTTGGGGCCGTAATGGGTGAGGTCAGCGGAGCCGAAAAACAGGATGCTTTTCCCCAGATCCCGGGCCACTTCGGCCACCGCCTCCCCCAATTTCAGGGCGGCGTCGGCTTGGGGGGCGCGGATGGCCAGGACCTGACTTTTGGGGAAAAAGTGCTTGATCAAGGGCATGTTCACTTCGATGGTGTTGTCCCCGGGCGGTTCGGGCTTCAGGGTCATTTTGGCCGACAGAGGCTTGTAGAATTCGGTGGCCAGGAGGGCCTCCCCCAGGGGCGTTTCCCAGGCGTCTTCCGTGACCAGAAGCGGCGGCGAATTCCCCGCCAGATGTCCCCCGAAAATGCAGACCACCTGGGGCTGGGTCACCAAAGCGTTCAGATGAAACACCCGAGCGGCCAGCTTGCCTGAAAAATACCAGCCGGCGTGGGGAATCATGCCGCCATAAACCTTGACCCCGGCCGACAGGGGCTTGACCCCGGCGACAAAAGACTCGATTTCCGCCACACAGCCGCTCTGGCTGCCGGGATACCAGCCGCCGGGCAACATCCGGGGACGCACTCGCATGACCTTTTCCTCCAAAAATGAACGTGAGGGGGCCGGGGATTGCGGGGCTCGCCTTACCCTGGATTATTGCCCGATCACGGCCGAGAATCGTTTCCGGCGAGGCTCGCAGGGTTACGAACGTAATCCTAATTATTCTTCATTTAACTGCACTTGCGGGGGATTGTCAAGGTGCCGGCCGTATGGTTCGGCGAAGACGATATCCGGGATCTTCAATCCGGCATATGGGGGAGAGCATGGCTCATCAGGCTTGTTAGGCCAAGTCGCAAGCAAGGGGAACCAAGGTGTAGGGGCTCGATTCATCGAGCCCTTTAAGGGCGCCATGCATAGCGCCTACAAAAAATATCCTTCTGATGGCATCTATAAAAAAAGTGGTTTCTGCAAAACAAGGAAGTATTCGGTGGGGCGGGCCTCTGGGCCCGCCAGGACCAGGGGCGGCCAGAGACGGCCGCCCTACCAGCATCCGGCCGCCCATGGCCGCCTCAATCGGTGTGCCTGGCCCTAATCCGGGTCCAGGATGCCGGCTTTTTTCAGGGCGGCCATGCCTCCCTGCAGCCCCACGGCGTTGTCGAAGCCCTGGGCCTGAAGCTGCCTCAAGGCTTCATAGGAGCGCATGCCGGCGTTGCAGATCAAAATGAGCTTTTTATCCCGGGGCACCTCGTCAAAGCGGTGCCGCAGGGTTTCCTGGGGGATGTTCAGCCAGCGCTCCCCGAACCGGGCAATCAGGGGCGCGGCCATGGCGGGGCCCCGCACGTCCAGACAGACGACCTTGTCCTGGTTTTCCAGGAACAGTCGCTCAAACTCATTGACCGTGATGGAGCGGTTGTGGCCCTCCACCAGGTTTTCGGCGGCGTTGGCCGCGGTGTTGACGATGTCCAAAGCACCCCCGAAGGGCGGCGAGTAGGCCATCTCCAGATTGGACAGGTCCTCAATGACGCCCCCGTGGAGCAGGAGCGCGGCGATGCTGTTGATGCGGCCGGCCAGGGCGTCGCCGTTTCCGGAAACCCCCTGGGCGCCCAGGAGGCGCCGGGTCCGGCGGTCCACCACCACCTGGAGATAGATGAGTTCCTGGGTGGGATAAAAATGGGCGTGGTCGTGCTGCACCACCAGGACCGCGTCGGCCGGCAGGCCCTCCCGGCGGGCGGCCGTCAGCGTCAGTCCGGCCCCCGCCACCCCCAGGTCAAAGACCTTGAAGGCAAAACTGCCGACAATGCCGGGAAAAGTGGCGAACCCGCCCGCGAGATTGGTCCCCAGAACCCGGCCCTGCCGGTGGGCCAGGGAATCTTCCGGGAAATACACCGCCTGGCCGGTGAGGGCATGAAGGGAGGCCGCGCAGCCGCCCCCGGCGTAAATGTGGGGGTCGGAAGTCATGAGCCGCTGATCGACGACAATGCCCCCGCCCGGAGCCACGGCCAGCCCGGCCTGGACTGCCAGAGCGCTGTCGGGCGCCGCCCCCAAAGCGACGATGACCAGATCCGCGGGGAGACGGCGGTTCGCGGTCACCACCTCCAGGGCGGCTTCGCCGTCACCGGCCCTAATTTCCTGGATGTTTTCCCCAAGGGCCAGTTCTACGCCCTGCCCCTTTAAGGTGTGCTCTACCATGGCGGCCAGGGGCGGGTCCAGCCGATCCGGCACAATCCGGGGACCCGGGTCCACCAGCGTGGTCTCCACCCCCCACAGATCGCTCATGGCCGCGGCCAGCTCGCAGCCGTTGGGGCCGCCGCCGATGACCACCGCCTTCCCCACCCTCCCCTGGGAGATCAGGTCCTTCACGGCCTGGGCCTGTTTCAGGGTGGCCACCCGGGTGACTCCCGGCAGGTCGGCGCCGGGCACAGCCAGGGCCTTGGGGCGGCGGCCGGTGGCCAGTACCAGGGTATCGTAGGGCACGTCCTCCTCCAGGCCGTCCTGGAGATGCCGGACTCTCACGGTCCGGGCCTCACGGTCCACAGCGAGGGCTTGCGTCCGGGTCTTGATGCGCACCCCCTTGGCGTTCTCAAAAAAATCGGGGCTGCGCACCATATGGAAACTGGCGGTGGTCAAATCCTTGAGTTCGGCCACCTCCCCGCAGAGGTAACAGGGAATGCCGCAGACCGACGGGGCGATGTCCTCCTGCTGGTCGATCACCGTGACTTCCCAGTGCGGCTGCAATCGTTTCAGCCGGCAGGCCACCTTGGGCCCCAGGACCCCGCCGCCGATGATGAGAATCTGCTTGGCTGACATTTTGGTTCTCCCCGGTCTTCTGTTGTGGAAAAGTTTGATGTGGGGGATGGGGCCAGGGGCCGCGGGCCCCTGCCCCCTCCCCCACACCCCCTCCCCCAACCCCTTAACGTTCTTTTATAGGCTGACAAGTCGGGGCTGCAACCCCGCCTTGCCAGCCCCCATTAAAGGGGGTTGGGAGGGGGGTATGGGGGGGAGGGTGGGAAGCCGCTGCTTCCCCACCCCTCCCCCGGAAGGGATTTTCATTGGTCATTGCTGGGCCAAAGGTCCAGGAGGCTCTGCAAAAAAAATCCCCAAGTCCCCATGGACTTAAGGATAAATGCGGCTGTTCCAAATTACCGCCACAGCCCCGCGCCTGTCAAGCCCTTTCCAGGGTGTGCCGCCGGGGAGGCCGGCCGGCCCGATCCAGTCCGTGGCAAAGTCCGAACGAGACCCTTTCCAGGGCCAGGGCTTCCCTGAAAAAGCCGTCGCTCCTCAAGGTGTCGGCCCGAGGCGGAACCTCTGCGGCACTGCTCAAGTATCCAGCTTCCTCCTCATGATGAAGAAGGTCTCGTCTTCTTCGAAGTCAGGGGAGATGGTGGCCACCACCTTGAAGCCCAACTTTTCGTAAAGCCGCCGGGCCCCGCCCTTGACGATGTCCACGTCCAGCTCCACTTCGTCCAGGTCTTTCTTTTGCAGCCGTTGAAAAGATTCTTCCAGAAGTTGGGTGGCAATGCCCCGCCCCTGATGGTCCGGATGGACCGCGACCCTGAGGATTATGCCCCGGCGGGCCAGACTGCAGCAGCAGGCCACCAGAAAGGCGATAATCTCGGCGGTGGCCCCGTCCACCGCCACCAGAAAAACGTCGTCCAGGGAGGCCCGGAAATGATAGTAATCCCACTGGCCGCCGAAGGCCAGGCCCTCGATCTCCAGGATCCGGGGCAGATCCTGGAGCAGGGCTCTGCGGATGCCGACTCCGAAGGTTCGCGGGGCTTCTTTGAGAATAACAGGCATGGGCCACCTCCTGTGCCATAGGCGGTGATGGGTGACCAGTACTGGCAAGTTTTCGGGAGGGTTAGGTTCTTAGGTTGCTTGGGAATCTGTCGAGGACAACCACCAGACCGAGGATTGTGCCTAAACTGCCTGTTTCCATTGAGCTTCAGGTTTACGCATCGACATGGCAGGGGGGATGCTGGACGTACCCGGCCACAACACAATTTTGTACGAAAATTATACCAGGTTTTCGGACAAAGAAGAATAAAAATTTGGTGAGCCGGGAGTTTTCCAAGGCCCTGCCTGCGGCTAAGCCTTTGGACTTCAGGCTTTGGACCCTGGATTTGATGTTTTCATAAAAGTCACCCATGAGCCGGCTGCTCTCTCAGAATCCGGCAAAGGCCTGGTGGCATAGACGTCCCGCGGTGCGTGGCCGGCGGTGGAGCAGTCCTCCCACCGAAGGGGAACTTTTCGCCGAGGCAATGAATGGTGCGCAGAGCGCACCCTACATGACTCAATCCCGTTAATTTTGGTTTTAAAGCTTTTCAGTTATAGGTGGCGGAATAGGTTCGTCGTGTTTTTTCAAACTCTCCAGATAACCCTCAATAGCCTCTTTGATATTGACTTGGGCCTCTTCCCTGGTCTTTCCCTGGCTGATACACCCAGGCAAACTGGGGCATTCCGCCATTCACCAGCCGTTTTCCCCGGGATAAATGATAACCTGTCTCATGGTAACTTCCACGGTCAGTGGACCGTAGGGCGGGAAAGCGCAGCGCCTCCCGCCTTTCGCCTTGCGAATCCTTTTTCTGTAGCCCCAGCCTTTAGGCTCCGCTGGACGAGCTGATTTTGGGAAGGCTTTCAGCCCAGGCTGAAGGCTGCGGCTACATATTTTCCCTCAGAAATATCTTCCCAACAATCCTATTTCACCCGCCACACCGTCCCCTGGGGCGTGTCCTCCAGCAGAATCCCCAGGCCGATTAACTCATCCCGAATCCGGTCCGCGGCGGCGAAGTCCTTGTTTTTGCGGGCCGCGGTGCGCCGGTTGATGAGGTTGTCGATGTCCTCGGGGCTGACGGCCAGGTCTGCCGGCTTCTGGCGCAGGGTGGCCAAAGTCGCCGCCGGGTCTGCTTGCAACAGGTTAAGGACCTGGCCCAGACTTGTCAGGTCTTTTTGTATATGGGCCAAAAACGCCAGATAGGCCGGGGCGCTCTCCGGGTGTTCCAGCAGGCGGTTGGTGAAGCGCACCGCCTCGAACAGAAATCCCAGCCCCTGGGCGGTGTTGACGTCGTCGTCCAGGGCCTCATCAAACCGCCGGGGCAAAGTCCAGAGGCGCGCCGTTTCCTCGGGGGAAAGACAGGCCGGGGCAAAATCCCGGGGCGGCGGGCCGGAGGGCGCGGGGCTTTCCCGCAAAATATCCCTAATTTTGGCCAACGGCGCATAGAGGCGCAGGAGCGCGGTCTCGGCTTCGGCCAGGGCCACGTCCGAAAAGTCCAGCGGGCTGCGGTAGTGGCAGTTGATCAAAAAGAAGCGCACCACCTCCGCCGGAAATCTCCCCAGCACGTCTTTGATGGTGAAAAAATTCCCCAAAGACTTGCTCATCTTCTCCTGGTCGATGGTGAGGAGGCCATGGTGCACCCAATAGCGGGAAAAGGGCCGGCCGGTGGCCGCTTCGGATTGGGCCAGCTCGTTTTCGTGGTGCGGAAACACCAGGTCCCGGCCGCCGCCGTGGATGTCCAGGGTTTCCCCCAGATATTTCATGCTCATGGCCGAGCACTCGATGTGCCAGCCGGGGCGCCCCGGCCCCCAGGGGCTGGGCCAGGAGGGCTCCCCGGGCTTGGCGGCCTTCCACAAAACAAAGTCCAGGGGGTCTTCCTTGGCCGCGTCCACTTCGATCCGGGCCCCGGCCTCCAAATCCTCCAGGCTCTGGCCCGAGAGCTTGCCGTAGCCGGGGAAACGCCGCACCCGGAAATAGACATCGCCGCCGGGCGCTCCCTGGTAAGCAAAGTCTTTTTCCGCCAGACGCCGGATGATCTCCAGCATCTCGGGGATGTGCTCCGTGGCCTTGGGTTCGATTTCGGCCGGGGGGATGCCCAGGGCGGCCATATCTGCTGCGAAGGAGGCGATGTAGCGGGCCGCGATGTCGTCCCAGGCCGCGCCCTCCTCCCTGGCCCGCTTGAGGATTTTGTCGTCGATGTCGGTGTAGTTGCGCACCCAGGTGACGGCAAAACCCCGGCGGCGCAGATAGCGCACCAGGACCTCGAAAAACACGCTGGAGCGGGCGTGCCCTAAATGGCAGTCATCGTAAACCGTGACCCCGCAGGCATAGAGGCCCACCTTGCCGGGGGATACGGTCTCAAAGGTTTCTTTGTGCCGGCCTAAGGTATTATAAATTTGCATAAAGGCTGCTTTCGGAAGAATTGATTTTGAGGGAGGGGGTAGGGGCCATAGGCCCCTACCCCCTCCCTCAAGCTCCCTCCCCCAACCCCTTAAAGGGGGTTGGGAGGGGGGTCTGGGGGGAGGGTGGGGGAGCCGCTGCTCCCCC
>JBGSLA010000209.1:0-4011 GCA_041740935.1 Desulfobaccales bacterium | reverse complement strand
CGGCCACGTGGCCGTTGGCCAGGGAGTGCCCCTTGCGGGCCGAGAGTTCCAGGAAAACGCCCCGCCTTTGGGCCAGGACCGCGTCCTCCCAGGTGATGAGGCCGGGGTGGGACAAAATGTCGATATCGGCCATGAGGGCCGCCCGGTTGGTGCCCGGGGCCACGGGCTCGGCCAGGGTCTCACCGTGGACGACGATGAGCGGCACGCCCAGATCCCGGGCCTGGGCCGCCAGGGGGCCGATCATCTCCGGGGGCAGATGGGTGAATTCGAGGCCGGGGATCAGGTGAGGTGGAGCGAGGTGGTTCAGGGTGTCCGCGGCGATTCTGAGCCGGGCAAAGACCTCCCGGAAATTGGTGGCGTCCACGTGGTCGGTGATGCCGAGGAACCGATAGCCCTTCACCTGGGCCCGGCGCCAAAGCTCGGTGGGGATGAGTTCCCCGTCTGAGTTCAGGGTGTGGGTGTGGAGGTCGATCATGGGGGAGCAGTCAGCAATCAGCAGTCAGTAGTTAGCAGTCAGTGGTCAGTGGTCAGTGGTCCATCAGCAGTGATTATTCAAAACTACCTAACTGATTGGAATAATGAAGAGTTTTCTGCCGGAACAAAATCCTCCCCGGTGTCACCCTGAGCCACAGGCGAAGGGTCTTTTAAGCATTTAAAATGACAAGATTCTTCGCCACCTTCGGTGGCTCAGAATGACCAAGAGGATACCTTTCTGTAATTGTTTAAAAACAAATGGCGCCATGTATAACTTATGTGCTGACTGCTGGCTGCTGCCTGCTAACTGCTACATCTTATATTTGCCGAAATCGTCCGGGTCCAGGCCCTCCAGGATTTCAGTCCATTTTTTGGCGTCCTCGGAGGTGATGGCCTCCTGGGCCGAAAGGTCCACCCGGCGGGCCTTCTGGATGACCCCCTCCGCCACGAAAATCGGACACTTGGCCCTGAGCGCCAGGGCGATGGCGTCGCTCGGGCGGGCGTCGATTTGTATGTCCTTCCCCTCCCGGTGCAGGTGAATCAGGGCAAAATAGGTGTTGTCCCGAAGATCGCAGACCTCCACCCGGATCACCTTGATTTCCATGCACTCCATGATGTTCCGCAAGAGGTCGTGGGTCATGGGGCGGGAAAACTTGATGTTTTCCAACTCACTGGCAATGGCCGTGGCTTCCAGCAGGCCTATCCAAATGGGCACCGCCTTATCCGAGTCCACATCTTTGAGGATCATGATGGGACTGTTGGTGAAGGGGTCGATGGTCAACCCTGAAACCACCATCTGTCTTAACATGCCAACCTCCTTGGCGCCCCCCTGGCCCCCCACTGACGGCTAGAGGGCTGAGGGCTCTGCCAGCCACTGCCCTTTGAGGGAGTGGGGATGGGCCTCGGTTAGCTTTACCTGGACCAGTTGGCCCAGGAGTTTTTGCGGTCCGGAAAAATTCACCACCTGGTTGGTCCGGAGGCGGCCCGAAAGCTCTGCGGATGAACGTTTGCTCACCCCCTCTACCAACACTTCCCGCACCTGCCCCACCATACGCCGGTGAGCCGCCAGGGTGAGCCGGTTCTGCAGGTCCAGCAGCCGGGCCAGGCGCTCGGCTTTGATCTCCTCAGGGACCTGGTCCGGCAGGGTCGCGGCCTTGGTTTGGGGGCGGGGAGAATATTTAAAACAAAAGGCTTGGGTAAAGGCAATCTCCTCCACCAGGTCCAGGGTTTCTTGAAAATCCGCCTCGGTCTCGCCCGGAAAGCCCACAATGATATCGGTGGAGAGGTTGATTCCAGGCAGGAAACCGCGCAGTTTCTCCACCTTTTCCAAATATTCTTCCCTGGTGTAACCCCGGTTCATGGCCGCCAAAATCCGGTCGGAACCGGACTGCACCGGCAGATGCAGGCTTTCGCACAGGGGAGTCTTTTCACCGAAAAAGGCCATGAGTTCGCCGGATAAATCCTTGGGGTGCGAGGTGGCGAACCGCAGACGGGCCAATCCGGGGAGCTCCGTCAGGCTCCGCAATAGTCCGGGAAAGGTGATGGACTCACCCAGACCCCGGCCGTAGGAATTGACGTTTTGGCCCAACAGGGTCACCTCTTTGCCGCCGGTCGCCAGGAACCCCCGGACCTCAGCCACGATCTCCGCCGGCCGGCGGCTGTATTCCCGGCCCCGGACATAGGGCACCACGCAAAAGCTGCAAAAGTTGTTGCACCCCTGCATGATGGTCACCAGGGTCCGGGCCGAGCCCGGCTGCCGGCTGGGAGGCCGGGTGGAAGGGAAGCCCGCCTCCAGGGACACATCAACCTGGGGCTTGCGGGCCGCCCGGCGCACCAGGTCGGGGAGGCGATAGATGCCGTGGGTGCCGAAGACCAGGTCCAGATGCGGCACCGCCGCCAGCAGCCGCTCGCCCTCCTGTTGGGCCACGCAGCCCCCCACCCCCAGGAGCATCTGGGGACGAGTTTGCTTCAGGGCCTTGAGGCTGCCCAAAAGGCTCCTCACTTTTTCTTCGGACTTCTTACGGATGGCGCAGGTATTGATCAGGTAGAGATCGGCGTCTTCGGGCCGGTCCGTCCTGACATAGTCCTGGGCCAGCACCTGGGCTATCTGTTCGGAATCGGCCACGTTCATCTGGCAGCCGAAGGTTTTTATGTATACCTTCTTCTTCGGCCGTGACATGGTCTTTATTTAATCTAAATCTCCTGCCCTTGTCAACCGGGACCTCCGGCGTCTTTTCCTGTACAGCCCGGCCGCTATGGGGTAAAATGTTCGGGAGAGGAGAAAATCTCACCCTTACCAGGGCTTTGCCCCCGTCCCGGAGAATTATCCTCCGGGGATATTCCCGGAAAACCAGCTTTCGGCATGATACCTCTGCGCGGCGCCCCCACCCGAAACGGCCGGCCCTGGGTCACCCTGGGTCTGATTGTCGTCAATACCCTGATCTTTCTCTACACCCTGAAGATCGGCCCCAAGGCGGCCCTGTCCCTTTTTTGGCAGGGGGGCGCGGTGCCGGCCAAGCTGAGCCAGGTGAAGGTGCTCACCTCCTTCACCTCCTTTTGGCTCATGGCCACGGTGTTTATTTCGCTCTTTCTGCACGCCGGCTGGCTGCATCTCCTGGGGAACATGTGGTTTTTATGGCTGTTCGGCGAAGGCCTCGAGGATGACCTGGGCCATTGGCGCTATTTAGGCTTTTACCTGTTCGCCGGCTTTTTCGCCTGTCTGTTCCACGTGATCGCCAGCAGCGCCATCACCGCACCCCTCATCGGGGCCAGCGGCGCCATTGCCGGGGTCATGGGGGCCTACCTGGTGCGCCTGCCCCAGAGCCCCATCCGCACCATGGTCTTCTGGCGTCTCAAGGCGGAAATCATCCACATACCCGCCTTTGTCTGGCTGGGGCTGTGGCTGGCCCTGCAATTCTACGGCCTCAAGCAGGGCGGCCCGGTGGCCTGGGTGGCCCACCTGGGGGGCTTCGCCATCGGCATTTTCGGAGTGAGCCTGTTTGTGCCCCTTGCCCCCCAACCGGTGGGAGCCCTGGCCGGTGCTAACCCCAAGACCCGCCACCCGCCGAAAAAGCGCCGCAGCCCGGCGAAAAAGAAGTGATGGACAGCATCGGGGGAGGGCCGGTCCCACACCCGCCGCTCAGACTACGGGTGTATAAGGGCGGGCTTCCTTGCCCGCTGCTCATACTATGAGCGGTAGGGCGGGCGTCCCCGCCCGCCACCGAAACGAATGGCACGGCCAGGGGAAAAGAATACATGGACGCGGTGAATCTGGAGCAAATCGCCCAGGTGGGCCGGCGCGCCGCGCTGGCGGCCGGTTTTTTGCTTAAATTAAATTATGAAAAGCCCCACGACATCACCCTCAAGGGCGCCATCGACCCGGTCACCGAAAGCGACCTGGCCTCCCAGGAAACCATCATCAGCCTCATCCGCCTGACCTTCCCGGACCATGGCATCCTGGCGGAGGAGGAAGGGGGAAGTGTGGATATGGAAGTGGGGGAGGGGGCTAAGGGTCGCGGACCCTTACCCCCTCCCCCA
>JBGSLA010000208.1:0-12715 GCA_041740935.1 Desulfobaccales bacterium | reverse complement strand
TGGGCGGCCAGGCCGGCGATCACCAGGGAGGCGCTGGCCCTGAGATCGGTGGCCATGACCGGCGCGCCGGAAAGCTGGCGGCGGCCCCGCACCACCGCCTGGTTGCCGGCGATGGTGATGTCCGCGCCCAGGCGCTTGAGTTCCCCCACATGGATGAAGCGGTCCTCGAAGATGGTCTCGGTGATGATGCTGGCGCCTTTGGCCACGCTCATCAGGGCCATGAACTGGGCCTGCATGTCCGTGGGAAAGCCGGGGTAGGGGAGGGTCTTGACATCCACCCCCTTAAGGCTCCCTTCCGGGTTCACCTGGATGGTGTCCCCTGAGACCGCGCAGCTCACCCCGGCTTCGTTAAGCTTCTCCAGGATGGCGCTGAGATGGCCCACGGGGGCCCGGGAGATGGTCACCCGGCCCCGGGTGATGGCCGCGGCCGCCAGGAAGGTGCCGGCCTCGATGCGGTCGCTCATGATGGTGTGGGACGCGGGCTCAAGGGCATTGACCCCGTGGATGGTGAGCACATCGGTGCCGATGCCTTCTATGTGAGCGCCCATGGACACCAAAAAATTGGCCAGGTCGGCCACTTCCGGTTCCTGGGCGGCGTTCACCAGGCGGGTGGTGCCCTGGGCCAAGGTGGCGGCCATCATCAGGTTTTCGGTGCCGGTGACCGTGGGGATGTCCAGGTGGATCTCGGCCCCCCGCAGGCGCTTGGCCTTGGCCTCCACATACCCCTGGTTCAGGGTGATTTTCACCCCCATGGCCTCCAGGCCCTTCAGGTGCAGGTCGATGGGCCGGGCGCCGATGGCGCAGCCGCCGGGCAGGGAGACACTGGCCTGGCGGGCCCGGGCCACCAGCGGCCCCAGGACCAGGACCGCGGCCCGCATGGTTTTCACCAGCTCATAGGGGGCCATCCAGCCGGTGAGCTTG
Source organism: Desulfobaccales bacterium (assembly GCA_041740935.1). GTDB lineage: Bacteria > Desulfobacterota > Desulfobaccia > Desulfobaccales > 0-14-0-80-60-11 > JBGSLA01. Next base: position 11,794 of record JBGSLA010000208.1, on the reverse strand, counting down.
GTGGAGTCCACCACCAGGGGATCGCCGTCCTCGAATTTCACCCCCATGATGCAGAGCAGTCTCTTCATGGTGCGGATGTCCGCCAGATTGGGGACATTGTCCAGACGGTGCACCCCCGGGCACAACAGCGTTGCGGCCAGGATGGGCAGCGCGGCGTTTTTGGCGCCGCTCACCGCCACCTCGCCCGCCAACGGCAGCCCGCCTTCAATGACGATTTTATCCATACCAACCCCGCCCCTTAACAATCCTCGGCATAAACGAAAACCGGGCTTCCGGCCTATGCCTTAAGGTCATTTCAACATCCCCTAAGTTACCCGAGGGTAATTCTGAGCGCTGCGAAGAATCTCGTGTTTTAAGGCAGTTGAGATCAGCCGCGTCTTTTTGGGTAAAGGAAAATGGGCTTTACCAGAGGTTCCCAACAGGCAGGATGCCTGTTCTCCCGGTTAGGGATGGTGCTGCTGTATTCATAAGATAAGAGCGCCCGACATGCAACCGTTTCCTCGCCAAACCCTGCGGCTCACCCGCAAAACCTGACAAGCTTTTGGGCGTGTGGGGACAGCTGCCTCCGGCTGTCCAGAAAGGGCAGGCGAGGGCGCCTGCCCCTACACCAACCGAACTTTTCAGGACAGTTGCTCATGAGCCGTTCGCTCTCTCAAAACCAGGAAAAATTCGGTAGGGTGGGCCTCCGTGCCCGCCAAAACCATGGGCGGCCAGGGACGGCCGCCCTACCGGAATGTGGCCGCCTGAGGAACTTTTCCAGATAGAAGAAAATTATGTGACCATGCACTTTTTTGTTGACCTATGTACTTATATGGTCTTATAAACTTTTATAGAGCTTGTTTAATTCCAGTGCATGACGATGTGATATGGAGCAAGAGGTTTTGACGGCAGTGGAGGCCGCGGAATTTTTGCGCCTCACCCCCTATGCGGTGCGCAGCCTGGCCCGCCGGGGGGTGCTGCCGGGACGCAAGGTGGGAAAGGAGTGGCGCTTCTATCGCCCGGACCTGGTGTCCTGGCTCCGGGGGGAGGGACCGCGGCAGGGAAGCCTGTTTTCCGGGGAGGAATAATGCCAAGTCGCCATCAAAGGGAAACAATTGTGGGGGCTCGATTCACCTGTAGGGGCTCGATTCATCGAGTCCTGCAAGGGCGCCAGGAATTGCGCCCCTGCGAATAATATCCTTTGGGTGGCATTTGGTATGATCCGTGATTTTAGCCAGGGGGAGAACATGCACAAGAAGACGCGGCCGGTTTTTGCAGTGGGAAGCGAGCTGGACGCAGTGGCCAACCTGGGGGCCCGACTGGAGGGGTGGGCCGAAACCTTAAACCCGGGGCAACTCAAGGCCCTGGGACGGGAAATTGCCGGGCTGGCGCGGGAGCTCAATCGACGGCTGTGGTCCTGGGACGACCCCAGGGGCGAGCTTCTGGGGGAGCCGGATTGCCGGGAGATGCTGTATCGCATCGAGCGCCTGGAGGCCAGTCCCAGGCTGTATCCCCTCAAGAAGCTCTGAGGGATAAGGCCGGGAAGAGCGGACTCCCCGCCAGCCTGACAATCTCCTTTATCGGTGGTCATGAGAGGTTCTTGCAAAATTCACTATGGTAAAAAAATGTCATTCTGAGCAAAGCGAAGAATCTTGTATTGTCATAAGGTTGAGATCCTTCACATCGTTTTGGATGACAAAATGAATTGCCTTTGCAAGAACCTCGAAAACCGGAAACGGTTTTATACTCGCGGCTGGACATTTGTTCCCAAGTGATTATGATAGGGGTACAAGAAGGGCCACCTTCCGGGAAGGAGGACAGGGTATGCTGTGCAGTCTCTCCACCAAACTGGGGGCCGCGGACCTCAAGGCCATCAATGCCCTTGAAAGCGAACTGGGGACGCCGCTGTTGGCTTTCTCTTGCCGGGCGGACCTCAAACCCGCGCCGGTGAGCGGGGAGCAGCTCTCCAAAATCCAGGCCCTGGAAAGCAGACTGGGACTCTCCCTGGTGGCGGTAAAGGGCTGAAAGCCGCGAGGTCTTTGCCGGCGCGGGTTTGAACCCCGCCGCCCAAGAGGCCTTAATCTTAAAATCTCCCTGCCGTTTATCTTGCCCGGGGCGGGCGGGAACCCCGTTTGCCTTTTTATCGGGAGAACAGGCAGCTTGCCTGTTCCTGCACGGGCTGGAAGCCCGTGCTACCGGCTTATACCAGGTTGGCGTCAGAGAAGTATTTTTCTGGAGCCGCAGGCTTTACCGTGAAAATCCCCCGGTTTTAGGGGAGGGTTTTAAACCCGCCCCTACGAGAAATTTTTCATTTCCGGGGGTGGGCTATACGGCCATGAACGCTTAGCCTGCGCCTGCACAGGCTGGAAAGCCTGTGCCACCAATTTTACCTCTTTGATGGCACCTTGGTATTAGCCCCCTCCGCCAGCCTCGATCTCCGGCCCGCATACACCGCACCGCCGGCAGGCTTCCGGCTGGCAGGGGGGAGATTGTCGCCCGGCCAGGGCCAGTTGATATTCTTCCCACAAAAATCCTTTTTTCAAGCCGAAATCCAGAAAATCCCAGGGGAACAGCTCGTCTCGGTCCCGCTGCCGATGCACGAAAAAGTCCGGGTTGACCGGGCTGTGGCGCAGGGCCTGCTGCCAGCCGCGTTCCTGGGCCAGGAGCAGCATATCCCCCACCCGCCGGTCCCCCCGGGCGATGAGGGCCTGGGTGTAGGCCCATTTGGGCAGATCGGTGTGCACCCGCACTTCCTTCACCCCTGACAATTCCTGGCGCAAGAGCTTCTGGCGTTCCTTGAGCTCTTTGACCTCGGCCAAGGGCGCCCATTGAAAAGGGGTCCAGGGCTTGGGCACCAGGGAGGCGACACTCAGGGTGATCTGCCGGAACTTTTTCGCCCCTCTGGTGGCCTTCATCACGTGGTGCTGTAAGTATTTGGTAAGTCTGGCGATTTCCCGGATATCATCCAGGGTTTCGGTGGGCAGGCCCACCATAAAATAAAGGCGGAGTTGGTCAATGCCGGCCTGGGCCAGGGCGAGGGCTGCCCGGGCCAGGTCGGCCTCGGTGAGACCTTTGTTGATGACCCGGCGGAGACGCTCGCTCCCGGCCTCCGGGGCCAGGGCCACGGTCTTGATCCCGCCTTGGGCCAGGAGATCGGCCAGTTCAGCATCTAAGGAGTCGGCCCGAAGGGACCCGATGCCCAACTTCCCCCCGGCCGCCAGGATATGCCGGCAGATTGCCTTAACCTCCGGGTGGTCCGAGACCGCGGCGCCCACCAGGCCGACCTTGCGCCCCTGGTCGAGGCCCTGGTCGATGGTGGGGAGAAGCGCGGCGGCCCGGCGGTCCCGGGGAGGGCGGTAGATGTAGCCCGCGGCGCAGAAGCGGCAGCCCCGGGAGCAGCCCCGGCCCATTTCCACCAGGAACATCTCCCCCCATTCGCTTTTCGGGGCCAACAGATGGCTGCAGGTGGCCGGCCCGGTCAGGTCCGTAAGGCGGGAGACGACGACCCGCTCCGGAAAGCCCGGCCCGGCCTCAAAGGCCGCCAGGGCGCCGTCCGGGGCGTAGCGGGGCTGGTAGCCGGCGGGGACGTAGATGCCCGGAAAAGTCTGGGCCATTTCCCGCAGAATTTCCTGGCGGGCTCGGGCGGGGGAGGCCTCGGCCAGGAAGTTCAGACTGTCCACCCCGGCCACTTCCCCCTCGCCCAGAATAAAGGCGTCGACGAAAAGGGCCAGGGGCTCGGGGTTGAGGAACGTGGCCACCCCCCCGGCCAGGACCAGGGGGTCCTCATCGTGGCGGGCCGCGGCCAGAAGGGGGATGTGGGATTGGGCCAGGATGTCCAACACCTTGGGGTAGTCCGCCTCAAAGGAGATGGAAAAGGCCACCGCGGCAAAATCCCTCAGGGGCCGCTGGGATTCGAGGGTCAGGATGGGGGTGCGGGTGCGCCGGTGTTCCGGCCAGTCCTCCGGGGTGGGGAAAAAGGCCCGCTCGCAGGCCAGGCCCGGCTCGGCGTTGATCAGGTGGTACATGGTCTGAAAGCCGAGATTACCCATAGCCACCGGGTAGATCTCCGGAAAAACCAGGGCCACAGGCCAGCGGGCGCCCCAGTCCCGCCGGACCGCCCCCTGTTCCTGGGCCAGCAGTTTTTTCAGGCGGGCCTTGAGCCGGGCCGACACCGCATCCCTCCGCACCTTCTTTTCATCTTTTTCTCTATCAGCTTATCCCAGAAGAGGCGATTTGGCCATGAAAAGGCCCGGAGGGGCAGAGCAGTCACCCATGAACCTCTGGCTTTCTCAAAAGCAGAACAATCCGGGGGGGCGGGCCTCCGTGCCCGCCAAGCCGATAGGCGGCCAGGGACGGCCGCCCCACCTGAATATGGTTGACTTAAGAACTTCTCATACCAAGTCGCCATCAAACGGCGACAATGGCTTTCCGACCTGAACAGGCGCAGGCTGAAGCCTGCGGCTACAGGAAATAGCTTTTTGAGCGCAACTTGGTATCAAAGGCGGGATGCGCTTCGCTTTCCCGCCCTACGGCCCTCAAACGTAGAGTATTTACCCTTTGCAAAGGCGTCGGGGGACGGAGGTTTTTTGTAGCCGCAAGCTTTCCCGTGAAAATCCCCAGGGGAAATGTAGAGCAGGCGCCCTCGCCTGCTCCTTTAAAGAACAGCCGGGGGCGGCTGTTCTACAATTTTTCATCCTCGGGGGTGGCCAATGCGGCCATGATGGCTTAGCTGGCGTTATCAGCCCCAATAGGAAAAGAACGCAGGCTGAAGCCTGCGGCTATATTTATTGGCGTTTTGGGGATCGCAGGCTTAAGATAGCAAAACTCTATCTTTGACGCTTAGCTGGTATGAAAGGGCAGGTGAGGGCGCAGGCTCTATATTGGGGGGGGGTACAAAGCCGAAACCACAAACCACAAAACAGAAAACCGAAAACCCTCTTAGAACCGGAACGGCGAAGCCACCTGGGAGGTTCCCTGGATAATCCGGAACAGGGTATCGGCCGCGGCGGGGTCCTTGAGGGTCAGAATGGTATATTGCCGGACCGCGGCGTTTTTGTCCCCCATGGCATATTGGGTCACCCCCAGGTTGAACTGGGCCTGGGTGTTGTTGGGATTGGCCAGCGCGGCTTGCTGAAAGGCCGACACGGATTCGGTATAGCGCCCCTGCTGCCCCAGGGCCACCCCCAGGTTGTTAAGGGATTTGTCGCTTTTGGGATTGAGGGAAACGGCCTGCCGGAGCAGATCCGCGGCCCCGTCGGGATCCCCCTGGCGCAGGGCCTCAAGCCCCTGCTGGCCGTAAATGTTGCTCAAGGTCTCCCGGGCCTGGGGAAATCGCGGGTTCAGGGCCAGGGCCTTTTGAAGGCTCTGGATGGCTTTGTCCTGGCTGCCTTGCCCCTGCAGGGCCTGACCCAGCCGAAAGTAGGCTTCAGCCGATCTGGGGTTACCGGCAACCGCTTGCTGGAAGGTTGCGACGGCCTGATTATAATCCTTTGATTCAAGATGCTCCAGACCCTTCTGGAAGGAGGCCTCGGCGCCCGCGGGCGCGGGCGCGGCCGCGGCCGGGGAACTCTGGGCGCCTCGGATGACTTCGGGGGTCTGCTTCTGGGCCGATCCCGGGGTTGGCCCCAAAAGCCATCCCGCCAGCGCCAAATTCGCCACTATGAATAATCTCCGGCGCATACCGCTCCTCCCAGAGGCGGCGCCGGATAGAGCCGGCAGGGCGCCTGCCCCGGTGTGAAACCGCCTGGCAAACAAAGGCGTCACCTAAATATCGGCCTCTTAAGGCGAAGTCTGAAGCCCGCGGCTCCAGAAAACCGCGCCTTGCAGGCAATCCGGCGGGAGATTTCCCCTAATCCACCTTCCTCAGGAATGGCGGGGTGTCCAGTTCGCTTTCCTCGTATTGCAGGTCGGGATGCACCACGTACTTTTTCCCCTGGACCACCCCCAGAGGCGGCCGCTTGTCCGCGGCGGCCGTCTCGGTAATCGTCGGCGCCTCGCCGCCCTTGCGGATAAAGGCCGGGATTTCCAGGTCTTCGGTCATGGGCAATTCAGGCGGCGGCGCGGTCCAGACATCCCGACCCTTGTCGAGGTCAAGCCGGTGGCCGATGCCGGTGGCGATGACCGTCACCTGCATGGCGTCGCCCAAATCGTCGTCGAACACCAAGCCCCACTTGATGAGGGCTTCGTCGTGGGCTTCCCGCTGGATGATGGTGCAGACTTCCCGGAGCTCATCCAGGGAAAATTCCTGGGAGGTGCTGATGTTGATGAGGATGCCCCGGGCGCCCTTGATGGAAATGTCCTCCAGCAGGGGATGGGAAATGGCCCGTTCGGCCGAATCGGAGGCCCGGGTGTTGCCGCTGCCCAGCCCCGTGCCCATGAGGGCCATGCCCCCTTCCTTCATGATGGTGCGCACGTCGGCGAAATCCACCTTGATGTAGGCGGGTTTGACAATCAGGTCGGAAATACCCCGCACCGCGGCGCCCAACACCTCGTTGGCCATGGAAAAAATGTCGGTGGTGCGGGAATTTTTATTGCCCAGGAAAAACAGGCGGTCATTGGGGATGGTGATGATGGTGTCGGAGACCCGGCGTAGTTCCTCGATCCCCTTTTCCGCCAGGCGCATTTTCATTTTTCCTTCAAATTCAAAGGGCTTGCTCACTACCGCGACGGTGAGCGCGCCCACCTCCCGGCTGATTTCGGCCACCACCGGGGAGCCGCCGGTGCCGGTGCCGCCCCCCATGCCCGCGGCGATGAAGACCATGTCCGCGCCCTCCAGTACCTGGCGGATGCGGTCAGCCTCCTCCCGGGTGGCCTCCCGGCCCTTTTCGGGATTGCCCCCGGCCCCCAACCCCCGGGTGGCGGTGGGGCCCAGTTGAATTTTGATGGGCGCCAGGTTGCGCTCTAAAGACATGTTGTCGGAATTGGCGGCCACAAAGTCCACACCCACCATCTCGGACCTGATCATGTCGTTGATGGCGTTGCCGCCGGCGCCGCCTATGCCGATTACCTTGATTTTGGCGGATAATTCAGCGGGGACGAGTTGGATTTTCATGGAATAACCCCCTTGGCAAAATTACACCACTTCCTGAAACCACTCCTTAATCCGGGACCAAACTCCCGATTTGCCGCCCCGGGAACCCCGGGGACCGCGGCCCCGGGGACCGCTCTGCCTCCGGTGGAAACCGTGCAGCACCAGGCCCACGCCGGTGGCATAGGCCGGGTGGTGAATAACGTCGGTGAGACCCCCCTCCACCTGGGGATACCCCAGCCGGGTGGGGAGCATGAGGACCTCATCCACCAGGTCGGCCAAACCCGGCACCAGGGCCGAACCGCCGCTGATGACGGCCCCGGCCAGCACGGGGGTGCCGGCCCCGGCCCGCTGCAGGTCTTTGGTGATCAGATCCAAAATCTCTTTGAGCCGCATGTCCACGATGTTAGCCAGATCTTTTCTGGGAACGCTCCGGGCCTGCCGCCCGCCCAAACCGGGGATCTCAATGGCCCCGGGATCACCTTCCAGGGCGTTCAGGCAGCAGCCGTACTCCTTTTTCAGAAATTCGGCGTTGTTCAGGGAGGTCTGGAGGCCCACCGCGATGTCATTGGTGAGGTTGTTGCCGCCCACCGGGATGACCGCATTATAGCGCAGACAGTTGCCGGAGAAAACGGCCAGGTCGGTGGTGCCGCCGCCGAAATCGATGAGGGCCACGCCCAGGGCCTTTTCTTCTTCGGTGAGAATGGCCTCGCTGGCGGCCAGACTCTGGAGCACAAAGCCCCGGCCGCTCTCGCTCACCTCCAGGCCCGCCCGGTTGACGCATTTGATGGTGTTGTTCAAGGCATTCACCGGCGCGGTGACGATGTGAATGCGGCACTCCAGGCGCATGCCGTGGATGCCCACCGGGTCTTTGATGCCGTCCTGGCCGTCAATGATAAAATCCTGGACCAGGGTGTGGATGACCTCTCGATCCGAGGGGATGGACACCATGAGGCGGGCCGAGTCGATGACCCGATTCACCTCCGCCGGGGTCACCTCCCGATCCTTGATGACAATGACCCCCTGGCTGTTGTGCCCCTGGATGTGGGCCCCGGCCACCCCGGTGTACACCGAGCCGATGGTGCAGTTGGCCATGATCTCCGCTTCTTCCACGGCCCGGCGGATGGCCCTCACCGTGTTCTCGATATTGACCACCACCCCTTTTCTAAGGCCTCCCTGGGTGGGGGCGGTGCCCACGCCCACAATATCCACCTGTTGATCCCGGATTTCACCCACCACCGCACACACCTTGGTGGTCCCGATGTCTAAACCGACGATGATCTCTTGGGTCACAAATATCTTCCTGGTTTTATTTCCAACAGTTTCAGTGAGTTGTGCCAGTCTCCTTGAGGGTCAGGAGCAAGCGTTGGGGATGGTCGAGGTTGATGCGCCCGGCCTGGGCCAGATAGCCGCGCTGGGACAAAAACGGCCAGACCGCCTGCAATTTTTTGATTTTCTCCGGAATATCGGCAAAACCAAAGTCCAGGGCCGTTTTGAAGCGGCTCAGATACAAGGTGAAACCGCACTCCGGGTCCACATGAATTTCGGCGATGTGCTTGATTTCCAGAGGCGGCGGGGCTTTTTGCAGCATTTCCACCAGCTCCACGGTTTGATTGAGCAGATTCGAAGCTGGACGGGGGCCGGCGGCAAAATGCTCCCGGCTGAGACCGGTGATCACCGGAAAGTCGTGCGGATCTAAAGGCGAAGAAGGTTTGAACAGCGAGCCGCTCCGATCTATGTAATACAGTTCTTCCAATTGCACCAGGGCCAGGGGCAGTCGTTCCGTGAGGCGCAGGGTGAGGCGGTTGGGCCAGCGGCGCTCCAGTTCCGCCTTGGCGATCCAGGGGTGGGACAGCAGGGTCTGTTCCACCAGGGACGGCTTCAGGGCCAACAGGTTGGTTCGGGAGTCCAGGCGGGCCATTTCCAGGATTTGCGTCCGATTGAACCTCTGGGTGCCGATGACCTCAATGTTGTCGATATCTTTAATGCAAAAGAGGGGGGAGGTCAAGAGTTGATAATAGAGGAGCACCAGTCCCAGGCTGACGCCGGCCAGTCCGGCCACTCCCAGGAGGACCCAGAGAGCCTGGGGCCACAGCCGCAGCTTGCCCCGACGTCGGCGCAGGGTGTTGCGGGGCTGGCCCCGGCCCAGCAGCGTCGGCTTTTTCCGGGTCGGCTGTTGGGAAATCAGCCGCGAAGGGCGTGCAGGGCGCGACATGCTCTCTCTCCTTGGGATTGACACATTGACCGGCCCAGGCGCTCCAGCACCTGCTCCCCCACCTTCCAGATATCCCCGGCTCCCAGGGTGAGGAAAAAATCTCCGGGCCGGAGCTGGGTTAAGAGCAGGTCCGGGAAGGTGGTCATATCCTCCACAAAAGCGACTCCGGGGTGCCCCTGCCGCAGCACGCCCTGCAACACGTCCCTCCCGGAAATCCCCGGCCGGGCCGGCTCCCCGGCGCTGTAAATTTCGGTGATGAACACCAGATCGGCTTTTTCAAAAACCGGGAAGAACTCCGGCAGCAGGGCCTGGGTGCGGCTGAAGCGGTGGGGCTGGAAGGCCACCACCAGGCGGCGCTCCGGACAGGCCTGGGCCAGCGCCGCCAGGGTCGCGGCGATCTCCGTGGGATGGTGGCCGTAATCGTCCACCACCAGGATGCCCTGGGCTTCCCCTTTGATTTGGCAGCGCCGGTGAATCTGCCCCAAGCCCGCCAGCCCTTCCTGCCAGACCGCAAAGGGCAGGTTAAGTTCGGCCCCCACCGCGCAGGCGGCCAGGGAGTTGAGCACGTAATGGCTCCCGGCCAGGGGCAGGCGCATGATTCCCAGGGGCCGGCCGTTCTGCCAGAGGCGGTAGCGGCAGCCCAGACCTTCCGTCTGGATGTCCGTGGCCACCAAATCGGCCCCGGGGGCCAGGCTGTAGGTGATGACCTTTTGGGGCCGGCCCCGGAGCAGGGGGGCCAAGTGGGGGTCTTCCCGCCAGGCGATGATGCGCCCGTCAGGGGGCAGATTGTCCAGATAGCCGGCGACCACCTCTTTGATGTGGTCCATATCCCGGTAATAGTCCAGGTGCTCCCGGTCGAGATTGGTGATGACGCTGATCTGGGGGCGCAAATAGGCAAAAGAGCCGTCGCTTTCGTCGGCTTCGGCCACAAAATACTCCCCCCGGCCTGAGACGGCGTTGCTGCCGAGACTGTCCCACACCGCGCCCACCAGGACCGAGGGGTCCAGGCCCCCGGCCCGCAGGACCGCGGCCGCCATGGCGGTGGTGGAGGTCTTGCCGTGGGCCCCGGTGATGGCCACCTGGAAATATCCCTCCATGAGGCGGGCCTGCATCTGGCCCCGGCGCAGGATTTCTTTGCCCAGGGCCCTGGCCGCGGCCAGCTCGGGGTTGTCCTCTTTGACCGCGGTGGTGTGCACCACCACCCGGGCCTCCCCCAGGTGCTCGGCGCGGTGTCCCAGGAAGATCTGCACCCCCAGCTCCTGAAGGCGCCGGGTAATGGGGCTGGCGGCCGCATCGGAGCCGCTCACCTGATGGCCCTGGCGCACCAGGAGCTCCGCCAGGCCGCTCATGCCGATGCCGCCTATGCCGATGAAGTGGTAGGAGACTTGAGTATTTGGGGGCATATAATCTTTAATGTGTAATTTCCAACGGTTAAGTGATTATAGTAATACCTTATCCTTTAATATTTATATTTATTCCTGAACTCTCGAAATATGGCTGAGGCTTTTTCCTGGCCGTAAATTTTTCCTAGTTCGTTTGCAACGAGAACGGATAGTGTTTCCATTGCTGCTTGATTCGTAGAAGACAATCTATCGCACATTTCTATCAATGCACTTAACGCAAGATCACGAACACCAGAATGATCATCATGTAAGGCAGCCAGTAAAGGATCTATGGCTCTTCCTCCACCTCTCTGCAATAGGATTGTTATGGCTGATATTTTTTCAAGCTGGTCAGAATTCTTATCACCCAATATTTTTATTAATCCATCAATCTCATCAGCCCTTTTAAACCATTTGAAAATTCCCATAAAAACTCCGAAAATAATGAGGTAACTGTTAGTGGTTGTAGGGCGGGCACTGCCCGCCGTCATTCTCCCAAATTATCCGCTTGATTAAAGGAAATCTTTTCACCCCAGTTGGCTTCGTATAATCCATCCCGAACAAACCGATGAAAGGTGGGATAGGATCATTCTTTAATCGGACCTGCCACCCAAGATAATTTGCCACCCCCTCCCCAGCCCTCCCCCATGAAGGGGGAGGAGGTTTGGCGTTATCCCACTTCTGTGACCAAGTTCCAGGATGATGCCCCTTATTACCCCTTATAGCCTTAATGCCCTTAATGCCCCTGATGCTCTTGTTGCCCCTGATGCTCCTTATACACCCTGAGGCCCCTTATTTTTATCCCCCTCCCTTGATGGGAGGGGTTAGGGGAGGGTGGCTTCAGCTAGTTCTCAGGATTGCTTCCAAGACCCCCTCGATATTTCCCAGAACATCGTTATTCCAGAAACGTAAGGTCCTGAAGCCCTGCTCCTGGAACCAGGTATCCCTCTCCTGGTCCTTAATTTGTTGCTCGGCATGTTGCCCGCCGTCAAGTTCGATGATCAATCTTTTTTCAAAACAGACGAAATCGACAATATAGCGGCCGATGGCCTCCTGGCGGCGGAACTTCAGGCCTCTGATTTGCTTGCTCCTGAGATGCCGCCATAAAAGTTTCTCTGCGTCGGTCGGTCTCTTCCTCAGTGACCTGGCCAGGTTTACCAACCGGTCAGCCAAGAAAGATTCACCCCCTCC
>JBGSLA010000207.1:0-21225 GCA_041740935.1 Desulfobaccales bacterium | reverse complement strand
AGACCACGTTGGGGCGCACCAGCCCCCCGCAGGCGTCGCAGCAGGGCATCAGGGGCAAAGGCGCGCGGCGGTCCTCCCGAAGCGCGCCGCAGGCCAGGCAGCGCACTTCCCAGATGCTGCCGTGGATTTCCAGCACCTGCCGGGAGCCCGCCAAGCGGTGGAGGCCGTCCACGTTCTGGGTGAGGAGGGTGAAATCCGGCACCCGGGCCTCCAGGCGCACCAGGGCCTCGTGGCCGCGGTTGGGGCGGGCCGGGGCGATTTTTTGGCGGCGCCAGTCGTACCACTCCCACACCAGACGCGGGTCCCGCTCAAAGGCCTGGGGGGTGGCCAGTTCTTCGGGCTTAAAAGAGCGCCACAGGCCTTCCGGCCCCCGGAAGGTGGGAATGCCGCTTTCCACCGAAAGGCCCGCGCCGGAGAGGACCACCAGGCGCTCCACCGCGGCCAGCAGCCGGATCAGCTCCGCCGGGATTTCCGGGCCGGGGGGATGGCTTTGCCTGGCCATGAGGGTTACCCTTAAAGATGGTTTTCGGTTTTTTGTCCTGAAAAGTTCCTGTGTGGAACCGCCGCCTCGGCGGTTCTTGAAAAGAGCAGGCGAGGGCGCCTGCTCTACATACATTCTGGTCTGGTTCCCAAGCTCCGCTTGGGAACCCACTTGCCCGCCAAGCTCTGCTTGGCCCCGCCTCCAGCATAATGAAAGCGGCGGGCGGTGCTCGCCATGCGGCTTTTCATGCTTTACGGGTGGGCCAAAGGCCCATGCGCGACTGGTTTGAAAAGTTCTCCTAAGAGCTGTATTCCGGTGGGGCGGCCGTCCCTGGCCGCCCAGTGTTCCGGCGGGCACGGAGGCCCGCCACACCGAATTTTTTCTGGTTTTGAGAGAGCCAAAGGCTTATGAGCGGCTGTCCGGAAAAGTTTGAGACTCTCAGTGCTCCTCAGGCCGGTGGCACAGGTTTTCAACCTCTCGCCTGCACAGGCGGGACGCCTGTGCCACCAGGCTCTGCCTGATTTTGAGAGACCCCGGGATTCATGAGCCCTTATCCTGAAAAAATTCAAAAATTCAAGATTATAGCGCTGCGCGGTCTCGCCCTCCGCGGCTTCTCAGGCTTTGCGGGTGAGCCGCAGGCTCATGGATAACTGTAAAAAAATAAAAGAATTCAACATATTAGGCGTTTCAAGGGAAAATGAGCCTATCTCCAAACCGGGCAGCAGTGATCCCGGACCCATAAATTTTCCCGAAAAGGGGCGAAATAGTCCAGGAATTGTTTTCCCGAAAGGGTATTTGCGCTTATAATGCTTTTGGATAATTCCTTCAAAGCACCTGCTGGAAGACTAGGGGCCTGCCCCCCCTGCCGGAGCCTGATATGGTGAACCGTCGCCTCCTTATTGGGCTGATTTTATTGGCAATTTTGTGGTGCGGAGCCTGCGCCCGCCCCCGGGCGGCGGCGCCCGTGGCGCCTCAGCCGGAGGAGCCCCAGGAGTGCAGCCTTCCCCGCCTCCAGGCCGATCTGGCCTGCTGTGAGGATGAACTGAGCCGGGCCACCCGGGAGCGGACCAACTGCCTGGTGCGGGTGTCCCGTCTGGCCTTTCTGCTGGGGGAGTTGAGCCCCAAAAACGACAGGCTGCAGTACTTCGAAAAAGGCCGGCGTCATGCTGAAACCCTGGCCCGGGAACAGCCGGACTGGGCTGACGGTCATTATTGGCAGGCCCTCAATCTCTGCGGCCTGGCTGAGATGGGCGGCGCCCGCCAGGGACTTAAGCTGATTCCGGAGATCATCGAGGCCCTGGAGCGGGCCCTCAAGGTGGACCCCGCCTATGACCAGGCCGGTCCCCACCGGGTCCTGGGGCGCATCTATTTTGAGTGCCCCGCCTGGCCCCTGTCCGTGGGAGATATTCACGCCTCGCGGCGGCATCTCTCCCAGGCGGTGGCCCTGGCCCCGGAGAACAGCACCAACCATCTGTACCTGGCCGAAACCCTGTTTAAGCTGGAAAAGGCCGGGGAGGCCCGCCAGGAATTGGAAAAGGTGCTCCGGGCCAGCCGGCACGCCCTGTGTCCCCAGTTTCTGGAGGAAGACCGCCTGGCCGCGGAACGCCTGCTCCGGAAGCGCTGAGCGTAGGGGGATTGGAGGCAATACCTTCATTTAGGCATCTTAAGGAATTGGTGGGCAGAGCCCACCCTACAGTTCATTCGCTGAGGTTTTGCCTAAGTGGTATATTTTTTGTCCTGAAGGATGTAAAGGGTCTCAATTTGTTAAAAATACGAGATTCTTGCTTCACTCAGAATGACAATCTCTCACGATAATGGAATTTTTCCCTTTTCCGCTCCAACTGATATTATGATAGTCCCTGATGTGATAACCGAGAAAGGCTGAAACGCCGCGCATGAAACAGGCAGACAGGTCATTGCCCCTGAAGACAGCCTGGCTGCTGGCCTTGCTGGTCCTGTGGGCCGCCGGCTGCGTCACGGTCAAGGTAAATCTCTTCGAAGAGGACCAGCCCCTGAAAGAACAGGTGGTTTCCGGACAGGGGCGGGACAAAATTTTGCTCATGGACCTGTCCGGCTTCATGTGGGAAACGCCCCGGGGGGGCCTGATGAGTCTGGTGCTGGGGAAAACGGTGGGCCCCGGCCGGGTGAAGGAGGAACTGGAAAAAGCCAAAAAAGACAAGCATATTAAAGCCCTGGTCCTGCGGATCAATTCGCCCGGGGGCTCGGTCAGCGCCGCGGATATGATGTATCACGAAATTGTCCGATATAAGGAAGAGATGCGGGTGCCGGTGCTGGCCTGCTTCATGGGTCTGGCGGCCTCCGGGGGCTATTATGTGGCCCTGGCCGCGGACGAAATCGTGGCCCATCCCACCACGCTCACCGGGTCCATCGGGGTGGTGGCCATGAAGTTCAACGTCAAGGGCCTGATGAACAAAGTGGGGGTGGAGCAGGATACGGTGAAGAGCGGCCCCTGGAAGGACTTTTGGTCCCCCTTCAGGCCCGCCGGCGAAGCGGAAAAACAGATGATGCAGGCCATCATCGATGATTTCCACCGGCGTTTTACGGCCGTGGTGGAGCGCCACCGCGGGCTTTCCCGGCAGGAGGTGCGCAAAGTGGCGGACGGCCGCGTGTTCACAGCCGCCCAGGCCCTGGACCTCAAACTGGTGGACCGGGTGGGGTATCTCGATGACGCGCTGCGGGCCGCCAAGGAAAAGGCCGGCCTCACTGCCGCCAAAGTGGTGCGCTATGACCGGCCGGATGCCTACCGGCCCACGGTGTACTCTCTGGCCCCGGAGTTTCTGGGGGAACTCGGCCCCCAATTCCTGTATTTATATGGCGCCCAGCCGATTTTTTAGGGGGCGCGGCTGAAAAGATGAGGAATTATTTAAAGAGAAGCGGCGCTCAACCGATAAAGGTATAAGAGGTCGGCGATCTCCGATGCACGGGAGGGGAGATGGCCATGAGGGGGAACGAGGACGCAACTTCACGCCAGTAAAAGAGATCATCATGAAAATTACCGACGTACAGGGCCTGGAGGTCGAACAGCTCCAGGCCAAACAGACAGAGAAGGTCAGTAAAACCCAGGGGCAGCAGGTCCAGGAAAAGGCCGGTGGGGAATCAGACGTCATCCAACTGTCGCCCCAGTCCCGCTTAATGGCCAAGGCCAGCGAAGTGGCGTATCAAGCCCCTGAGGTGCGCTCCGACAAGGTGGCCGCGGTGCAGGACTCGGTGGCCCAGGGGACCTACCAGGTGGATTCCCGGAAGGTGGCCAACAAGCTCATCAGCGAGATGATCCAGGAAAAATAGCCTCTTCCCCCTTCATTACCACGATCCAGCCGGGCTGGGCCTTTGCGGCCCGGCCTTTTTTTGTCGAAGATCCCCTCCGAATCTTGCCGCGGCGCTTTTGTCTGTGAGATTATAAATAATTTCATAGTGTTGAGCAGAATGCCCCCCTTTTCTGTCCTGAAAAGTTTTTGGTGGCACCGGCATCTTGCCGGTGCCGCGCACAGGCTGGAAGCCTGTGCTACTAATTTTGAGTTTCATGTTTTTCGACAAAGATTTTGCTTGCATCATGCTAATCTTATTAAGAAATCACTTCAATTTTTTACGTTTGGTTCCGGCCTTTAGGCCGGGATGTGCCACCAGACTTTTCAGGTTTTATGGGTGAGCCCCTGGCTCATGAGCGACTGTCAAGAATTTTTTGACAAATGAAATATTTCAAATACTATATTATTTACAATAACCCTGAATGTGATTAATTCATGGCGGCGATACATATTCCCACGTTTGTCAAAGGCCTGCGGCAGCGGCTGGGGTTGACCCAGGAGCAGTTCGCCCATTATCTGGGGGTTGCCTTCAGCACCGTCAATCAGTGGGAAAATGGTCGCCGGCGCCCCCAGCCTTTTCTCCTCAAGCGCCTCCTGGAAATGGAGGCCGCCTCTGCTCCGGGGCCTGCCGGCCCCTTGACCCCGCAAGAGGCCCAGGCCTTTAAGAGAAGGTGGGAGGCCGTCAATGGCGCGGAGAGGACGGAGCTGGGGTCGACGCCGGTGGTCCAAAAATTCCGGCAAATAGCGGCGCTCATGGCGTCGGGGGCCCAGCTCGGCTGGACCGAGGCCCTGGGAGCGGAGGAAGACCTGGTCCGGCGGCGGTGGGCCCGGTTGCGCCGGGGAACACATGCCTGAGCCCCCGAACCTGACGCCCCTGGCCGCAGTTTTGCGCGACCTGCTGGCCTGGCTCACGGCCCGGGAGGTCCCGGCAGTGGTGATCGGCGGCCTGGCCGCGTCTCTTCTGGGCCAGCCTCGCCTGACCCGGAGCGTGGAGGTGCTGGCGCTCCTGGATGAATACCACTGGCCTGAGTTCCTGATCGCCGGTGCGTCATATGATTTTATACCGCGTCGGGATGACGCCCTGGCTTTGGCTCGCCAAACCCAGGTTCTCCTGATGCGCCACCGGGAAAGCGGCATCGACGCCGATATCATCTTTGGGACGCTGCCCTTTGAAAAAGAGGCCGTGGCCCGGGCCAGATGGGTGGAACTGGGCGGCGTTTGGGCGCCGCTCCCCCGTCCGGAGGACCTGATTATCATGAAGGCCGTGGCCCGCCGCCCCCAAGACCTGGCCGACATTGAAGCAATACGCGCAGCTCATCCGAAGCTGAACCTGAGCCGGGTGCGGCGCTGGGTAAGCGAGTTTGCCACAGCTCTGGAGATGCCGGAAATCCTTCATGATCTGGAGGCCCTGCTGGCTTCCGGCAAGGAAAAGAGAAAAGTATAAAAGCACACCGTTATCATTGCAAGGAGAAGCCGTATGGATATCTATATGGGGGTGATGGCGGTCATTATCGGTCTGGTGACCTGTTTTTATGGCTATCCCCTGTTCCGCATCCTGTTGATCTTGGCCGGGCTGGTGGTGGGCTACGGCCTCGGGGAAGCCCTGGTCCAAACCGGCCATCCCTGGCTGTCTCTGGGCATCGGCCTCTTGGCGGCCCTGGCCCTGGCGGTCGTCGCCTACCCGCTGTGGAGCATCGGCGTGGCCCTGAGCGGCGGGGTGCTGGGCTTTCTCATCCTGAGCGCCCTGGGCGCGGCGCTCAATCTCTCCCAGGCGGTCATCCTGCTGCTGGGGGCCCTGGGCGCCATCATCATCGGCCTGCTGTTCTATCAGGCCAGGGACCTTTTCGTGATGCTCACCACCGCGTTCAACGGCGCGGTGGAGGTGGCCTTCGGGCTGGGCTGGCTCATTCCGGCCCTGGCCTTCCGCCGGGGGGCCTTCGGCTGGCTGGTGGTGGCCGGCATCGCGGTGCTGGGGGCCATCGGTTTTGCGGTGCAGTACGGCATGTTCAAAGACCGGCGGACCTATTCCCAGACCCGGCCCGCCTAGACAATTTTTTGCATCCCGCCGGGCTGACCGGCAGGGGGAGCCGGCCGTCCAATGAAGCCAAGGAAGAGTATAACAACCTATTTTCCTTATTATTTTTTATAGAAAACTGAAAACCGAAAACAGCATAAGGGCCGGTGGGAGGCGCCCCGGGAGGAGACATGCCCCTGCGTTTGATGGAAGTGGTGCTCCCCGAACAGCACCTCCAGAAAGTGGAAGAACTCCTTCGGGAGGAACCGGTGGCAGGAATCTGGTATAACCGGATTTCGGAGCAGCAGACCCTGATCAAAATCCTGGCCTCGGCGGAGGAGACCGAGCACCTCATGGATCTGCTGAACCAGTATTTTTCCCATGAGCCGTGGTTCCGTCTCATCCTCCTGCCGGTGGCGGCCACTCTTCCCCGGGTGGAAGAGCCCGAAGAGAAGAAACCGGAAGATGAACAAAAAAAGCAGGAACGCATCAGCCGGGAGGAGATGTACGAGTCCGTCAAGGATATGGCGAAGCTCACCCGGGTGTACCTGGGCATGATCGCCCTGTCCACCGTGGTGGCGGCCGTGGGTCTGATGAACGACAACGTGGCGGTGATCATCGGGGCCATGGTGATCGCCCCCATGTTGGGTCCCATCATCGCCCAGGCCATGGGCACCACCCTGGGGGATTTTCCCCTGGTGCGGCTGGCCCTGAAGACCAACCTGGCCGGTCTGGGTCTGGCCCTGGTCCTGTCGGTGCTGCTGGGCCTGGTCCTGCAGGCCTCCCCTTCGGGGTCGGAGTTGGCGGCGCGTACCCGCATCGGCCTGGGGGACATGGCGGTGGCCCTGGCCTCGGGGGGCGCCGGGGCCCTGGCCTTCACCGCCGGGGTTCCCACCGTGCTGGTGGGGGTCATGGTGGCCGTGGCCCTGCTGCCGCCTCTGGCCTCCCTGGGCCTCCTCCTGGGTTCCGGCTATCTGCTCCCGGCCCTGGGGGCAGGGTTGCTCCTGATAACTAATATTATCTGCGTCAATCTGGCGGGAGTCGTGGTTTTCTGGATTCAGGGGGTGCGCCCCACCAGCTGGTGGGAGGAGCAGCGGGCGAAGAAGGCCACGAGGCTCTCCATCGCGGTGTGCGCCGGGCTTGTGCTGCTGCTGGCCCTGGCCATCATCCTGGATAGGGGTCTCAGGGATACGGTTTTTCTGTATTTTCTGTAATCTGAAGCGGCCCCCCTACCCCTCCTCTTCCTTGCCCATATCCAGCCCGAAGGCCCGCAGCTTGCGGTAAAGGTGGGAGCGCTCCAGGCCGACGGCCTGGGCGGTGGCGCTGACGCTGCCGCCGTGTTCCTTCAGTTTGCCCTGCAGATACTCGCGCTCAAATCCCGCCCGGGCCTCCCGGAAGTCGGGCAGGGCCAGCAAAGCGCCCAGGCTGCCGGCGGGAGGCGCTGCGTGGTCGCGCTCCAGGGGCAGGTCCCCGGCGTCGATGACCGCCTGGGGAGTCAGCAGAAACACCCGCCAGATGAAGTTTTTCAGCTCCCGGACGTTTCCCGGCCAGGGCCGGGCGCTGAGCACCTCCAGGGCCTCGGGGGTCAGGGTTTTGGGCGGCGCCTGGTTTTCCTGGGCCACTTCCTGTAAAAAATAGTGACATAACAGGGGGATGTCTTCCCGGCGCTCCCGCAGGGGCGGCACCTGCACCGGAATGACGTTGATGCGGTGGTACAGGTCCTCCCGGAAGGCCCCCCGGGCGATTTCTTCTTCAAGGTTTTTGTTGGTGGCCGCCACCACCCGCACATCCACCTGGATGGGGCGGCTGCCCCCCACCCGCTCAAAGCGCTGTTCCTCCAGGATGCGCAAAATCTTGGCCTGGGTTTTGAGGCTCATGTCGCCGATCTCATCCAAAAACAAAGTGCCTTCGTGGGCCAGATCGAACTTGCCCTGGCGCCGGCTGGTGGCCCCGGTGAAGGCCCCCTTTTCGTGGCCGAACAGTTCGCTTTCGATCAGGTCCTCGGGGATGGCGGCGCAGTTGACCTCCACAAACAGGCGGTGGGCCCGGCGGGACTGGAAATGCAGGGCCCGGGCCACCAGTTCCTTGCCGGTGCCGTTTTCCCCGGTGATGAGCACGCTGGCGTTGGTGGGCGCCACCAGGAGGAGCTTTTCCTTCACCTGCTGGATGGCCGCGCTTTCCCCGATGATTTCCCGCCCCGGCGCGGCCTGCTGGCGCAGACGCCGGTTTTCTTCGGACAGGCGGGCCATCTCCAGGGCGTTGCGCACCGACAGCAAAATCTTGTCGGCGTGGGGGGGCTTTTCGATGAAGTCATAGGCCCCCAGGCGGGTGGCCCTGACCGCGTTTTCCACCGAGCCGTAGGCCGAAAGCATGATGACCGGCAGACCGGGCTGCTGGCCCTTCAGGTCTTTCAGAATTTCCAAACCGTCCCGGCCGGGCAGGGCGATGTCCAGCAGGACCAGGTCGGGAAGCTCCTCCCGCACCTTGCGCAAGGCCTCCTCCCCGTCCGGGGCGGTGAGCACCTCGAAGTCCTCGTCCTGGAGAAGTCCGGCCAGGGCCTGGAGAATCTGCGGTTCGTCGTCAACTAAGAGAATGGTGGCTGCCATGTTCATCCCGACGGGTAGGTAGTTCGATGATAAAGCGGCTGCCCTGGGGCAGGTTGTCCTCCACCCGGATCTGCCCCTGGTGGTCCGCGACAATGGACTGGACAATGGCCAGACCGAGGCCGGTGCCGCCCCGTTTGGTGGAAAAATACGGTTCAAAGATCCGGCCCTTGTCCCGCTCGGGGATGCCCACGCCGGTGTCGGCCACCACCAATTTCACCTTTTCCCCGGCCGCTTCCCCCTGGACGGACAGGGTGATGGCGCCGGTGTCCGGGATGGCCGCCAGGGCATTGTCCACCAGGTTCAAAAGGACCCGCTTGATCTGCTCCTGGTCCAGGGAAACGGGGGCGAGGTCTGGATCGGGCTCGAAGTTCAGGGTGATCCGGGGCTGCACCTCTTTATAGAGGCTCAGGGCCTCCCGGACCAGGGCGTTCAAGTCGTGGGGGGCCAGGGTCAGGTGCGGCAGGCGGGCGAACCGGGAAAATTCGTTCACCAGATTTTTGATTTCATCCACCTGGTCGCTGATGATCTGGGTGCATTCATCAAAGACCCGGCCGTCGTCGGGGATTTTCCCCAGATAGCGCCGGCGCAGGCGCTGGGCCGCCAATTTGATGGGGGTCAGGGGATTTTTCACTTCATGGGCGATGCTGCGGGCCACCTCCCGCCAGGCCGCCTGGCGCTGGGCCCGCTCCAGTTCGGTTAAATCTTCAAAGACCACCACCAGGCCCAGGTCCTGGCCGGCGTCGTCCTTTAAGGCCGTGGCCTTGATCAGCAGATAGATGGTTTTGTCCGGATAGGTGAGATGGATGCGCTTTTCCAGGGTGCGGCCGGAGAGCCGGACCGCCCCGGCAAAGTCCACCAATTCCTGGTGCTCCCCCGGCGGCAACAGGACGCGGCCCAGGTGTCCCACCACTTCCTCCGGGTTCACCCGGAAGATCTGCGCCGCGGAGGTGTTGATGTTGGTAATCCTGCCCTCAGGATCGAGGCTGATGACCCCGGCCGCCACGTTTTGGAGCAGGATTTCCATGGAGCGTTTCTGGGCCCCCTGTTCGGCCAGGCTGTGCTCCAGCCGGGAGAGCGCCTGGGCCAACTGGGCCCGGCTGGCCTGGAGATCCTGGGTCATCCGGTTGAACGACTGCACCAGGAAACCGATCTCATCCTTGGCCTTCTGGTCGATATGAAAATTGTAATCCCCGCCCGCCACCTTGAGGGTGCCCTCGGCCAACTGGCGGATGGGGGTGGTGATCTCCCGGGCCATGTAAAAGGCCAGCCAGATGGCGGCCATGATGGTGAGCAGGGTGACGATCACCAGGGTGAGATAATGGCTGACCCGCACCGGCCGCAGGAGGCGCTGGGAATAGCGCACCTTCTGGGCCTGGCTGTCCACCTCCATCACCCGGTGCAATAGCGACTCGGGAAAGATCTGGTGCAGCGCCAGGTAGGCCGGGGGCGCGCCCGGGGGGGACTTCAGGGGAACCGCCAGACTCAGCAGCACTCCGCCTTGGACAGCCTGCCGATGGAAGCCGCCCTGGGCCAGTTGCTCCGGGGCCAGGGCGGGCAGCGCCGGCGCGTCCTTGCCCGCCGGGACGACGGGGTCGCTGGCCGCGGTTTTTTCCCCCCGGGCCGTAACTATTTCCACAGAAGTGATCTGGTAGGACGCGGCAAACCCGGTCAACCGGGATTCCAGGGTGTCTTTGCCTTGCAGCCACCAGGGTCCCTGGGTTTCCAGGTCCTGGCGGGCCAAATCCCCCACGGCCTGGAGCTTGTCCTGCACCCCCTGGGTGAACACCCGGCCCAGGGCCAGGGTCTGCTCCAGGGTGTCCTTCACCAGTTTATCCCACTGATATTCCAGGCGGCCGGAGATGAGCTGCCAGGCGATGAAAAACATGAACAGGGTGGGAATCAGGGCCAGACTGACGAAGGTCAGCACCAGGCGGGTGCGCAGGCGGGAGCCGAACACCTTGGCCCGCCGCTCGATGAACAGCTTGGTGAGATGGCGAAAGATGATAAAGGTGAACAGCAGAAATAAAATGGCGTTGATGTTGAGCAGGCCGAACACCAGGAGGCTGCCGGTGAAGGGGTACCCCCCCTGGCGCACCAGATAGATTTCCACGCTGGTGAGCACCACCACCAACAGCAGCAGAAGGCCGATGAGAATCTTTTCCCGGCGGCGTTTGCGCAACTCCGCATCCGGCAGAGGAGACAGGGGGTCAGCCATGGGAAAAGGACCGGGCCAAGGCCGGGGATATCCAAATTTTCATCGGGTTTCCGCAGCCTTAGCCGAAATGACCGGGGGCGCCTGGCCCTCACGGCTGTTTTTTATCATGACCACGTTTACTTCCGGGGTTATGGCGGGGAATTTTTTACCGAAAGAGGTATTGACTGCATAAAATGTGAAGTTGTTTTCCCAATCCCTGGTTTTTCTGGCGGAAATTATCCGGAAGCCGCGGACATCGATAATCCGGGCGCCGGGCAGATTGCCGGACAGAAATCTTTTCAGGGAATACAGATTGAAATTGTGAGCGGTTTCTCCCTTGTGGATATTGCGCCACGAATACAGAAAATTCATGATATTACTAATAAAAATCGGTTTTATTGGAGTACCAACAATTAATAATCCGGATGGTTTTAAAACTCTATACATCTCCTGCACGGCAAAATCACGATTTTTTAAATGTTCTACAACATGACTCGCCACTACCACATCAAAGTAATGGTCGTCAAAGGGCAGTTTATCAGCATCTATGTCACACCGATGCATGTGATAGCCCAATTTTTCGCAATCTTTGTATCTTTCCTCCCATATTTCTATGCCATGCCATTCTATATTGCCGAAATCGCAAAAATATTTTAAATAGCCGTTGCCGCTTCCCACATCCAACAATTTTAACTTGGGAATATCGGCATGCACCTCCCGAATAAATTCCGCCGCGCTCCGGTATCTCTCCATAAATAATTCATATTTACAGTAGGCCGGAATTTTACCGAACGCGACTTCAGTTTTCTCTTTTTTCTTTTTTCGGGACATACATTACAAGGAAAACGTGAGCGGCGCCGGGTATCAGGAAAGTTCGGAGGAGGCTCCTTCCGGCTCGCACGGGAGCTTCACCGTAATGGTGGTGCCCTCCTCGGGGGAACTCTTGACATTGACCTCGCCCTGATGGTCGCTGACAATCTTGTGGATCACCGCCAGGCCCAGACCCGTACCCTTCTCTTTGGTGGTGAAAAAGGGATTGAAAATCTTGTCCAGCACCTCAGGCGACATGCCCACGCCGGTGTCCTGGACCGTGAACCACACTCGGCGGTCCTCGGCGCCGCTCGTCAGGGTCACCCGGCCGCCGGAGTCCAGGGCCTCAAAGGCATTTTTTATCAGGTTCAGGAGCACCTGCCGCATCTGGTTGGGGTCGGCCTGAACGGGGGGCAGGTCCGGAGCCAGCTGCTCCTCCAGATTGATGCCCCGGCCCTTGGCTTCCCCTTCCAGCAGGGTGTCCACCTCATGGATAACCTGGTTGAGGTTGATCTCCTGCTTGACCGGGGTGGCCGGCCGGGTGAAGTCCCGGATCTCCCCCAGTAAATTCTCCAGACGCTGCACTTCGTTCCGGATAATGTCGAGCTTGTCGCACAGGGGAGGATCCCCTTCCAGCTTCTTCTGAACCTGTCGGGCCAGCCCGCCGATGACCATGAGGGGATTTTTGATCTCATGGCTGACGTAGGCGGCCGCCTCCCCCACCGCGGCAAAGCGCTCGGAGCGCACCAGACGTTTCTGGGATTCCAGCAGTTCCTCGGTCTTGAGGTTCACTTCCCGGGCCAGGATTTTATTCCAGCTCAGGGCCACGATGATCAGGGCCAGGGGGACCAGGATGACCGCCAGGAAAAAGAAGGCCACCAGGAAGAGTTCCTGCCGGGTGACTGCGCTCACCTGACCGGCCACTTCGTCCATGGGCGCCACCACGGCCACCCCCCAGAGATTGCGACCTGGGTTTTCCACGTCGGTGACGGACCGGATGAGGCCCTTGTCAAAGCGGATGGGGGTGAAGGCCGCCAGTTTGGGGGTTTCCCCCACCCTCTGGCGGTGCCAGCCGGAGATATACTCCCCCGTGCCTTCCTCACCCCCCAGAATTCTCGCCTGAAGTTCTTGAAGGCCGGTAAAGGTCATCTGGGGGCTGCGCTGGCGCCTTACTTCCAGGGCATCCCGGCCCACGAAGCCTTTTTCGTGATGCGCCAGGAAAATCCCATTCTGGTCGATGATCCAGGGGTAGCCGCTGACCCCGGAGCGCACCCCGGCAGTGACCGTGTGGGCAACGAACAACGGATCGATCAGGAGTTCCAGGGCGCCTTCAGAAGCCGAAGCCGCGGGCGAGATATAAAGGCCCGTGATGAGCGGCATTACCAGGCGCCCCTGCCAGGGCGGAGTGGTGGCCCGGTGCACTTCGCCCAGGAACAGACGGCCCTTGTTTTTGGGGTCATTCACCCAGCTCAAAAGAGCAGGTTCCAGGGCCTTCTCCGGCACGCCGGAGATGCTCCCCAGGGGGGACATCCAGGAGCGCTGCAAGCGTCCGTTGCGGTCGAAGAGCCGAATCTCCAGGATGCCCAGGCGCTGCAAGTTCTCGAAGCGGGCCGCCATATAGGCGTCAAATTCGGGGGAGTTGGGGGGGATCAGCCGGAAGCGCCAGGGATAGGCCAGAAGCTCGCTTTCCAGGTAGTCGAAGTAAGCCTCGACATTATCGGCGATTTTGCGGGCCAATTCCAACTGCTGCTGGTTGAACTGCTCTTTGAGGATGTCTTCCACCTTCCGGTTTAATCGCTGCCAGAAGGTAAAAAACAGGAGGGACAGGACCACCATGCCGCCCACAATGAACAGCAGCACCTTCGGCAGGGAAAGAACTGCCTGCAGCCGGCTGGCTTTCATGGCCGGATCACCTCGCTCCTCAGCCTAACCATTGCACCATATTACCCTTTTTCTCTGTATCTATCAACTTTAAGTAATTTCCTAAAGTGAACCATGGAGTGCTTATCTTTGAGTTTTTATAATTTAGGGGGGATAAACCTTATGACTGGAAAATTAGGAGGGGGATTTAATTCCTACCAGAGAACAGAAAAGTTCTTTAAATTTTCGGCGTTCCCCAGAAGAGTCATCTCGTATCTTGTCAAGGTTAAAAAAGTGATTCGTGAGAGGGGATTGTGCTTTGGCTTTGTCCAGGTCGAGAGCAACTCTGACCACCGTCCAGAATTGGTTGAAGCCGATATTTTTAGCTTTCTGGTGACTCTTATTGGCTTCTCCCAGGCGGTTATAAATATTAGAAATGTCTTTTCCACCTTTAATCTCTATGGCGACAATGGGCCTCAAGCTGGTCTCGAGTCTTTCTTGTACCCTGATATCAGGGTCTGCAAGGAACTCTATAAAAACGGTTCTATCTGAGTCATTTCTAATGGTTATAGACCTCTTAGTTGATTCTATAATATATGGTTTGACAATAGCCTTTATTAATTCATACATTTTGCGAACAGCTTCTTGTCCAATTTTATTCAGGCTGCTACCTCTTAACTGGGCTCCAATAGTAATTACTTGCAGACCGTAAATAACAGAGGTGGAAAAGGAATCAATTCCATCAACCAAAACTTCGCCAGTTTTTATGAGACTCTTGCATAGTGGAGTAATATATTGCAAAAGGCTATCAGGAATCAATCCCTTCAATTCTAAGTTTTTGAACCTTGCAAACGCTTTCTTACCATAAAAGTCTTTTTGTGATAAGCCATATAAAAGACGATAGTACCCTGAGAGATAAGGATTTGATTCGATGAGATAAGGAACGGGAAAGAAAAGTTCTCCCCTCATGCCGAATGAGGATACTTTGCTTAACGAATATCGACTTACAAGTTCAGAAAGTTGAACATCAAGAATAGATATATCCAATTCTTTTACAGTGTTTCCCAAGGATTGACCAAGGTAAAGATTCTCAATTTCTCGTAGGCGGTAGTAGAAGGATATTTGAAGATCAGGAATGAGGATTGGGAGTTCAGGCATGCTTAATCTTTCCATCGAAGTCTTTCTTTGGCCAGGAACGCATATTCTTCCTTGATTTCTATCCCTATAAATTTTCTCTCAAGTTTGATACAGACTTCACCAACAGTTCCAGAACCGAAAAATGGGTCCAATACTATATCACCCTGCTCAGATCCCGCCAAAAGACAAAGCTCCACTAGTCTGGGAGGAAAGGTGGCAAAATGGGCGCCTTTAAAGGCCTCGGTGTTAATCGACCAGACAGTTCGTCTGTTTCTCACATTCTGACCGTGGGAGTTGGAGGGTTCCCGAATGGCCTCATAGTTGTAAAAATATTTCTCTGACTTGGAAAATAGAAACACATACTCGTGTGATCTCGTCGGACGATCTTTGACCGACTCAGGCTGGCAGTTTGGTTTGAACCAAATGATATCTGACCTCAGATACCATCCTCTCTCCTGGAGTGCCAAAGCCACCCTCCAGGGAACTCCTATCAGGTCCTTGGGTTTAAGTCCCCTGGGAGTTGGGGGACGAAAGTTCATGTAGCGGGCGGGATTTTTCTTATCCGAGTCCCTCCAGGTCCGGTTGCCGCTTGTGTAAGAATCTCCGAGGTTGAGCCACAGTGTGCCATCCGGTGTGATTACCCGGTGTACCTCATCAAATATTATCGACAAATTCGTTAGATAGTCCTCAAGTTTTGATTCTGCTCCTATCTGGTTTTCCAGGCCAATCCCGTAATCCCTTAAACCCCAATAGGGGGGAGAAGTAATGCAGCATCTACAAATGCTTGATTCTAAACCCCTTAGAACACTCAGAGCATCTCCCAAGATGATCTCAGAGCCTTCGGGTTTTTCAGTGAAAAGAAGCGGAGTAGCTTTCATTTTGAGGTGATTTTGCCACAGATGGTTTTGGGTTGTCAATGTTTCCCTGGGCAACCCTGAATCCTCGCGAATTTCTAAATTTTAATATCACTTCGACATACCTCGAATTTTACTTAAGAGCCTTCAATGGAAATATCTACCCCCCTCCCCCCTTGGCCGCCTGCCAGATGGCCTCCATTTCCTCCAGGGTGGCGCTCTCCGGGGTTTTGCCCTGCTTGACCAGGGTGCGCTCCACCACGTGGAAGCGCTTGATGAATTTAAAAATGGTGCGCCTCAGGGCATTTTCCGAGTCGATCTTGAGGAAGCGGGCCACATTCACCAGGGAGAACAGCAGGTCCCCCAATTCCTCTTCCCAGGCCGGGTGGGGGGGCTGGCTGAGGGCCCGGCGGAACTCCTGCCATTCCTCCTCCACCTTGGCCAGCGCCCCCTCGACGCTGGGCCAGTCAAAGCCCAGGCGGGCCGCGGCCTCCCCCAGGCGCTGGGCCTGGGCCAGGGCCGGCAGGGCCGGGGAGACCTGCCCCAGGGACCCAGTCTTCCCCCCCTTGCCCTCCTGCTCCTTGGCCCGCTGCCACAGGCGCCTGAGGTCCTCCAGGGTTTCGGCTTTTTCGTCCCCAAAAACATGGGGGTGGCGGTGAATCATCTTGGCGGCGATGCCCCGCACCACGTCGGTGAAGGAAAATTGCCCCTGTTCTTCATACAAATCGCTGATGAACACCAGATGCAGGAAAAGGTCCCCCAACTCCTCCCTGATCATGTCCGGATCACGGGCGTCCAGGGCTTCGATGAGTTCGTAGGCCTCCTCCAGGACATAGGTTTTCAGGGTTTCCGGGGTTTGTTTGGCGTCCCAGGGGCAGCCTCCGGGGCCCCGGAGACGCCGGATGATGGCGGCAAATTCCCGCACCGCCCGGCACAGATCAGGTTTGGCATCGGTCATGGCAGGTATCCAGGTCAAGTAAACAGTGACCAGTTTTTGTAGGGTGGGCTCTGCCCACCATCAATGCTTATTTCAAAACCGCGATGACGCACAGGTGAGGACACCTTTGGCGCCGGGCTCTTCCTGGTTTTGAGAGAGCCGACGAATCATAAGCGACTGTCAGGAAATCCAGTATTGAACTTTTTTATGAAAAATCGTAGCGGCGGGAAAGCGCCGCGCCTCCCGCCTTCGGCTGGAATAGTCTATTTTGTAGCCGCAGCCTTTAGGCTGCGCCAGGCGCTCCAGGTCCGGGAACGTCAGATTACGCCGGCTTAAGCCCCGCAGCTGCAACGAGTCCTTCTCTCCCGC
Organism: Desulfobaccales bacterium; assembly: GCA_041740935.1. Lineage (GTDB taxonomy): Bacteria > Desulfobacterota > Desulfobaccia > Desulfobaccales > 0-14-0-80-60-11 > JBGSLA01. Next base: position 4,637 of record JBGSLA010000207.1, on the reverse strand, counting down.
GCTTAGGTCTGCTTTTTCTCCCCCGGCAGCGGCAGCGAGCGCATATACTCCTTGAAGCGCTGCTTGAAATCCGGGGGCAGAAATTCCAGGGTGCGCTGGGCCACCTGAACCAGGAGCGGTTTGGTGCGGGACTCCTGCAGCAGGCGGGAATCCTTGGGCAAGACCACCCCCAGCAGCATGAGGGCCAATCCCAGGACCAGGGCGCCCTTGAGAAAGGCGAACAGGGCCCCCAGCAGCCGGTCGAGGACGTCCAGGGACAGATGATACAACAGGCGCTGCAGGACAAAGGCCAGCAGCCGCACGCCCCAATAGACCAGCACCAGCACCAGGGCGAAGGCCAGCCCCTGGGCCCAATAGAGACTTTTCACCAGGGGCAGGAGCAGCGCGGCCACCGTCAGGTAGCTGTGGGCTGCGGCCAGCAGGCCCCCCACCAGCCCCACCAGCACCCCCAACTCCTGAAACAGCCCCCGGAAATACCCCCGCAGGGTGATCAAGAGCAGGATGGCCACGATCCCCAGATCGAGCAGGTTCATGAGCCCGGAGCCTCCACAGCCTCCGGCGCCGGCGCCGGGCTCCCCTGGCCTCCCGCCGCACCCTCCAGATCCAGAGGCTCAAGGTGATGAACCTGAAGATACAGGGTCCCAAACCCCAGGGGGGCAAGCTGGCCGAAGACCCGTACCTGCTCCAGGCGCTTCAAGTCCCATTGCCCCTTTTGGCTCCGGGTCAGGGCCAGCCGGTCATAGTAGCCCCGCATGGACGAGGTGCGGTAGAGGGCCGCCCAGCGCAGCCGGCTCCAGGCCAGGGGCTGGCGCGCCATGGTAAGATAGTTGGCCGCCATCCGGGGATCATACTCCAGGTATTGCCAGAAATACCCTTCGACCCGGACCTTCTGCCCCGAGGCCAACCCCGCCCGGCGGGGGGCCTGGAGCTGCTCGATGGTGACGGGGGTGTACTGCTCCGGGTTGAAGCCCTCCGGCACCGGCCGGATATGGCCGCAGCTCAGGGCCCCCCCCGCCAGCAGGAGCAGCAGCGCCAGCCACAGCAGGCCTCGCCTCCGGGACGCCCAGCCGGGATCGGCGGTCAAACGCATGGGGGTTGCCTTTTTCTAAAAATTTTCATAAAAGAATCTTCGAGAAACCGTTCAGGAGCAGGCGCATGGCATATCCGGTGATCATCCGGCGGCATATGGGCTATCAGTCCTACCTGGTGTTGGACGACCATCCCCGGGAACTCCTCCGCCATCCGGGGTTCCAGGAAGAATATTCCATCCGGGATTGGTTGGGCTCCACCGACCCGGTGGACGCCCGGGAGGAGTGGTCGGAGATGCTGGCCGAAGACATTGATTTCTATGACATTGTGGACCAAGACCACGGGGAATACCGCGCCGAGCTTTCCCAATGGGATCACTGCCTGAAATAGTCACTCCTCCGTCAAATAGAGGTGGGCCAAGACCCGGGCGTCGCCCACCAGGTTGCTGAGCAGGGTGAACTCGTTGGGCTGGTGGGCCGTGTGGGTCACCGTCATCCAGACCACGGCCGGCAGGCCCCGCTGGCGGAAGAACGCGGCCACCGTGCCGCCCCCGATGCCCTGGGGCCGGGCCTCCCGCCCATAAACTTCCCGGATGGCCGCAACCAGGGCCTTGACCACCGGCGCCTCGGGATCGGTGGCCGGGGGGCTCTTGAGCTCCTGGACCGGCTCCACCTTCAAGCTCACCCCGAATTTCTTCGCCGTTTCCTCCCCAATGGCCAGGACCCGCTCCTTCACCAGCCCCAGATCGTAGTCCGGCAGCACCCGGCAATCCAGATAGAACACCGCCCGGCCCGGTATGGTGTTGATGTTGGAGACATTGGGCTCCTTCTGGGTGGGCTCGAAGGTGCTCTCCGGCGGATCGAACAGCGGGTTTTCCAGGGAAAACTCCTGGTGCAGGGCTTCCAGGGCCACAATGACGTGGGCCGCGGCCCGCAAGGTATTTTTGCCCAGCTTGGGCCGGCTGGCGTGGCACTGCTTGCCCAGCAGGGTGAGGCGCAGCCACAGGATGCTTTTTTCCGCCACCTCCACCAGGGTGGAATCAGGGCTGCCCGCGTCCGGCACGATGATCAGGTCCTCAGGGGAAAAAAGCCAGGGCTGGGTTTTCAGGAGAAAATCCAGGCCCTTGCCGCTGCCGGTCTCTTCGTCGGAGACCAGGGCCAAAGCGATGGTGCGGGTAGGGGTGATGTCCTGGTCCATAAGGGCCTTCACTGCCATGATGGAGGCCAGGATGCCGTGGTGATTGTCCTCGGTGCCCCGGCCGATGAGGCGGTCGCCCTCCACCCGCAGGGTGTAGGGGTCGGAATCCCACAGGGCCAGGTCCCCGGGGGGCACCACGTCCAGGTGGGAGAGGACCCAGACCTTTTCGGACCGGCGCCCCGGCAGCCAGGCCACCAGGTTGGGGCGTTCGCCCCCTGCCACCCGGAGGTCCGGGGCCGGGTAGTTGTCCACCTTGAGGCCCCAGCCGGTGAGCAGCTCCGTGAGAAAAGCCGCTTTTTCCCCTTCCCCGGGACCACCCTGGTCCGGGCCCACGGCCACCCGCCGGACCAGCTCCCGCTGGAGGCTGATCATCTCTTCCTGGTAGTGGCCCAGGCGTTCGGATACCCTGGAGAATTCATCGTGCGTATTCATATTCCCTGCTTTGAAAAGTTCAAGGTTCAAGGTTCAAGGTTATAGCGGCGGGGGGCGCCCGCCCTGACGCGCTACGCAGCTCCCCCACCCCATAACCCGGGAGCACAGGCGTCCCGCCTGTGGCGCACAGGCAAGAGCCTCGTGCTCCCGTTTTCTTCCCCTGACCCACGCAGGGGCGCAATTCATTGCGCCCTCAGGGCTTGATAAATCAAGCCCCTACAGGGGGTTGGGTGGGCCGTCCGGGGAGGGTGGGTGGGCCGCTTCCCACAGCCCTCCCCCACCAGGGATTTCCCCTGAAAAAACGCCCCCAGGCTTTTCCCTGACCTTTTCATCATATATAATGGCTGAGGTCAAGAGCAAGCAGAGTTTGCCACCCAATGCCCCTTATTTCAGGAGGAGGTTCCATGAAAATCAAGCGGATTGCCCACCTGGGCGTGGCCATCAAAGACCCCGACCCCCCGAAAAAGCTCTACGGGGACAATCTCAAGCTGGAATTTAAAGGCGATGAAGAGGTGGCCACCCAAAAGGTCAAGGTGAGTTTTTTTAAGGTTGGAGAAAGCAGCATTGAACTGCTCCAGCCCACCGCGCCGGACAGCCCGGTGGCCAAGTTTTTGGAAAACAAGGGCGAAGGCTTCCACCATCTGGCCCTGGAGGTGGAGGACATCGACGCCGCGGTGGCCGAACTCAAGGCCGCGGGAGTGCGCCTCATCGACGAAACCCCCCGGGAAGGGGCCCACGGCACCCGGGTAGCCTTCATCCACCCCAAAGCCACCTTCGGGCTGATGGTGGAACTCGTGCAGTATCCCTAAGGGGTGCCGGGCGTGGCCATCACCCCTGAAACCCTGGCGGCCCGGGTCCAGGTCAACGTGCCGTTCCCCTTTTTAATGAACGGCTACCTGTCCCGCTTTCTGGACCGGGGGTTGAACCCGGAAATCGGCCTGGACGCCTGGAGCCTCGGCACCTACCCTCCCCGGACCTTTCGGGGCGTCGCCCGGATTTTCGAACAAGCCGGGCGGCGCCTCACCCTGCACGGCCCTTTCCAGGATCTGGCCCCCGGGGCCCTGGACGACATGATGCTGGCCGCGACCCGCCGGCGGCTGCGCCAGGCCTGGCGCTGGCTGCCGGTCTTCCGGCCCCGGGCCGTGGTCTGCCACCTGGGCTACGAGGCCCGGCACTACCGCTGGGACCTGGAACAGTGGCTGCAGCGCGCCGCGGCCACCTTCCGGGAACTGGGATTGCAGGCCCAGGCTTTCGGCGTCGAGGTGATGCTGGAAAACGTCTACGAGGACGACCCGGAGCTCATCGAGGCAGCCATCCGGCGCATCGATCTGCCCAACGTCCGGGTCTGCCTGGATGTGGGTCACCTGCACGCCTTCGGGGGCGGGGATTTTAAGACGTGGCTCGAAACCCTGTGGCCGGTGATCGGCCACCTGCACCTGCACGACAATCAGGGGCAGGATGACGACCACCAGGCCCTGGGCGCCGGCACCGTGCCCCTCGAATCGGTCCTCTCCTTCCTCGCCGAGCGCGGCGCCCGCCCCCTCATCACCCTGGAACCCCACCAAGAGGGCAGCCTGACGCCATCCCTTGAGTATCTTGCCAAAATCTGGCCCTGGGATTAGGACTGCTGGACGCAACCAGCTATTATTTCACGGAAAAGCTCTTTGCTGGATTTTCAAAAAGCCACCACCAAGGAAAACAGCGGCGCCAGGGTGGCGTCGGTGTTGCGGCCGGCCAGGTCGATGTTCAACCCCAGGGCGAAGGACAGCCTTTCGGTGGCCATGAACTCGATCCCTGGCAGGATGGACAGCAGATAGGTGGGTGCGGTGTTGGGGCGGTTGCCGAAGAGCCGGCCGGTGTCCCAGGTGCTGGTGAGTTCCAGGAGCGCCACCCATTTATTGTTCCGGGTGAGGATGTATTCCGCCGCCAAATTGGCGGTGATGAAATCCCGGGGATAGACCCGGCCCTCGTCGTCTCTG
>JBGSLA010000206.1:0-21636 GCA_041740935.1 Desulfobaccales bacterium | reverse complement strand
TTCACTGCCCGCAGGCCCTCAGGCCCCGGCGCCAGACGCAGGATCCGGCCTTGCCGGTCCGTGACCAGGGGACCGGGCACCGGGGCCAGGGCGGCCATGTCCACCCGGGAGGCGGCTTCCAGGTACACAAGGCCCCCGGCGAGCCCCAAGCCCACCAGGAACACCAGGCCCCATAAGATTTTTCGCCCAGGGATGAGGTTTTTTAAGGAGCGCATGGCGTCATCAAAGGTGTTTTCGGTTTGCGGTTATAAAAAGTCCAAGGTCCAAGGTCCAAAGTCCAAGGTTATAGCGGCGGGCAAGAAGCCTGCCCTGTCTTTTCATGCTTTGCGGGTGGGCCACCGGCCCATGAGGAGCGGTTAGAAAAAGTTGGCGAGGAGGGAGGGGTTCCCACGGGCTGGAAGCCCGTGCTACCGGGGCCGGTGAGCCCCTCCCCCCGCGAACCGGGAGCACAGGCGTCCCGCCTGTGCCTCACAGGCAAGATGCCTGTGGTCCCGGCTCCAGGCCACAGGGCGCAGGGCGCAGCGGGAAAGCGCCGCGCCTCCCGCCTTTGGCATATCCCCATCCAGATCTCCTGCGTGTAACCGGCGTTCCCGCCAAGCTCTGCCGGACTGCGAATCGTCTGCCAGGGAGCGACGGGCGGTGCCCGCCCTGTCCTGAAAAGTGTTTGTGTGGAACCGCCGCCCTCGGCGGTTCGTTCGCCGGCGAGGCGCCGGCGCCACATTTTTCATGCTTTGCGGGTGGGCCGCCGGTCCATAAGGAGCTGTTAGGAAAATTCTTCCGGAGGCCACATTCCGTTAGGGCGGCCGTCCCCGGCCGCCCAGCGTTCCGGCGGGCACTTAAGGCCCGCCCCACCGATTTTTCATACTTTGCGGGTGAGCAGCAGGCTCATGAATGGCTCATTTGGAGGTGAGCCCCGGACTCACAACTGACTGTTTCCCATAAATATTGCGACTCACCCAACCACCTACCCACTTCCCGCCCAACAATATTCCCATTGCCGGAATTTTGGCGTATAGTAGCAAAGCAAGTAAGTCGATTGGGAGAACGACATGACCGGTCCCCACGAGCCCGAAGAGCTCAAAAATCAACAGCCGCCCCCCGTCGCCGGGGAGGCCGGCGCCGGGGAGCCCCCCTGCCCTCCTCCCCTGGGCCCGGCGCCCCGGGACGGCTTTCCCAACCAGTTCGCCCGGCTGTTTTTCGGGGTCATCACCCTCCTGGTCCTCTATTACGCTTACGAAATCATCAAGCCCTATCTGGTGGATATCTTCCTGGCCCTGGTGATCTTTTTCGTGGCCCGGCCCCTCTACCAGGCCCTCACCGTGGTGCTCTTCGGCAAACGCACCCTGGCCTCGCTCCTCACCTGCCTGATCCTGGCCCTGGTGATCATTATTCCCCTGATCACCCTGTTGGGCATCGTCGCCTCCCAGGCCCTGGAGCTTTCCAGCCAAATCGGCAAAGGGCTGCAAAGCGGCACCCTGGGGCAATGGCTCGACGCCCAGGTGACCCTGGTCAAGGCCTACCTGCTGCACTTGAATGTACCCCTGCCGGCCGAGGAGATCAAGTTCGAAAACCTGGTGCAAACCGTCCTGACCAACGCCAGCAAGTTCATTTACAGCAAAGCCATCGGCATCCTGACGGGTTTCACCGGTTTTATTCTGGACCTGATCCTGGTCCTGTTTGTGACTTTTTTCCTGTTTCTGCAAGGGGATGACTTCATCGCCGAAATCAAAAAGCTTTCCCCCCTGTCCGCCGAGGATAACGAAATGATCGTGGGGGAAATGGAGGCTACCATCAAGGCCACCCTGTGGAGCACGGTGGTGGTGGCCTTCATCCAGGGTTTCCTCGGCGGGGTGGGTTTTTTTCTGTTTGGGGTGCCCCAGGCGGCTTTCTGGGGGACCATCATGGTCCCCGCCAGCGTCATCCCGGTGGTGGGCGCGGCCATCATCTGGCTGCCCGCAGTGGGCTATCTGTTCTTGCAGGGCGCCATGGCCAAGGCCCTGGGTCTCCTGGTTTTCTGCACCCTGGTTATCGGTTCGATGGACAATCTGCTCAAGCCCATGCTCATGCGGGGCTCCCGCTCCACGCCCACGGTTTTTGTGCTGTTGGCCATCCTGGGGGGCATTTCTTATTTCGGCATGATCGGCTTTATCCTGGGTCCCTTTATCCTGTCCCTGCTTCTGTCGTTGCTTGGCATTTACGAGACGGCCATCCTGGCGCCGACGCGCTTTCACCTGGCGGCCGCGCCGGGCCCCGCCCCCCAAGCCCCTGGAACCCAAAAAGCCCGTCCCCCCGGAGGGTGACGGGCCTCAAAACGCCTCGCCAGGTTAAGACAATCCTCAGGAAGCCCGGCTGACCTCCTGTTTCACTTCGGAGAGATCCAATTCCCCCCGGGTGACCGCACCGTATTTCTCCAGCTGCTTGAGCTCCTGCTGGACCAATTCCCGCTCCAGCTGCCGGTCCTCGTGGATAAATTGACAGTATTCCTCAAAAAGGTCTTCCTTCAGGGTTTGGGAAAACAGGGAGGCCTTGCCCAGGCGCTCTTCCAAACCCAGCAGGTTGTCCAGGATATAAAAATAAATGGAACGGGCATCGGACAGACGCCCGGTCTGGGCCAGACGGTCAGCCGAGGACTGGGCCTTGCGGATCCGGCTTTCGGCCCGGTCCAGATCGATGGAGTCGTCAGCCACTTCCTCGACGATCTGGTCAATGGACTCCAGAATGTCTTCCTGGCCCTGCTCTTCCTCTTTGAGAACGCTCCGCACCTCCGGGACCCGGTCGGCCAACTCGACGATGATGTCGAGCAAGTCTTTTTTGGCGTATTTCTTTAAACGCTCCAGGAGGTCTTTGCGGTTTAAAAAGCGCTCCGGTTCGGTGGCCCAGGCCCACAGCAGGGCCAGGGCGTGGGAGCAGATCTGCCCTTCCACTTCCTGGGTGCAGGGGCACATGCAGGAAAGCTGATCTTCCTTGATCCTGGCTTCCACCAGGTGGGATTCCTCATCCCACACCACTGCCTGGAGGCGGTCCGCCAGTCGATAGGCGAATTGCACCTGGTTATTCTGAACCAACTCCCGGGCCCGGGTGGTCATCTCCGGGGAGGCGATTTGATCCAGGGTTTTGACGTCCAGATCCTCAAAGCGCATAGTCAGACGGCTTTCTTAGGTATTTATCTAAAATGTAACATATCACCGTCCTAGGGCAATCAGTTTTTGTTTTTTTTCGAACCCTTAGAGAAAAAAGTTTGCCGGCTTCAGAACCATTCCCGACTGTGCCGAAACAGATTATTCAGGCGGTTTTCCAGGTGTTGCCGGCGCTTTTCCAGGGCCGCGCCCCGGTCCTCGGGGCTGATCCACAAAGGCGCGTCCACCAGCAGGGCGCTTTTGCCGAAAGGCAGGGGAACCTCGAAATGGTCCCAGGTGTTGAGGGTGATGGCGCGGCGGTTGGCCGCGGCCAGGGGCAGGATGGGCCTCTGGGTTTCCCGGGCCAGGTACAGGACGCCCTTTTGCACCGCATGGGCCGGCCCCCGGGAGCCGTCCGCGGCCAGGCCGGCGGAATGCCCCTGCCGGACATAGGCCGCTAATTGCTGCAGGGCCTGGAAACCTCCTTTGTGTCGCGACCCCGGGCATACCAGGAATCCCAGTCCCCGGGCCACCTCGCCGATGAACTCGCCGTCCCGGCTGGGGCTGGCCATGAGGACTATGGGGGGCTTCAAACGCGCGAATATCCTGGTCAAATAAAGGGACGCCAGGAGATGACCGTGCCACACGGCAAGGATGACCGGGGCCTCGGACTGAAACAGGGCCTTGCCGGCCGCATCGCCGTGCAGGGATTTTCTGGTGGCGGTGCCGAAAATCACCCTGATCAGGCCCCGGGCCAGGGTCGGCCCCAGCCGCCGCCAGGCCGGATGGTCGAGACGCAATTTCATGGGAGTTTATTCCGGATTACTTCCCCGATTCCAGGCGCTCCAGGATCTTGGGGGTGTAGAGATCGTGCTCCTCCAAAAGGGGCGACATCTGGCGCACCAGGCCCAGCTTCATGATCAGGAAATTGAGCCGGCGCATCTGCTTGAGTTTCTCGGCCTCATCCGGCAGCGAGGCCACCAGGTCCTGAAGCCGGATAACCTCCTTCCGCAATTCCAGTTCGGGGGGCAGGCAGTCCGCCATCTTCATGATCTTATAGGCCAGGCGCAGCTCCGGCGGCACGTGGCTGTCGTCCTCCAGTTTGAGGGGCTTGCCCTTGCCCTCCAGCTCATCAAAAAGGCCCGCCTCGATGGCCTCGAGGATGCGACTTTCGGCGATGCGATATAAAAATTCCATGCGCGCTTCCAGTACAGCTAAAGGAGTCGCCGGCCCCGGCGCTCCCCCGTTTTCTAATGCCGCCGTTTGCGGGCCCGCTCCAGCTCCCGCTGCTCTTCCCGGCGGCGGATGGTCTCCCGCTTGTCAAACTTCTTCTTGCCCTTGGCCAGGCCCAGTTCCACCTTGGCATGTTCGTTTTTAAAATAGAGCTTCAGCGGGATCAAAGTATAGCCCCGCTCCGTCAGCTTGCCCCAAAGACGCTTCAGTTCCCGCCGGTGCAGCAAAAGCTTCCGGGGCCGGGTGGGCTCGTGATTTTCCCCCGCGGCGTGGGGGTAAGGGCTGATGTTGGCGTTCAGCAAAAAGAGGTCCCCGTCCCGGAACCGGGCGTAGGCGTCGGCAATATTGGCCTTGCCCATTCTGAGAGACTTCACCTCGGTGCCCCTGAGGACCAGACCGGCCTCGAAGAGGTCGTCGATGGTGTACTCGAAATAGGCCTTGCGGTTGCGGCAAATGAGTTTCATCAGTTCTGCTGTCATGGTATCAAGGTGCCGGCCAGGGCTGAGCCGAACCGGGAAATGTCCGGAAAACGGCTTTTCATTTCCTGAACCGCGAAGTTATTGATTTCATCTACAGTTACCATATCCAAAGCCTTCTTGGCCATGTTTTGGGCTTCCTCATAGGATATTTGCCGGATCACTTTTTTTATCATGGGAATGGACATGTGATTCATGGAAAGTTCGCTGACCCCCAGACCCAGGAGGATGGGGAGGTACAGGGGGTCTCCGGCCATTTCCCCACACACCGCCACCGGAATTCCCTCTTTCCGGCCGACCTCCGCCACCTGGAGGATCATGCGCATCACTGCCGGGTGCAGAGGTTGATAGAGGTCGGCCACCTGTTTGTTGCCCCGGTCGATGGCCAGGGCGTATTGAATGAGGTCATTGGTGCCGATGCTGAAGAAATCCGCCTCCCGGGCCAAAAGCGGGGCCAGGGTCACCGCGGCCGGCACTTCGATCATGGCCCCCACCGGCAGCCGGGGGTCGAACAGCTGGCCTTCCCGGCGCAGTTCATCCTGGACTTCAGCCAGAAGCTGCCGGGCTTCGCGGATTTCCTGCAGGCTGGAAATCAGCGGAAACATCACCCGCACCTGGCCGTGGGCCGAGGCCCGCAGGATGGCCTTGAGCTGCGCCCGGAAAATCCCCCGCTCCTTGAGGCAGAAGCGGATGGCCCTAAGCCCCAGGGCCGGATTCATCTCCTTGGGATATTCCAGGTGGGACAGGAACTTGTCTCCGCCGAGGTCCAGGGTGCGGATGGTCACCAGGCGGGGGTTCATGGCCTCCACCACCTTTTGGTAATCCCGGTACAGTTCTTCTTCGGTGGGCAGCAGACGCTGGCGCAGATATAGAAACTCGGTGCGGTACAGGCCCACTCCGTCGGCGCCGCACTTCAGGGCCAGTTGCACCTCTTCGGGCAGCTCGATGTTGGCCAGCACCGTGGTGGCATGATCGTCCAGGGTGTAGGCCGCAAAGGTGCAAAACTGGGCCACCTCGGCTTTGAACGCGTCAAATTCCAGCTGCCGCCGGCGGTATTTCTCCAGCATCTCCTCGTCCGGGTTGAGGATGATTCTCCCCAGAAGCCCGTCAATGATCAGTTCGTCTCCGGGATTGATCTCCTCGGTGGCGTTGTCCAGGCCCACCACCGCGGGAATCTCCAGGGCCTGGGCCAGGATGGCGGTGTGGGAGGTCTTGCCTCCCCGCTCGGTGACAAAGCCCACCACCTTGGAGTCGGTCATCTGGGTGGTTTCCGCGGGCGAGAGGTCCCGGGCCACGATGATCACCGGATCCGGGGAATCAAACATCCGGCTGCTGGATTTGCCGATGAGGTTGCCCACCAGGCGGCGGTACACCGACTCCACATCCGCCAGCCGCCCCTTGATATAGGGGTCTTCGATGCGGCGGAACAGTTCCTGGACTTTCTCAAAGGAGCGATGCAGGGCCCACTCGGCGTTGAGCCGCTCCTCCCGGATGAGCCGCATCGGCTCATCGCACAGCATCTGGTCCTTGAGGATCAGCAGGTGCAGCTCCAGCAGATGGGCGTGCTCCGGAAATTCGGCGGAGATTTCCCGGTGCAGGCGGGTCAGGTCCTCGTGGGCCTGGTCCATGGCGGCCTGCAGCCGGGCCACTTCCACCATCTGCTCCTCTTCGGTAAACAGCAGGCGGAAACGCCCCTTGATCTCACCCCGGTCGCTCAGGACCCAGGCGCGGCCGACGACAATGCCGGGAGAAGCGGGGATCCCCTGGAGGATGTGGTTTTCTGCACTCATGATTCGCCGAATTTCCGGGCAAACAGGCGGCCCAGGGACAGGGCGGCTTCGCCCGCTTCCGGGCCGCTGGCCTTGAGGAGCAAGCGGGTCCCCTGGGGGCAATCCAGAGTAAGAATCCCCAGCAAATCCCGGGCGTTGACCTGGAGGCCGTCTTTTTCCAGCACCAGCTGGGCGTCGAACTGCATGGCCATATTGGTGATTTTCATGGCCGGCCGGGCGTGCAGCCCCAGGCGGTTTTCCACCCAGAGTTCCTGCTCCACCGCCGGCCCTTCGGTTTTATTCCCAGACATTGTATCACAGACCCGAAAAACGAAATTGTGATTATTGTCTCATGCTGTTATGAAAAGTTTTAAGTGGGGGTGGGGGCCAGGGGACACAGACCCCTGCCCCCTCCCCCCAGAAAATATTTTCCTGATTTCCGGGTGAGCCGCAGGCCCATGAGGAACGGACCTGAAAAATATGGTATGGAGCACTAAGACAGCCGCTGCTGATTTTTCAGCTCCAAATACGTTTGATAAACCCGCCGCCGGGGGAGGTTCAACTCCGCAGCCACCGCTTCGGTCAGGCGCCGGCCGGTCGCCCCGGTGGCGGCCGCGGTCTCAAGGAGCCTGGCGGCCACGTCCACTTCCGCCTCATGGAATTTTTCGGGGCAAGAAAGAACCAGGGCGCATTCACCCTTGATCTCCCGCTCCGCCACCCGGGCCGCCACCTGGGCCACCGGCCCCCGCCAGGCCTCCTCGAACATCTTGGTGAGTTCCCGGACCACCAGGACCTGCCGGTCGGCGAAATAGCCGGCCATCTCCTTCAGGGTCCCGGCCAGACGCTGGGGCGATTCATACAAGATAAGCACCCGGAATTCCTTTGCCAGGGACTCGAAAAATTCCCGGCGCTTCCCGGCCTTTCTGGGCGGAAATCCCAGGAAGGTGACATCCCCCGGAAAGCCGCTCATAGACAGGGCCGCCACCCCCGCCGCGGGGCCGGGCGCCGCCTCCACCTTGATCCCCGCGTCCCAGGCCTGGGCCACCAGCCCCGCCCCCGGATCGGAAAAGCCCGGGGTGCCGGCGTCGCTCACCAGGGCGATGGTGTGCCCCTGGCGCAGTTTTTCGATCAGCTCCGGCCCCCGCCCCGTCTGGTTGTGGGCGTGATAGCTGGTGAGTTTCGTTTTTATGCCGTAATGACTCAATAACTTCCGGGTGCGCCGGGTGTCCTCCGCGGCGATCAGATCCACCTCTTTTAAGACCCTGAGGGCCCTGAGGGTGATATCCTCCAGATTGCCGATGGGCGTGGCCACGATGTAAAGGATTCCCATCCCCGGAGCAGTCAGATCTTTCAAAACCTGTTCAAAACCCCTTTTTCTGTCACCCTGAGCGGAGCGCAGGGTCTCAATTATTTTAAAATACGAGATTCTTCACTTCGCTGCGCTCCGTTCAGAATGACAGGAAAATAAGTTTTCTTTAATAAATTATGCTTAAGTTAGCGCTCACCGGTTTTCAACCGGTGCCGGGACGGGCTGGAAGCCCGTTCTACCGGTTATAGGGCGATTCTCAGTGACGTAGTGACGTAGGGCGGGAAAGCGAAGCGCCTCCCGCCTCCAAAAAGCCCGGTGGCACAGGTGTCCTCACCGGTGCAAGGGCACAGGTTGAAAACCTCTGCCACCAGACTTTTTCCCGCTTTCCAGGCAGGCCCGAAAATCTTGGGCGCCTGTCGCCAAGCGAAGCCCGGCCTCGATAGGCCTCCCCCGGCAGGAGCCTCAAGATGCGAGGGAATCGCCCCGCAAGCGCGGCAGCGCCCCTATTTCCCCGTTTGCCCCCCGCCCCCTTGCCGCATCTCCTCGAAACAGGACCAGAAATGCGCCGACTCCCCGCCCTCCCGCCGTTCACAGAGGTTTTTGGTTTCGGTCAGGGAAAGATAGCGCTGGTACGCCGCGTCGTCCCCCACATAGATGATGCGGGCGCGGTGATCGCCATAGGTGTGATACACCTTGCCGTTGGCCCGGTAGGTGACGATGATTCCCTTGGGGAGGGCGGCGAGCAGGGCCTCCCGCTTGGGCGCGTCATAGGGGACCCGCCACTTGTCGAACCCCGCCTGCTCCAGCAGGTATTCGGTCACCACCTGCTCCTGCTTTTTCTCCCGGTCCGCCGCAACGGGGCCGGACCACAGCAGGCTGATAAAGCTTAGGAGGCTGATCAGGCCGACCAGCATCAACATTCTCCCCCCCACAAACCAGGCCATCCTCCGGTTTTTCATAGTGCCCTCACATCGTTTTTATATGCCTTTTTTGTCTTCTTAAACTCCTTGACTCGGCCTGCCCCTCTTGAATTAGGAGCTTTGATTTAATCAGATTCAGCAATTCTTTACCTGCTTTTCATGACTTATGGGAGCGGATCGCAAATAGAACCATCCTGGCATATAAGGTGTGCAGGACGAAGATACATAATATCAAAATCTAGAAATCCAAAAATTACACCTATAAATTCCCAATAGAGCCCCTTATGTATAAACGCTGGACCGCCACTCATACCACCAAGTTCATATAGGGGTTCACGATTTTCCATATTGAAGGCAGTAACCCAATATTTTCTTTCGAATTGACAAGCAAATCGATTACCTGAAGTTTGTGTAACCCTACATCCCCCACTGCTAAAGCTTGGAAAAACTACCTCATCAAATGCCCAGCGTTTTCTCCATTGACCGGGGAACCCACCAAAGGCGACAAAGTCTCCTTCTTTAATCGGTTGAGGTGGCCAGAAACTTGGCTCAAAAAAACAAGACCCAATCTCTCCCCCTTGACTGATAGCTTTGGCCTGGACAGATGTGAGCTTTATAGTTGCAAGGTCTAATTTCTCATTTTCTGCAACAAGCTGCGACAAGGGATCCAATTCAACATCTCCAATTTGAAACAAAGCACTCCCACATTCATTAATTAACTTACGATAAAAATCAAGAACATGATAACAAGTGATCAAAATGGGGCCGTTACCAAGGTTGACAAGCGTGACAGTCGCATTATTAATCTTTGTAAAAAGATTTCTCGCTGGACGATCACCAATAAGAGCTGCTTTCGCAAAACGCATGGGAAATTTTGAGAGCTCCTTGCCAAGGTCGCCAGCGGCTAGACGTTTGGCTTCTTTAATTTTTTTTTGATCGTTGTATTCCATTTAGAAATCAAACCTTATGAGTTTTTTTATATCCATTAAAAAGCCCCCTCAATCACCTCAATCTGCGGCGCATCACCCTGCCACAAAATCCCCACCACGTCGAAGCGCACCGGGACCTCCCCCAGGCGTTTTTGTTTCAGATAATAATCTGCCAGTTTGCGGAGGCGCGCCTGTTTGCCGTGGTGCACCGCGTCCTGTCCCGGGCCGAACCTCTCGCTGGTGCGGGTTTTGACCTCGATGATCACCAGCGCCCCCCGGTGCCGGGCGATGAGGTCGATTTCTCCCAGGGGTGTGCGGTAGTTGCGCTCCAGGATCTTATAGCCCTGTTTTTTCAAAAAGGCCGCGGCCAGGTCTTCGCCCCGGTCCCCCAGGGATCGCCGGTTATCCATAGGGCTCATAGTGAAAACTGAAAACATTATCAGACAATTTTGCCTGCCTCCGGAGCAAGCCACTCCTTCACCCCCCGGAAGGTCCGGCGGTGGATGGCGCAGGGCCCCCAGCAGCGCAGCGCCTCCAGGTGCTCCGGGGTGGGGTAGCCCTTGTGGCGGGCGAAATTGTATTGGGGATAGAGGCGATGGTAGGCGGCCATGCGGCGGTCCCGGTGGACCTTGGCCAACACCGAGGCCGCAGAGATGGCGGGGCAGCGGTCATCCCCTTGGATGACCGGCTGTTGGGGATAGGCCAGGGGCAGGGGCTGGTGGCCGTCCACCAGCACCATGTCGGGCAGGACCGTAAGGGCCTTGACCGCCAGGGCCATGGCCCGGAGGCTGGCGGCCAGAATGCCCCGGCGTTCGATTTCCCGGGCACCCACCTCGATGACCGCCAGGGTCAGGGCAAGGGCGCGGATTTCCCGGTCCAGGGTCTCCCGGGTCTCGGGGGGCAGACGCTTGCTGTCCCTAAGTCCCGGCAGGTCGACATCCGGCGGCACGATCACCGCCGCGGCCACCACCGGGCCGGCCAGGGGACCCCGGCCGGCTTCGTCCACCCCGCAGATGAGCTTAACGCCCTGGCCGCGCCAATAGGCTTCCGGGTCAGCAAACACCTGACTGCCGCCCCGGCGCCCCTTCATGCCGGCCGGGTCCGCTTTTCCTTGATGCGGGCCGCTTTGCCGGAGCGCTGCCGCAGGTAGTAAATGCGGCTCTGATTCACCAAACCCCGGGTCAGCACCACCACTTTTTCAATGTTGGGGGAATGGGAGGGAAAAATGCGCTCCACCCCCACGCCGTAGGAGACCTTGCGCACCGTGAAGCTGGCGCCGATGAGGCCGCCCCGTTTCCGGATGACCACCCCTTTGAACACCTGGATGCGTTCCTTGTCGCCTTCCACAATACGGACGTGCACTTCCACCGTGTCCCCCGGGCGAAAATCGGGGAGATCCCCCCGCATCTGCTCCCGGGAGAGCTGTTCCAACCGTTTCATATGTCTGTTACCTGTCCTTTCCGGTTTCTTCGGCCAATTTTGCCAAAAATTCTTGATCTTCAGGGCTGAGAGGCGCCCGGGCCAGCAAATCCGGCCTCAAAGCCGCAGTGCGCCTGAGCGCCTGCTCCCGCCGCCAGCGGGCGATGCGGGCGTGGTCGCCGCCCAGGAGCACCTCGGGGACGCTAAGCCCCTCAAAATCCCGGGGCCTGGTATAGTGCGGGTATTCCAACAGCCCGGTTTGAAACGATTCTTCCTCCACCGCGCCCTCGCCCCCCAGCACCCCCGGGATCAGGCGGGTCACCGCGTCCACCACCGCCAGCGCCGGAATCTCCCCGCCGGTGAGCACATAGTCGCCGATGGAAATTTCCCCGTCGATGAAGTGGCGCACCCGGTCGTCCACGCCCTCGTAATGGCCGCAGACCAAAAGCAGGCTGGGCAATTGCGCCAGTTCCCGGGCCGTTTCCTGGCCAAACAGCCGGCCCGCCGGGGAGAGCAACATGACCCTGATGTTCCCGTCATCGTGGCGCACCCGGCGGATGGCCGCCACCAGGGGCTCGGGCTTCATGACCATGCCGGGGCCGCCGCCGAAGGGCCGGTCATCGGTGACTTTGTGGCGGTCGGCGGTGAAATCCCTGAGATCGAGGACCCGAAAGCTCACCCGGCCCAGCACCTGGGCCCGCCGCAGCATACTTTGGGCCAGCGGGCTCACGAAAAACTCCGGGAACAGGGTCAGCAGGTCAATCCGCATACAACTCCAGGAGTCCCTCCGGCGGCAGCACCTTAAGGACGCCTGCCTTAAGGTCGATCTCCTGGATCACCCCTTCCACCGCGGGCAGGAGCACCTCCCGCTCGCCCTGGCGCACCACATAGACGTCATGCGCCCCGGTGGGCCAGATTTCTTCCAGACGCCCCAAAACCTCGCCGTCGCCGGCGTGAACCACGGGCAGCCCCAGGATCTGAAACCAATAATATTCCCCCGGCGGCAACTCCGGAAAGCGCCGGGCTTCGCCCTGAACCTCCCGCCCCACCAGGGCCTCGGCCTGCTCCCGGCTGTCGATGCCCTGGAGCCTGAGCAGGATGTGCCCCCGCCCCCGGACCGCCTTGACGACCTGGAAGGGCTCGCCGCCCAAAAGAATTTCCTCCAGCGCGGTGAAGGTCTCGGGATCAAAATCCGCGGCGCGCCCCTTGTGGCCCACCCGCACCATGCCCTTGAGCCCGTGGACTGCCTTCACCCGGCCCAGGGGCACCAGAAGGCTGGGGGATTTGCCTTGGTTATTCAATGATTCCCAAAACCGCCCGTTTGCGAATCTTGGTAGAAGCGGCGCTCAAAATCGTGCGCATGGCCCGGGCGGTGCGTCCCTGTTTGCCGATGACTTTTCCCAGGTCTTCCTTGGCCACCTTGAGCTCGATGACTGAGGTCTGTTCCCCTGCAATTTCCTTTACCTGCACCTGGTCCGGATGGTCCACAAGAGCTTGAGCAATGAACTTGATAAGTTCCTTCATGGTTGGCCGCCTCCAATCCGGGATGGGCCGGGTTTATGCTTTCGGGGCAGATGGAAACCCCCAGCCTTCAACCTTCCTGGGGAGCCGCGGCCGCAGCCGCAGCCTTCCATTGCTTCAGCAGGCTGGCGACCGTGTCCGTCGGCTGAGCGCCCCGGTTCACCCACAAGGTCAACAGATCTTCTTTCACATTCACCGCCGCCGGATCCTGGCGGGGATCATAGGTGCCGATAATCTCCAGGAACCTGCCGTCCCGGGGAGATTCATTGTTGGCCACCACAATACGATAAAACGGTCTTTTCTTGGCGCCGTAACGGGCCAGTCGGATACGTAATGCCATGAGCGCTGTGCCGTCCTCCTGTTTTGAGTTTTAGGCTTTAAGCTTTAAGCTTTAAGCTTTAAGCTTTGGGTTCTGGGTTCTGGGTTCTGGGTTTTAGATTTTCTGAAAGGCAACCAGGGTCCTTCGGCTGAGTTAGTCTCCATCCGAAAACAACCTGAAATTCCCCCCTTTCCTAAAGGGGGGTTAGGGGGGATTTGATAATCCCTTGAAAATTTTCCCAAATCTGCCATTTTCAAAACCAAAAAACTAAAATAATCCGCCGGGGAGGGGCATCCTCCCCTTCTTACCCGCCTTGCCCATTTGTTTTATCATTTTCTGGGTGGCGGTGAAATTTTTCAGCAAACGGTTGACGTCCTCCACGGTGGTGCCGCTGCCCCGGGCGATGCGCCGACGGCGGCTGCCGTTGATCATCTGGTGGTTGGCCCGCTCCGCCGGGGTCATGGACAGGATAATGGCCTCCACCCGCTTCAATTCCTTTTCATCGGGCTTGGCGCCTTTCAGGGCCTTGATTTTCCCGAGCCCCGGGATCATCTCCAGGAGGCCCTCCAGGGGTCCCATCTTCCTGATTTGCAGCAGCTGCTGGCGAAAATCCTCCAGGGTGAAGTCATCCTGGCGGATTTTCTTTTCCAGGGCCTTGACCTGCTCGGCGTCGAAGCTCTCCTGGGCCTTTTCGATGAGGGTGAGCACGTCCCCCATGCCCAGGATCCGGGAGGCCAGCCGGTCGGGGTGGAAGACCTCGAGCGCGTCTAGCTTTTCGCCCACGCCCAGAAATTTTATGGGCTTGCCGATGACCGCCCGCATGGACAGGGCCGCGCCGCCCCGGGCGTCGCCTTCCACCTTGGTGAGGATGACCCCGGTGAGATTGAGCAGATCGTCGAAACTTTGGGCCACGGCCACCGCCTCCTGGCCGGTCATGGCGTCGGCCACCAAGAGGATCTCCGTGGGCCCCACCTTGCCCTTGATGGCCTTGAGCTCCGCCATCAGGGGCGAGTCGATGTGGAGGCGGCCGGCGGTGTCCAGGATGACGGTGTCATAGCCCGCGGCGTAGGCCGCTTCCATGGCGGCGTCGCTGATGTCCACCGGGTTCTGTCCCGGCTGGGTGTCGTACACCCCCACGCCGGCGTCGGCGGCCAATCGTTTGAGCTGCTCGATGGCCGCAGGCCGCTGCACATCGGCCGGGGCCAGATAGGGCTGGCGCCCCTGGGATTTCAGGCGCTTGGCCAGCTTGGCCGCGGTGGTGGTTTTGCCCGAGCCCTGCAAACCCACCAGCATCAGGGCCACCGGCGGCTTGCCGGACAGGTCCAATCTCGGGGCCTCGCCGCCCAGAAGGGTGGTGAGCTCCTCGTGGACGATTTTTACGACCTGCTGGGCCGGGGTCAGCGACCGGAGCACCTCTTCCCCCACGGCCCGCTCCCTGATCTGCTCGATAAAGCTCTTGGTGACCTTGTAGTTGACGTCGGCCTCCAAAAGCGCGAGCCTCACCTCCCGCATGGCCTCGCCCACCTGGGCCTCGGTCAGGGTCCCCCGGCCTTTGAGCTTCTTAAAGACCTGGGCCAGCTTGTCGGAAAGGCGGTCGAACATAAGAGCTATGAGCTGTGAGCTGTGAGCTATGAGCTGTTGGCTTTAAGCTTTAAGCTTTGGGCTTTGAGCTTCCTTATCCTGTAGCCCACCATTGCTTTTTTTATTGGCGGGCAGTGCCCGCCCTACAATTCATCCCCGCCCCTTCTTTAACTTTGAACCTTGAACCTTGAACCTTGAACTCCGGGCCTTTGACCCTGGACTTTGGACCTTGGACTTTGGACTATCCTTTAATAACCCCCAACGGCTTCAGCTTGGCCACCTTCTTGCTGATCCCGGCGCCGTGGGCCACGTTCACCACGTTTTCCACGTCTTTGTAGGCCTCGGAGATTTCCTCGGCGATGGTGCCCCGGCCGGCGCCCCGGACAACGATGCCCTTTTTCGCCATCTCCTCCACGATGTTCCGCCCCCGGGAGACCTTGACGGCCTGGGCCCGGGACATCTCCCGGCCGGCGCCGTGGCAGGTGCTGCCGAAGGTTTCCGTGAGAGCCGTCTCGGTCCCCACCAGGACAAAGGAATAGCGCCCCATGTCCCCGGGGATCAGCACCGGCTGGCCGGTTTCCTTGTAGGCCGCCGGGGTCTCCGGGTGGCCCGGCGGATAGGCCCTGGTGGCGCCCTTGCGATGCACGCAGAGCTTGCGGGAGGCGCCGTTCACCTGATGATTTTCGATCTTGGCGATGTTGTGGGCCACATCATAAATGAGCTCCAGCCCCAAGTCCCGGGGTCCCAGGTGCAAAACCTGCTCAAAGGACTCCCGCACCCAATGGGTGATCAGCTGGCGGTTGGCAAAGGCGAAATTGGCCGCCGCGGCCATGGCCGCCAGGTATTGCTGCCCCTCCGGGCTGGTAATGGGCGCGCAGCACAACTGCCGGTCGGGGAGCTCGATGCCGTATTTGCCGGTGGCCTTGAGCATCACCTTGATATAGTCGTCGCACACCTGGTGCCCCAGCCCCCGGGAGCCGGTGTGCACGATGACCGCGACCTGGTTCAGGAACAGCCCCAGGGCCCGGGCGAGAGATTCATCAAAAATTTCGGTTACATAACCTATTTCCACAAAGTGGTTGCCGCTGCCGAGCGTGCCCAACTGGTCTTTGCCCCGGTCCAGGGCGAACTGGCTCACCAAATCGGGGTCGGCCCCCTCGATCTGGCCCCGGGCCTCGATGTGCTCCAGGTCCGAGACCTCGCCGTAGCCCTGTTTTACCGCCCAGGCGCCCCCTAACCGCAACACCTGTTTGAGGGTGGGCATGGTGAGCTTCAGGTCCTTGCGCCTCGAGCCCACCCCGGAAGGGATATTGGCGAACAGGGCGTTGACCAACTCATCCATGCGGCCAGAGACCTGCGGGCGCTCCAGGTTGGTGCGCAAAAGCCTCACCCCGCAGTTGATGTCATAGCCCACCCCGCCGGGGGACACCACGCCTTCGTCCAGGTCAAAGGCCGCCACCCCGCCGATGGGAAAGCCGTAGCCCCAGTGAATGTCCGGCATGGCCAGGGAGGCCCCCACGATCCCCGGCATGGTGGCCACGTTGGCCACCTGCTCGAGGCTCCGGTCCTCCTGAATCTTGGCGAGCATCTCCTTAGAGGCGTACACCAGGCCGCGGGTGCGCATCTTGCCCTCCCGGGGCAGTTCCCAGCGATACTCGTCAACCTGGCGGAGTTTGACTGCCATATCGTCCTACAAATCCAAAATCACCGTGGCCTGCCAGCCGTGGTCCCACCGGGTGATTTCCAGGTGGTGATAGGTGGCGGCCTTGACCGCGTTTTTGCCCTCGTGGCGTTCGGGGTCAAAGACTTCGCCCCATGCCCGGGCCTGCAAGCGCTCGTCCTGCAGTTCTAAAATTTCAAAGTCCCGGCCCAAAAAGCCGTCCACGTCATAAAGATAGAGCAGATGGTTGAGCCAGGCCACCAGCAGGGCTTCCCGGTCCGGGGCCTCCACCGAAATATCCTTGGTTTCCCTGGCCCTCAGGCGTCGACGGTCGGTGATGGTGGCCATCAGGGCCTGGGCGGCGTTGACATAAATCTCCGCCAGGGATTCCCCCCGCAGGCGATAGGCCGCGTCCGCGGTGTGGGCCATTTGCCGGTATTTCTGATACCGGACCCGCGGCCGGATGTCCCCAATCATATGTGCAAATGTATCCTTAGTTTATAATGTAATACATTCCCTGCGTCATGCCACCAAATAAATGGACCCGCGCCGCACCTGAGGAAAACCTGGTTTCCGGGAAAAAATCAGGAAACCAGGGGCTTGCGCCACTTGCCGGGATCGCCCGCGGCTTCCTGTCCCATCCGGAAGGCGGCCAGGTTGGCCTCCAGAAACTTGGGGTTGGTCCGGGTGCGGATCAAGGACAGGATGTCTTCCTGGGTAAAAGGCAGGATGTGGCTGGAGGCCAAGGCCCCGAGCAAAACCATGTTCACCGCCAGGGGGCTTCCGGCCCGGCGGGCCAGGTCCCCGGCCTCGAAGGCCAACAGGCCCCCCACCTGCCCGGCCATGAGGTCGAGCAGACGGTCCACCTTGGGGTAGGAGCTCTGCCCGATGGCCACCGGATAGGGCGGCAGGGTGTCGGTGTTGGCGATGACCAGGCTTTTTGCGTGGCAGCGGTCCAGGGCCCGAAAGGCCTCCAGGGCCTCGAACCCCAGAAGCACATCAGCCTCACCCGGCGAGATCAGGGGGCTTTTGAGGTTGCCCAACACCACGGTGGACACCACCACCCCCCCCCGTTGGGCCATACCGTGGGTTTCGCTGACCAGGGGGGAGTAGCCCGCGGCCAGGGCCGCTTCCCCCAGGAGGCGGCTGGCCAGAAGCGTCCCCTGACCCCCCACCCCGGTGAGAAAAATGCGCTGTTTGAAGTTTTCGCGGTCCATAGGTTTTTCCATAAAAATCACAGCAGGCAGCCGTTCTCTCGCGCTCCCCAGGCAAAATCCGCTTTACTTCTTCCTTAAGACGGCGTTGAGGGCATGGTCCACGGTCTCGGCCTGGAGGGTGGCCCGCGCCTCGCCAGGAGTGCCGGAAGGGCTCAGGGTTACAGTTTTTATCCGGCCGGGTTGCCCCCATTTCAAAACGATACTATCCCCTGATATCGATGCATCCTTAATCCAAAACCATTGGCCGGGCTTCTGGGGGGTGCCGCTGAACGCATAAACGGCCTGGATTTTTGGGGGCTTAATTTCGACGATGGCAATTTTTACCCCCCTGCCCATAATATCCATGGGAAATGTCTTTAACCTGCCGCCGCCACCCAGGGGCGCCTTAAAATCCCAGGTCCCCTCCCAGATGCCGCTTAATTGGGCCAAGCGGGGGGAAACCCCGGACCCCGGCGGGATGATCTTCAGGTCGGGCGGCAGGGGAGGCTCATTGACCTGGGCCACCGCCAGGGAGAGGCAGAGGAAAACCAAAACAACGGCAAGGATAAAAGTTTTTCTCATGATCGACCTCCCATACGGGTTTTTATTGACCTTGTGCCTTCACCGGCCGGATGCAGTCGCAGATCTGGACGCAAAAGGCGCAGCCCGAGCACAGGTCGTAATCGATGAGCATCTGGGTCCGCCCCGAATCCGGCTTCAGGGACATGGCCGGGCAACCGAAATAGTCCAGGCAATGGCGGCAGTCGCCGCAGTCGTCCTTGACCTGGAAGCGGGCCCGCCGTTTTTTGCCGGTAACCCTGGTTTCATACAGGTGGCAAGGGGCCTGGGAGATGAGGACCCGCACCCCGTCGGCGGCCAGGGCCTCTTTGGCGGCCGCCAGGGATTCCTTATATTTGAAGGGGTTCACTATCCAGACCTGGTTCACCCCCAGGGCCTTGACCACCCGGGTGATGGGCACATGCTCGCCGGCATAGCCGGGAGGGACCAGACTCACCCCCGGATGAGGCTGTGACCCGGTCATGGCGGTGGTGCCGTTGTCCAGGATGACCAGGAGAAAATTATGGCGGTTGTGCACCGCGTTGGTGAGGCCGGTGAGCCCGGCGTGGAAAAAGGTGGAATCCCCGATGAAGGCCACCACCTTCTGGCCGGTGGCCCGGGAGATGCCCGCGGCGGTGCTGATGGATGAGCCCATGCAGATGAGATAATCCGCCATGGACAGGGGCGGCAGGAGCCCCAGGGTGTAGCAGCCGATGTCGGTGGGGAAGATGCCCTCCACGCCCATATCTTTCAGCGCGATTTTTATGGCATAGTAGGAGGCCCGATGGGGGCAGCCCGGACAGAGGTTGGGGGGGCGGTCGGGAAGGGCCTGGCCCCAGATATCCACGGGGTCCGGGGGCTGGGGCACCTCAAAGGGAAGGCCGAAAAAGCCGGCCATCACCTGGCGCACCAGGGCCGGCTGATATTCATAGAGGCGGGAAAACAGCCCCTCGCCTTTGCCCCGGATGGGCAGGGTCAGCCCCTGGGCCTGGGCGATGGCCTTCAAGCCATCCTCCAGATAGGGGTCCAGTTCCTCCACCACCAGGACCCGCTCCACCCGCCGCAGAAAATCAATAATGAGCTTTTCGGGCAGGGGATGGGTGAAGCCCAGTTTGAGGAAGGTGACCCGGTCCGCGAGGCCCAACTCCACGATGGCGTCTTCGGCATAGGCCGCGGCCACGCCGCTGGCCACCACTCCCCAGGGTCCCTGGCCGGTGAGCCGGTTGAAGGGGGAGGTTTCGGCCAGTTCCTGCACCCGGGCCTGTTTGGCCATAAGCCGGGCGTGGGCCTGCCGGGCCACCGCCGGCACCATCACCTGGGAAAAGGGGTCCTTGACGAAGCGCCCCGGCCCCGACCGGGGAGCCAGAGTTCCCAGGGTCACCGCCCCCCGGGTGTGATTGACCCGGGTGGTGGTCCTGAGGAGCACCGGCAGGGCGACCGCCTCGGAAAGCTCGAAGGCCGCCTCGGTCATGTCCTTGGCTTCCTGGGGGTTTGTGGGCTCGAGCATGGGCAGGGCCGCCATCTTGGCATAATAGCGGTTGTCCTGCTCGTTCTGGCTGGAAAACAGGGAGGGATCGTCGGCGCTGACAATGACCAGGCCTCCCTTGACGCCCACATAACCCAGGGTGATGAGCGCGTCGGCGGCCACGTTCAGCCCCACGTGTTTCATGGAGGCCAGAGCCCGCCAGCCCGCGGCCGAGGCCCCGGCGGCCACTTCCAGGGCCACCTTTTCGTTCACCGAATATTCGAAAACAAGGTCAGTCTGCCGGGAGATTGCCGCGCAGCGGTCGCCGATCTCCGAGGCGGGCGTCCCCGGATAGGTGGCCACCAGCGACACCCCGGCCTCCAGGGCGCCCCGCACAATGGCCTCATTGCCCAGAAACAACCGCCGCTCTCCTGCCTGACCTGAAAGCAATTCTGACATAAATCCTCAAGTCGAAAAAATCTGGCTTCCTGCCGAATAACGTGAAACTATTATATTTATCATAATTTTTTTTTGAGACAAATGGTTTTCTCACCCAGGGGTATTTACCGACAAGGAGACCGGTGTGTTGGTCCAGGACTGCCGGGGCAATTTTTCAGGGTGGGCACCGCCAGAATGCACAGGTGAGGACACCTGTGCCACCGGGCTTTTCCTGGTTCTGAAAAATCCTTGGGCTAAGGGGGACCGCCGTGCAGAAAAGTCTACCGCATCCCAGTTTCAAGAGCTACTCCGGGATTGAGGCCCTTTACCGCCATTTGACTGCAACTTGGTTTGAGAGAGCCGGGATCACGGCCGACTGCGAAAATCGAAAATCATGGAGCCTAGTCCTCGGCTGCATTGTGCAGGCAAGGGCGCCAGCTCTACTATGTGTTGATTTATTTAGAGAACTTTTGGCCGAGGAAAGGATTCTCGCAGAGTTCCCAAGGCGGCGGGCGGATTTAATCCGACCGGAAATCCCCTTTGCGGGCCAGGGCCCAGATGATCTCATAGGTCACCGGGATGACGCCGTTCACCCCGAAGGCGTGTTGATAGATGGCGGCCATGTGCCGAAACAGCCGGGGCGACAGGGGCCGGGGGATGGGGTTGGTGGCCCCGGTGGCCTGCAGGGCGTGGAGGAAGTCATGGACCGTGGGATGGGTCTCGATGCGCTCCTCCCGCAGCACCATCACCTCCTGAAAGCCGGCCTGGGCCAGGAAACCCCTCCACCTGCTTTCATCGGCAAAAGACAGGGCCACTACTTCCGGGGAATCCGCCAGGGGCAGGCTCACTGCGGCTTGCCGAAAGGCGGTGTCCAGTTCCCGGAAGGTGGCCGGCCCCAGAGTGGAAAAGGCCAGGGTGCCGCCGGGACTGAGGAGGCCCCGATATTCCTGCAGGGTCTCCTGGGGCCGGGTGAACCACTGGAAAACCGAGTTGGAAATGATGAGGTCGTAGCGGCCCCCGGCAAAGGCCTCGCCGTCAGCGGCCACAAAATGCACCAGAGGGTCGGGCTTCAGGCGCTCCCGGGCCAGTCTGGCCAGGGAGACCTCCAAATCCAGCGCCACTATCCGGGCGGTGGGATTGGCCCGGCGCACCAACTCGGTCAAATGGCCGGTGCCGCAGCCCACCTCCAGGATGCTCCGGGCCCTGGTCAGGGCTTCCCGGCAGCCCCGCAGCAGCTCCGCCGCCATCCATTGCTGGATGCGGGCGTAGCGGTTGTAGGTGGCGCCCCGCCGGGCAAAATTCCGTTGAATGGCCTGTTTATGGTTCATAATCTCTGGGAAAAATGATGCTTAAGGGGACGGCAAGCCGCAGCACCCGCCTCCTGCCTCAAGAAATTTTGGAGGACCTCATTAAACTCAGCCGCCCGGGTGAGAAAGGGAACGTGGCCGGCCCCGGGAAAGGTCACCACCCGGGCGTCAGGCAGCCCGCGCCGCAGGACCTCGGCCTGGGCCGGGGGCGCCACCGCATCCCGATCTCCCTGCAGGATAAGGCACCTGCCCCGGATTCGAGGCAAACGTGGCCGCAGATCGGCGTTTAGCAGATAGTCCAATCCGTCAGCCAGGTCCGCCCCATTTTTCTGAGGCCGAAAATCCTGGAGGATGGCTTCCTGAAAATCCACCTCCCCCGGGGCCAGGCAGCGGCCGGCAAAATCGGCCAGGCCGCCCTGG